>NZ_LWHB01000123.1 GCF_001889065.1 Suttonella ornithocola | reverse complement strand
GTAAAGCCTTTAGGATGGGGATTTTTAATCCAGCTATAGACGGTGAATTTGCTGATCTTGTAGCGCTTTGCAACAGCGCGCCAAGTTTCTCCATTAGCAATATCGTTAAGAATTTTCTGTCGGAATTGGCGGCAGTAGGTCATAGGATATGCTCAGTTTGTTTTTGATAATTCTACTACAAGTTGCTCTTTATATCTGCTTTGGATAGATTGGATTATAAGTGATTTGACTATATATGTAATTTCTTATAAAGATAAATTTCTTTTAATTTAATTCTATTATTAGTATTATTTCTTACCATTTTAATAGATTTGAAAAGGAGTACTAAGTGAAAAAGTTTTTTTGTTTAGTTTTAGCTTTAATAAGTACCACTATTTTTGCAAAAATTAATATTAATACAGCAACAGTAGATGAGTTGGTGTTGTTAAAAGGGATTGGCGAGTCTAAAGCAAAATCTATTGTGGAATATCGTGAAGAAAATGGACAATTTTCTAGTGTTGCCGACTTAGCTAAGGTTAAAGGAATAGGAAATAAGATAGTAGAAAAATTAAGTTCAGATTTAACCGTAGATGAAGAAACTGATTTATCTAATTTAGAGAATAGAGTTAAATAATTAATACATACTTATATAATATTTTCTGTATTTATATAAGGCTATAGATGATATTTGTCTATGCCTTATTTTTATATAATACAGTTTGAGATCTTTGCAAAATTCCGTTTTATACTAATTTTTGCTATTAGTAGAAAAATTAACATTATGATTTTAGGTAGTGGTTTGAAAAGTATGCTGGAATATTATCAAATAATCCAATGGCAGTTAAGCATTTAGATATCAATATATTAAAAGAAGTATTTTTTGTAAGAGTATGTTTAGCATACTTTTCAAACCACTACTAAAAATTGAAATTTCTCTATTTTATATTTTTTGCAAAGGTCTCAAAATTGTTATAGCCAACTTTCTAAAAAATGCATACAACGTTAATTCAATATCCACTTTGCCCATTTTTCTAGAGTAGCAGCTTGTGTTTCTGCTAGTCTAGAGCTATATTAATTATGCTCGGGTTTGTGATGAGCATACTTTTTAAACCACTATAGCTAAATGTCTTTAACTTACATACCGTTGGTTTGGCTTACCGTACTAATGCGCGCTACTGCATCTTATCGGTTTGTATGTAAGCTAAACTCATTCAGTTATACTAGAAATTAACCTTAGAAGCGAGCAGATGTTTAATTTGCTCGCTTTTAATTTGTTACTAGACTTGACGTTCAATCAACTTTTGTTTGATTTCCGCAATGGCTTTTGCGGGGTTAAGTCCTTTTGGACAGGTGTTGGTGCAGTTCATAATGGTGTGGCAACGATAGAGTTTGAAGCTATCTTCTAGGAAGTCTAGGCGTTCACCCGTGGCTTCGTCGCGACTGTCTTGTATCCAACGATTAGCTTGCAATAGGATTGCGGGTCCTAGATATTTATCGCCGTTCCACCAATAGCTTGGGCATGAAGTAGAGCAGCAAGCACAAAGGATACATTCATAAAGTCCATCGAGTTTAGCGCGTTCTTCTTCACTTTGAAGACGCTCACGTTCTGGTGCAGGTGTTTCTGTTTGTAGCCAAGGTTTAATGCTAGCGTGCTGTGCATAGAAATGGGTTAAATCAGGCACAAGGTCTTTAACAACATGCATATGCGGTAAAGGATAGATATTAACGGTTTTGCCTTCTTCAACTTTATCGGTTGCGCAAATGCAAGCAAGTGTATTGGTGCCATCAATGTTCATCGCACAGCTACCACAGATGCCTTCACGACAGGAACGACGGAAAGTCAAGGTGCTATCGATTTCGTTTTTGATTTTAAGTAGAGCGTCAAGCACCATTGGTCCGCAGTCATCCATATCGATTTCGTAGGTATCGGTGCGCGGATTTTCGTTTTTACCTGGATCCCAACGATAGATTTTAAAGGTACGGACGTTTTTAGCATCTGCTGGTGCGGGGTAGTATTTACCTTCTTTAACAACTGAGTTTGCAGGAAGTTTGAATTCTGCCATGATGATTTTCCTTTTTAGTACACACGTTTTTTCGGTTGAACATAATCGACGTCGTCTGTGCCGGTGTAATCGTGGACAGGGCGATAGTCAATGCGAACGCTACCGTCGTTATCAAGCCAAGTGAGCGTGTGCTTCATCCAGTTTTTATCATCACGTTCTGGATAGTCTTCATGTGCGTGAGCACCTCGGCTTTCGTGGCGGTTTTCAGCTGCCACGATAGAAACTTGTGCACAAGAAAGGAGGTTGGCCAATTCAAAGGTTTCAACCAAGTCGCTGTTCCAATTCAGGCTTTCATCTGCAATTTTAATGTTTGCAAAATCATGGAAGATTTTATCCATTTTTTCTACACCTTCTTTGAGGCTATCAGAGGTTCGGAAAACGGCTGCGTGTGTTTGCATAGTTCGCTGCATATTTTGACGAATTTCGAAGCTAGAAACATCTCCACGCGCATGATGAATGCTAGCAAAGCGATCAAGCGCTTTTTCTAATGCTGCTGCTGGGATTGGCTCAGGCTTACTGTTTGGTTTGACGATTTCGCGTGCTCGATGCGCTGCTGCTCTACCAAAAACAACTAAGTCTAATAAGGAATTAGAACCTAAGCGGTTTGCCCCATGAACAGATACGCAAGCTGCTTCGCCAATTGCCATTAATCCGGGCACTACGTTGTCTGGATTGCCGTCTTTAAGTTGGACAACTTCACCATGATAATTGGTTGGAATACCGCCCATGTTGTAGTGAACCGTTGGGATAACTGGGCTAGGTTCTTTTGTCACATCTACGCCTGCAAAAATACGTGCTGTTTCAGCGATTCCGGGTAAGCGTTTATGGATAACATCGGCACCTAAATGCTCAAGGTGTAGGTGAATATGGTCTTTATGTTTACCAACGCCACGACCTTCCCGGATTTCAATCGACATTGAACGAGAAACGACATCACGAGAAGCAAGATCTTTTGCAGTTGGTGCGTAACGCTCCATGAAGCGTTCCCCTTCACCATTGGTTAAGTAGCCACCTTCTCCACGACAACCTTCTGTCATTAAACATCCAGAACCATAAATACCGGTTGGGTGGAATTGGGTAAATTCCATATCTTGTAAGGCGATACCAGCGCGTAATACCATGCCGTTACCGTCTCCGGTACAGGTATGAGCAGAAGTGCATGATAACCATGCGCGTCCATAACCGCCTGTTGCTAATACTACAATTTGCGCATTAAAGACGTGTAGCTCACCAGTTTGTAAGTCTAATGCGATTACGCCGCGACAGCTGCCATCTTCGCCCATTAATAAATCAGTTGCAAAATATTCGATAAAAAATTCTGCATGATGTTTGAGCGCTTGTTGATAGAGAGTGTGTAACATTGCATGACCTGTGCGGTCGGCTGCTGCACAGGTTCGTTGCGCTTGTCCTTCCCCAAAATTTGTGGTCATTCCACCAAACGGACGTTGATAAATTTTTCCTTCTTTGGTACGAGAGAAAGGAACACCATAATGCTCAAGTTCAATGATGGCTGGGATAGCTTCACGACACATATAGGCAATCGCATCTTGGTCGCCCAACCAGTCAGAGCCTTTAACCGTATCGTAAAAGTGCCATTGCCACTTATCTTCGCCCATATTACCTAATGCAGCAGCAACGCCACCTTGTGCAGCAACCGTATGTGAGCGAGTAGGGAAAACTTTTGTAACACACGCTGTTTTTAAGCCTTCGAGTGCCATGCCAAAGGTAGCACGCAGACCTGCACCGCCTGCTCCAACAACAACAACATCATAACTATGATGATGAATTTTATATTCTTGACTCATGAATTTTCTCTCTTTTTAATAAGCAAGGGCTAAGCGCAAAACAGAAACGACAGCAATAATGGCGAATAAAACACCTAATCCACGAACTGCAATTAATAATAGCCATTTGCTTTTCTCGCAATGAATATAGTCTTCTATTACGACTTGTAAGCCTAAAGCGGCATGATAAAAAGCGGTAACTAAAAAAGTAATTAAAACACCACTATTAAAAGGGTTGGCGAACCAATGGGTAACATCAGCGAATGTCTTTGCACCGGTTAATAGAATAATGGCATAAAGGAAATATAGTACTAAAGGAATCAACATAACAGCCGTTAAACGCTGTACGATAAAGTGATGGGTACCATTATGCCCAGAACCCAATCCTTTTGCTTGTTTTAAAGCGGTTAAAATGCTCATAAATTCTCCTTGCTTACCACCAAATGCCAATCCAAAGAACCAAAGTTAGGACTGCCGTTGCAATTAAAGTAACTTTTCCTGATTTTTTGACCCCATCAATGGTGAGATGTTTACTACCAGCATCCCAGGTTAGATGGCGAATACCATTGCATAGGTGATAAATCAGAGCGCCCGAAAAAGCAAAAAGAATGAGAACAATAAGTGCATTATGGAATAGCTTATTTGCATCATGCCAACCAGTTTCGCCAGTTGCTGTCATTGCTAGCCAAATAGTCAGCAATACTAAACCAGCACAACTAACAACGCCGGTAATACGGTGCAAAATAGACATTTTCGCAGCCATAGGCAATTTATAAATCTGCAAATGGGGCGAAAGTGGACGATTATCTTTATTCATGATTGCCTCTTAAGTAATAGATGATAGATTAAAAATCAATGCAGCGACCTTTGCGCTCCCAATCGCCATAACGCGTAGGTTCTAGTCCTTTAGGTCCTCCAATTTCATCAGGTTGAGCGGTGGGTTGCTCTTCTGAAGGTGGAACTGTATCAGAGGTGGGAGAAGCTTTTTGTGAATTATTATCATTTTCAATCATATGAGTTCCATACGTTATTAAATAGTAAGGGTCTGTTATAATACGCCAATCTTTCAATATATTAAACCGCTTAAAAATAAATGGTTAATAAAATAAAACGAATACAATTTGTTATCTCAGGTAAAGATGCACAAGAATTCTTGCAAGGACAACTGACAGCTGATATTTCTTCTTTAGCACCGGATAGTTGGTTGCCTGCTGCGCACTGCACACCACAAGGAAAAGTATTGGCAACGATGTGGGTAATAAAAATTGCCCAGACCTTTCGTTTGCTCCTATTAAAAGAACGCGCAGAATTTTTAGAAAAACGTCTGAAAATGTTTGCTTTGCATAAGGATGTGCAAATTTCACGTGATGAAACAACACAATTACAATCGCTTTCTGACAATAGTCGAAAAGTGATATTAGAGCATTCAAAGCTATATTTAGGTGGATTAGGCGATTTAAGTAGCCAAGCGCTTATTCAAGCGGAATTTGTCGAAATCTATGCAGAAACAGCGGATCAATTTTTACCGCAAATGTTAGGTTTAGAAAAGAATGGCGGATTATCCTATCAAAAAGGTTGTTATATTGGACAAGAAGCCATTGCGCGAGCGCATTACAAAGGTGGTATAAAACGCCATTTAGCCCGGTTAACGGGAAGTACTCCTACGGTTTTGGGAGAAGTGCTAAAAGTAGGTGATTATCCCGCGGCCATTGTTTTGCAAAGTGCAATTATTGAAGAAAATTATATTGCGCTAGCGGTCTTACAAGATCGCTATCGTGACTCTGAGCTTGTAAGCGACAGAGGAGAAGCATTTACTGTCATTGAATAAGCTGGTAGTAATTTGGAAAGAATGCAGGGATGTTATCAAATCATCTAAAGAGAATTGCTTTTCTCAATATCAATGTATTAAAAGGTTTTAAAGTCTAGGATTTTTCTCAAGTATATAGTGAGTATTTTAACGCACCTTTAATATGAATGAATATCAGGTGACTAATGATAAGCATCTCGGACTATCCTTAGGAGCTAAAGAAGGTTTGCAGTTTTTAAATAATCTCTTGAATAATTAATGAGGTTTTCGCTTTATTTGATTATTGATAGCCTTCATTAGGAAGACTATCAATAATGTGAAATGGCTTGGGTTTTAATTAAGCTTAATGCGGTTAAAAGCGATTATTTATTTTGCGCTATCAACAGTCCTTCGGCGACTTTCTGGCTATTTTCTTTTGTGGTTAATTGAGCGAGAAGTTCTAAGGCAAAAGAGATTGCCAGTGAAGGGCCGCGTCCAGTGGTAATGAGCCCATCAACAACAACGGCAGTACCTTTTTGAACTTCCGCGCCTTCTAGGTATTCTTCAAAACCTGGATAACAAGTGGCTTTTTTGCCTTTGAGAAGCCCCATTGTGCCAAAGACCATTGGCGCGGCACAAATAGCAGCAATTTTTTTACCCTTATTGTAATGGGTTTGAATGGTTTCTTTCAAAGCGGGATAGTCATTAAAGGCTTTTGTTCCACCGGGGATGATGAGCATATCTACATCAGAAAAGTTGGTTTGCTCAAAAAGTTGATCGGCTTGAACAGGAATATGGTGACTGCCAGTAACGATTGGTTTTCCCGTCAGCGAAATGGTTTTGACATCCACTTCTCCACGACGTAAGACATCTACGGTTGCAAGCGCTTCAATTTCTTCAAAGCCGTCGGTTAAAAATAGTAAGACGTTAGCCATATATCCTCCTAAGTAAATGATGTTTTCATCATAGCGAATTTTTCTGGCAGAAAAAATGAGAAATTTACCATGTTTTCTGCTGACGCCAGCTACGAGGTAAGTAAAAATCCTGTATCATTTTAGTATTTTTGAGAAGGATTAGGGAATAATGTCAGCGAAAAATGAACAGACCACTCAAGATAAGGCGTTGCAGCTAAATTTAGATGAGCGGAAATATGGCACGATTGTAGAAATTGGTGCAGGTCAAGAGGTGGCTCGGCAGTTTTTCCGTGCGGGTGCGGCGGCAGGGACGATTGCAAAAACGATGTCGGCTTATGATATGCAGTTTTCTGATGCGATTTATGGTGCTGAACCCAATCGTCGATATGTGAGTCGTAATCGTGTGTTTGCGATGTTGGAGCGAGAATTTTCACAAGTGATTGAGCGGGTAAGAGATACTCGACCTAAAAGTTCGACGTTTTTTGCGTATGCGGCAACAGTAGCAGCAAAAAGTTTTAATCGTAATAATGAATGCCATGCCTGGTGTGGAGTGCGTTTGCAGCTGTATCCAGAAGCACCTCCAAGCGATATTATCGTTCATGTGAGGATGTTGGATAATAATGCGAATGCGCAGCAAGAGGCATTGGGTGTTTTAGGCGTTAATTTAATCCATAGCGCTTATTACCATTTTAGCGATCCAAGAAAAATTATTGATAGCTTAACGGATGGTTTAGAGGCTGATCGGTTAGAGATTGATAGTATTGAGTTTTTTGGCCCATATTTTGAGGAGCAAGATAATCGTTTGTTGAATTTGCATTTGATTCGTTCTTGGAAAACTCGAGCGGTGATGTTTAATCCTGAAGGCGAGGTTCGTGTGCCTGCGGAGTTGCTTTATAAGAAAAATGTGTTGGTTACTCGTGGGAATTTTAAGCCTTATACGCTTCTCAATGAAGATATGATGGAGCAAGGGATGCGAGAGTTCGCGCAACTGGTAGGGGTCGATGAGGATAATACTTTGCGTCTTGCCGAGATTACGCTCAATCAGCTTAGCAGTGAAAATGAAGAGATTAATGACCGTGATTTTATTGAGCGGGTTGATCAGCTCACGGCGCTTGGTTATCATGTGATGATTTCTGATTATGTGCGTTACTTCCGTTTGCGCGCGTATTTCCGTCAATTTACCCAAAAGCAAATTGGGATTGTGATGGGCATGGATGCGTTGCGACAAATTTTTGATACGGATTTCTATCGTGGGGTTGAAGGCGGTATTTTAGAGGGATTTGGTAAGTTATTTCCTGATAATACGATTGTTTATGCTTATCCAGAATTAGGCGATGATGGCGAGGAAATTACTTGTCAGAATATTGAATTACCGGAAAGTTTACAGTATTTATATCAGCATTTAACAACAAATGGTTATATTAGACCTATCAATGACAGTCATGCAGAGCTTTTCCATATTAAATCTCGTGAGGTTCTGACGGCTATTCAGCATAATAGAGAAGGATGGGAAAATTCTGTACCAGAAGCGATAG
The DNA here is from genome assembly GCF_001889065.1 of Suttonella ornithocola. Classification (GTDB taxonomy): domain Bacteria; phylum Pseudomonadota; class Gammaproteobacteria; order Cardiobacteriales; family Cardiobacteriaceae; genus Suttonella_A; species Suttonella_A ornithocola. The sequence goes on along the minus strand of NZ_LWHB01000123.1, from coordinate 3,198 downwards.
CCGCTCTTATTAGAGAAAAATGTTTATTTGGCTACAACACGCGTTAAAAACACATTTATCAATAGCGGCATTGTGATGTAGCAGAGTTCTCTAAAAATACATACAATATAAAAATAACATACTGTTTTTCCGTTTTTTATTGGATTATCTCTGTATGTGTTTTTTGCAATCTAGCTATCATTGAGGAGTTTATATGATGTCTAAAGCTAATCCTCCTACGGTAAAAACAAACTTTTTCCTTCTGTTTTGGGGCAGTTTGTTGATGATTTCTTTATCTATTATGCCAATGTTGATTGTGCCAGAAAAAAATCCACATGTTTCGCATCGTATTGCTATGTTTTTGTTTTGGTCGATGAGCGCGGCATTGGTAAGAGGATTTGGTTATATTCCAACACATCGTATTCCGCGTTATTTACTAGGTGGTTGGGCAACAGTTATCACGGCTTTAATTGCTATAATACTCTGGTTAATAACTAATTATTAGTTAAAATTTAAACGCTTACCGATGTAGTAAGCGTTTAACCGTTGTTTTCTGTTTTTAGATGATATTAAACTTGTGTAGCTATTGGTGCTGCCAGTTTAAGGTATTTTAAATGTAGGATAAACAGAATCAAAAATCTGACTAATCCTATGATGCGTAAGCTATCGTTTGGATAGAGTAATAATATTCCAACTATTCCTAAGGGTATGCGCCACGCCCAGCTTAGAGGACGCTCCATTGCGCCTTGCATCGCTGCTGCAAGGGCATAGACACCAAAACAAGCAAAGATAAAGACTTCAAAGCTTAGTAAAAAGTTACCTGATAAAAATGGCGTATAAGCGAACAATACTGGCATGATATACATCCCTTTTGCGAGCTTCCAACTTTCAAATCCTGTTGCCATTGGTGGGGTTTTGGCAATTGCCGCCGCGGTAAAAGAAGCTAGACACACTGGTGGCGTTACATTGGAATCTTGCGATAACCAAAAGACAATCATATGCGCTGATAATAACGCCATTTCTGCTAAACGCGCATCAACAGCTTGTTCACGAATGCCTGGTAAAATATCAGCGGGTAACTTATCAAATAATGCTTGCGCGTCAGTAAGCGACATCGGTGCATTTAACACATTGCCAATGGAGGGGTCAGCGAGCATAAAGAAAGGTTTTGCTGCTTCTGCAAGCGTTCCGTCAGCGATAATTTGCACTAATTGTGCATCAATCATCATATCGCGTAGTCCGGGCGCGGAAACGGTTGCCAATACAATATAAGCGGCGGTAACGGGTAACCCCATGCCCAGAATAAGAGATGCTAAGGCAATGAGCACAATCGCAATCAAAAGATTACCATCCGCCCAAGTAGAAATCATCAAAGAAAATTTGTTTCCAATGCCTACGGTAGAAATCATGTTTACGATAATACCAACCGCAATCAATAAAATCCCCATCATAATCATGCTACGACTACCACTAATAAGCGCTTCTATGCAAGCGCGAAAGCCCATTTTGGTTTTAGTAAACCAACTAGACACAATGATAGCGATAATACCGAAAACAGCCGCATAAGTAGGCGTAAATCCTTTTACCAAAAGGATAATGAGTAATGTAATTGGAATAATAAAGCTTGCGCCTTGCTCTTTCATCGCTTGTGAGAGTGGCTTAATATTTTCTTCTTTGATGGCTTGTAGTCCTTGCTTTTTCGCCTCAATCCGCACAAACATCGCTACCGAGAGAAAATATAACATGGCGGGTAAAAATGCGGTTGCGACAATATGTTCGTAAGGAATTTGCGTGGTAGATGCCATAACAAATGCACCTGCGCCCATAATTGGTGGCATGATTTGTCCACCTGTTGAAGCCGCCGCTTCTACGCCTGCGGCAAATTTAGCGGGAAAGCCTGCGCGTTTCATTAGTGGAATCGTGATAACACCTGTTGAAGCGGTGTTCGCAACAGCAGAGCCTGAAATTGTTCCAGTCAGACCTGATGCAATAACGGCTCCCCAACCTTGTCCGCCAACAAAGCGTCCCGCAATTCCGCGCGCTAAATCAACCACAAAATCACCCGCGCCTGCGCGCAATAAGAATGTGCCAAAAATAATAAAGAGAAAGACATACGTTGCCGCAATCGAAGCAATAGAACCAAAAAGCGCATCATCGCCATAAATAGAACGGAAAAGCACGGTTTGCATCGTTAGCCCACCAAATCGAAACATCTCCGGCAACCATTTAAACCAACCGATTAAATAGGTAATAGAAATCAACATGAGAATAGGAATAACCCAACCAGTAGTGCGACGCGTTAACTCTAGTAAGCCAACCAATAAGACAAAAGCCGCTACCCAACCAATCATCGTAAACATTGGCTCTTGCGCTGCTTGGCGCGCATAAACAGCATTTTCTATCCACATAAAATACGCAATGGCTAAAGCGACCGCAAATCCCATGCCCAAAATCATATTGCGCTGAGTTTCGGAAACCAAGGGATAAAAAGCATTAGCAATACTAAAAATAGCTAGGCTTAGCGCTAATATGTTGAACAAAATAAGCGCAGAACGTGATAAATGTTCATCGCTTGGTTCGCGTAATAACAGCGGATTCATGAAAGGTTCTCCTTATCATTATTAGGTGGGATGTGATAATGGCGAGTAGCGTTTTGGCTAACTTTGGTCCATTGAGAAGCTGCTAGTCTAGCTTGATAGGCTAAAAAAGCCGATTGATTAACAAAGCATTCATAGACTTTAAAACGGTTAGGATTTTGGGAATTTTGTGTTACTTCAAAATGCAAAGAACCAATTTCTGCATTGCTCAATGCAATATGTAAAGGTAAAGCCTCACAAACAGCCGCTAAATCTTCATCAGGCACAAATAAATAGCCTTTTAAGGTAACGTAAGAAGAATTCATATTGATTTAATGCGACTATTTTTCGCCTTTTGATGAATTTACTATTAAAAAGGCGGTTTTTTACCGCCTTTTCTTTTAATCGACCAGTAATCGCTCAGGAATACTAATGCCTTGTTCTTTGTAATAACGTGCGGCGCCGGGATGTAAAGGCATCGGTAAGCCTTCAATGGCTTTTTCTAAAGACATGGCTTTGGTAGCAGAATGGATGCCTTGTAGAAAAGGTAGGTTTTCATAAATGGCTTTAGTGAGTTCATATACTTCATCATTGCTCATATCAGTTGTTGTTGCTAGTAAATTAGGCTGAGCAATGGTTTGTA
>NZ_LWHB01000122.1 GCF_001889065.1 Suttonella ornithocola | reverse complement strand
GCTCAGTAAAGCCTTTAGGATGGGGATTTTTAATCCAGCTATAGACGGTGAATTTGCTGATCTTGTAGCGCTTTGCAACAGCGCGCCAAGTTTCTCCATTAGCAATATCGTTAAGAATTTTCTGTCGGAATTGGCGGCAGTAGGTCATAGGATATGCTCAGTTTGTTTTTGATAATTCTACTACAAGTTGTTCTTTATATCTGCTTTGGATAGATTGGATTATAAGTGATTTGACTATAATCGAAAAAAATAAAACCACTACAAGTCCGTTAGACAAAAGCTTAGAGTTCCATCATCAACGAGAACAACTCTGTAGAGTTTAGTATTTCTCTGACCCTCTCTCCAATATTGTTCAATTCAAGTTATTTCCTCCTCAAACAAAATCAAATCCCCCGAAATCACTGGTATTAACACAATACAAAGCGCCAATAATCCACCCCCACTAACGACCAATAATTCCGACACACTCAAAATACCCAACAACGCCGCAAAAAATACCCCTGACACAATATCGGCAAAATAATAAGGAATAACAGCAAACGAAATCCCCTGTGTGCGAAACCGCTCAGGCAAAGCTAAACGCAACACATAACCAGACGCCATCTGACTAATTGCAAAACCAATATGCATCAGTGATAACGCCGCAATCGCCAACCACTTATTCGACAGCAGCGCAAACAACAAAATCCCCAATGCACTGACCCCTGCCCCAAGCAAAAAACTCCGATTGCTAAACGTCTGCCATTTTCCCACCACATACAACGCTGCAATATTGACAAAATCCATCGCCATTAAAATCCACAAATACAAACGACGACTTTCCGCGCTATCAATACCTAGCTTTAGCAGCACCCCTGCCGACATCGCCCAATAAATAAAAAACGTTTTTAAAAAAGACAAAAGAAACAACACCCGCACCGTGCGATTACGCCATGAAAACCGTAAAAATGCCGCAAACTCCCTGCGGACATAGCACAACATCTCAGACACCCCGATAAAAGATTGACGCTGATTACTGTCTTCATAGCGCGTAAAAACAAACAACACCGCCGAAAAAAGCAAAATCAGCGCATAAACCAAAAATAACGCCGCACTCTTTTCCACGAAAAAACTCAACAAAACCAGCGCCGTTACCGACCCAACACTCACCGCAATATTTCTTTTCGACAACCAAAAAGACAAGCGCTCTATCCCTGCCAAATCATAAAAAACGCGATTTGCCGCCGCTGAATGAAAAGAAGCGCTAATTCCCTGCAATAAAATAAAGAAAAACATCCAAGCAATCGTTAACCAATGCTGATGAAACAAGGCATAAATCACGACAGATACCGCCGCAAACAAAAACAAATGCAAAAAAATAAACAAACGATTAGACGTAGCGGAAACAACAATCCCCGCAAACAAGCCCACCGTCATAAACGCCACTCCTGACATTGACCCCACCAGCGACACCAATCGTGGCGACTGACTCATATCATAGACCGCAAACTTAAAACCATTACTGATAAAAATCGACCCGACGCTAAAAAATAGCCAATAAATGATGAATAAACGAATACCACTACGATATGTATTCATAACATCTCCTCCTTATATTTAGTTATTTCTAATATATACCAAGCTTATAATAAATTCGACCAATTAAATAAAGCAGATTACCGCAACCAATTAAAAGCCTTTCTATTGCGAGCCAATCAGCATCGCTATACACTGCGCATTTTTATCGAAAGAAACTATCACCTATGTCATGGGAAAAATGCTTTTCCACTGCAAGAATTGGACAAGCCGCACAACCAGAACCTTCCGTTCGTTCCGAATTTCAACGCGATGTTGATCGCATCCTATTTTCTGCTGCCTTTCGGCGAATGCAGGATAAAACCCAAGTCTTTCCATTAGAAAAAAACGATTACGTCCGCACCCGTCTAACGCATTCCTTAGAAGTGTCTTGTGTAGGACGCAGCTTAGGCAGTAGTGCTGGAGAAAAGCTTTTGCAAAATTATCCCGAACTGCGAGAACGCCATATCCAAGCGTCAGATGTTGGCGATATTGTTGCCGCGGCATGCCTAGCACATGATTTAGGCAATCCTCCCTTTGGGCATTCAGGCGAACAAGCCATGTGCGATTTTTTCACCTCTGAACAAGGCGAAACCATTCTCAACACTCTACATCTCTCCGATGCAGAAAAAATGGATTTACAGCATATCGAAGGCAATGCGCAAGGCTTTCGTATCACCAATCGCCTAGAAAGTCCTGACAACCAAGGCGGCTTAAGACTAACCGCCACAACCCTTGCTGCGGCAGCCAAATACCCCACCACAGCAGCTTACCAAGCGCAATCTCCCTATAAAAAAAATGGCGTCTATCAAGATGACCTGACAGACTATTCCCATATCTTTTCCCTATTAGAATTACCATTGATTGGACAACAAACTTGGCAGCGGCATCCCCTATCCTTTCTCATGGAAGCCGCTGATGATATTTGCTACCTTATCGCCGATATCGAAGATGCCTATCAAGTTGGACAAATGCCTTTTAATAACGCTCGAGAATTGTTAGGCAATCTTGCAGATAACCTGATTGACCCAGCTCGACTAAATCGAATGAAAAGCAAAAGCGACCAACTGGCTTACCTACGCGCCAAAGCCATTGGAAGATTAGTACACGAAACCTTAGATATCTTTTGGCAAAACGAAAACGCGCTTCTTGAAGGTCGTCATCACCAAGCCTTGTTAGAAAGTATCCCTTCCCGGCAATCCTTAGAAGCATTGCGCACCTACGCCCAACAATATATCTACATTTGCCGACCTGTTTTAGAAGTCCAAATTGCTGGACACCGAATTTTAAACGGCTTAATTGATATCTTTTGCACTGCGGCAATGCATACCTTATTAGCGCAACACAAAGCCCCTCGCCACTATCGCATGATTATGGAGCTATTGCCCTCTCGCTATCATCGCCATGCACAAAGCCATTACCAACATTTACTGGCTATTTGTGATTACATCACAGGCATGACGGATTCCTACGCCGTTTCGCTCTATAAAAAGCTAACCGGCATTTCTTTACCTGTTGATTAAAAAACTATGTCTCACACCAATACCGGCTGGATGATCGGCCACTTTGAACCTCTTCATCGCGGACACGTCCGCCTTATCCAACACGCCGTTGGACTTGTGGACAAACTCCATATCGTTATCTTAGAGCATCCCAATCCCAAACAGCACTATGAAGTTACCTTAGAAGACAAAGCCCGCTGGATGCAACGCGCCTTTAACCAATTTGACTTTATTCAAATTCACACCTATCCGATGCCCAACATCGACCCAGACCAACCAGACGCTCAAGCCAAACTTCAACATCTCCGAGAAGCGCTTGGCATTAGCGAAAAAGCCAAACTCATCTCTGATGAAACCCATACATGGCGCTTACATTTACCGAAAAATCGCTTTATCGCACTTCCTAGACATAATGATTACGATACCGATGCCATCCATCACGACCCTGTCCATCATTGGCTAGACATCCACCCAACCGCACGCCGTGAATACACTAAAACCATTGCTGTCGTTGGCGGTGAAAGCTCGGGCAAAACCACCCTTGTTTACAAACTCGCCAATTACTTTCTTGCCGATTACGTCCTCGAACAAGGGCGACTATATGTGGACTATGCACTTGGCGGCAGCGAACTCGCCCTCCAATACTCAGACTATCAACGCATCAGCCAAGACCATGCTAAAGCCGTTGATGCCGCTTTAGAAGACCCAACTGCGCCCGTTACCATCATTGATACCGACTTTGTTACCACACAAGCATTCTGCCAAACCTACGAAGGCAAGCGCGATCCTATGACCGCCGCCTATATTGAGAATATGCGATTTGACCATACCATTTTGCTTGCAAACAATACCGTATGGGTAGATGACGGATTACGCACCTTAGGCGACCACGAATCACGTAACGCCTTTCAAAATTTATTAAAAACGCTCTACCAAGAGCATAACATTCCCTACTTTGAAATTAGCGAAAGTGGTTACCAAGAGCGCTATCAAAAAGCAGTGGAATACATTACCCACCACATCTACAACGGTAAGATATAAGGAATAACACATGAATATACTCGATAAAATCACTGGACCTTGGCAAAAACAATGGTCAATCGTTTGGTTTATCTGTGGCGCGGCTGCCTTATTTTGGGGCTACCTACACGAGCTAAACTACTTCCTACCGACTGAAGAATCTATCAATATCGGCTTTGAAACCTTTAAACTCGCCGTTGCACTCATTGGCATGCTTTGCGTACTTGCGCTTGCCTTTCGTAAAAACATCAGTGGTAACGGACTAGGCATCACTGCCAACATCGGTGAAGTCATCGCACAAGGCAGAAGTGGCGCAACAGGTCTAATGCTCACCCCACTTTACAACATGTTTACCCATCTCTATGCCTTACGCTACTGGGCAAAAAACGAAGACGGCGACGGCAACATGATTCCCAAGCAAGCCACTGGATACGTCTGGCTTATTACCATTGTTTTCATTGCTATTGCTCTCTTTCTCTTTCCCACCATCAACGACCACCTACAAAAATACAGCTTTATCGAAAAAGACAATGATGCTGCCCTTAGCTTCGCAGGATTTGCCATTACTTGGTATCAAATTAACATTGTTGCCTTTGTAATTGCCGTTACCGCGCAAACTACCATGATTCTTCGCTACTCCTTTAGTTGGTGGTTATGGATTGCCTCAAACTTCATTTGGCTTGCCGTCAACCTCGCTAACCATAATCTTATCTTTGCCACCCAAACCATTATTTATCAAATCAACTGCATTGTCGGTATCTACGAATGGTGGAAGAATAGCCGTAACACCTAACCACTTTCATTTTAACGAACCATCCCCATAAACATTCACTATGGGCAATATGCTTTACATATCATCAATTTTATTCAATAAAAGGACAACATTATGGGATTTTTACAAGGTAAAAAAATACTCATTACTGGACTAGCAAGTAACCTTTCCATTGCCTATGGCATTGCACAAGCGATGCATCGCGAAGGGGCTGAAATTGCGCTCTCTTACCAAAACGAAAAACTCAAACCTCGTGTTGAAAAAATGGGCGCGGAATTTAACGTCAAATGCTTTTTACCACTAGACGTCGCTGATGAAGCACAAGTCGAAAACGCCTTTGCTACCCTAAAAACAGAATGGGGCGAACTAGACGGACTGATTCACGCCATTGCTTTTGCGCCAAGAGAAGCCATTGAAGGACGCTTTTTAGACGGCTGCACCCGAGAAAACTTTACCCTAGCCCATGAAATCAGCGCTTACTCCTTCCCACTTCTCATGCGCTATGCCTATCCACTGATGAAAGACCGCAACGCAGCTGCACTAGCGCTTACCTATCTTGGCGCTGTGCAAGCCGTTCCTAACTACAACACTATGGGGCTTGCTAAAGCGAGCTTAGAAGCTTCTATCCGCTACCTTGCAGCAGATTTAGGACAAGATGGCATTCGCGTCAACGGCATTTCTGCTGGTCCAATCCGCACCTTAGCGGCTAGCGGTATTAAAGACTTCCGCAAAATGCTCAAAGGCTTTGAAAAAACCGCCCCACTACGCCGTTGCGTTACCATTGAAGAAGTGGGCAACACTGCCGCATTCCTTTGCTCTGACCTTGCTTCAGGCATTACCGGTGAAATCACCTACGTTGACGGTGGCTATAACATCTTCTCATCTGTCCAAATGAGCGACGACTAATTCTCATTCCATATAGCCAAATCAGCTAAAAACGGAACTTTCTATAAACCCTACCTAGCTACTTCTGGCGGTAAATAACGTCCCATTTTTTAGCTGATTGCACTATATAAATAAAACGAAAGGCGCATCCTGCGTCTTTGCGTTTAAAAGTTTTTTAAATCACCATTCAATTCATCGCACTTAATCACCTATTTATCAAGCACCACTTTTTGCTCTGCCATAGAAGCAAACAACAACATCTGTTTTCTAATGGCTTGCTCTATCACATCAGAGGTTTCTTGCGCTGCAATGGTAGAGATAGAGAGCGTGGGAGGAACTATATTTGCCTTCAATACTTTTTGCTGAATAAACGTCAAATTTTCAATAAGCATGCTATCTGATAAGGTCAAAACCAAGAAAACATTTTTTCCCTCTTTTAATTGAGTCATCTCTTTAATTGCAGCAATTGGAATAACAACAGATTCTCCAAACGCTGGAATAATTTCAATCTTTTGATGATATAGGCGTAAAAAAGGTTGATTAGAAATCAAAATTTTAATCATTAACATACTAATTAATAGAAAAAGTATTAACCCCGCGACACATAAAAGATAGTAGAAAAAAGGCGCATTAGAATATAATCTTTCCACTAATCGGCATCGTCCCATTTTACATACAGGCGGGTCAACCATTACCCATATACAAAGTATGCAAAAAATCATACTACCAGCGAGCAACATAGCTAATTTGGTTTTATTTTTATAAAATTCTTTTGTATTCATCTCAATATTTCCTTAATACAGATATTGATAGCGTAATCATTCAAAAAATAGATGAGACTTTTATTTTATTTTTAAATGATTTGATTTATCAATTAACAAACTCAACATAAACTTCATTATTTTTAAGCTCTGAAATGCTTATTCGAACCGTTCTACCAGATGAAAAAGTGGCAATGCCATCATGCTCATAATCATAAGAAGAAGTGATAGAAACACTGATACATTTCCCTAAACTACGCAAGTATTGATTTTTGCGTGCAATATCAGTGGCAATTTGGCAAGCCGTTTGTTCTAACTCAGCATAATAAGCCTCATCATCATCAAAAGACGCATCATAGAAAATAAAAAAGACTGTGCTAATAGTGATGGTGCAGAGATATAACCAAAAAGGCGTTTTACTGGTTTCTAAAATATTACTTCTTTTCCAAAGATAGACAGGCACAATCAGCGCCCACCAAAAAGAAGGCATTTTTACTCCAACCTTGCTCCATTCATTCACATCAAGCACTAAAAGCACTAAATCCACGCCAGTAGCTAAAATCGTTAAAACATAAATAAGATTTTCCCATTCCGCTGGAATAAATAAAAAAATCAAAAATAAAACAGCGTATCGGACAAAAAGCAGCTCCATTAGGAGCTTACTTTTTTTATAAATTTCAGGATATTTTTCGGTTAAACTCATGATTAGCCTCTAAACCTCTTTGGGATTAGCGCCATATTGATTCGCGCCTTTTTCACTGCCTAAACAATAAAAATAAATTAAAACAAAAGCGCCAATACCTGTCAGTGCAATCAACCACCACCATCCGTTTTTGCCAATATCATGCAATCTGCGAACTTGCACCGCCAAACTGGGAAGAAACATGGCTAACTGAAAAATGCCGCTTAAAATACCAGAACCCGTCTGTGGGTCATATAATCCCGTAAAAATATCAAGGATTGTTAAAACAATTACAATAATGATGTAGAATAAAAAGAAAAACCACAACTCTTTCCGTTGTGCGCGTCCTGAAAAAGTCGCGTATTTTTTAAGACAAGTTAAATACCAATTCATGTTTTATTTTCCTTTCAAGATTATTGACACTGCTGACCAAATTCGACCGTTTTTTCCATAAAGTCTTTTACATCCTCCTGATTTTCAAAAACTTCCGAAGGGTCGGTTGCATAAATCAATGCTTTCATCCGTTCTTTGCCATATTCTTTACTCAATTTAGTAAACACACAGCTACAAATTTTTTCTGTTCCACCTGTTGATGTGCAATCACGAACAAATTTATTTTTTGTTTCACTCTCTTCTTTTGAACAAGCCGTTGTAAACACTAACATTGCTATTGAAAACAGGGCTATTATTTTCATTCAGACCTCCAAACCATATATTTATAACGAATAACTTTCGTGATTATGTATTTTTATTTATATTGTTATTTTTTCCCAGCGATGAAAACGGGATATACTCTACCGAAATTAGGAATATCACTATGCAAGTCAATGAAAAAGTCCGCATGATGCGCGAATTACGCCAGTGGTCTCAAGAAGAAATGGCAGAAAAGTTGCAAATGTCAACTGCTGGCTATGCCAAATTAGAGCGAGGGGAAACTCAGTTTAATATCCCAAAATTAGAAAAAGTTGCGAGTATTTTTGGGATAGACTTAAAAGATTTAATGGCTATCAATGAACGTAGTGTGATTTGTTTAATTAACGAAAATAGTCAACATAGCAGCAATTATTACGGCACATCAGAAGATTTATCTCAAGAAATTACCAAACTTAAGCTCATGCTATCGCATCAAGAAGAGATTATTTCGGCGAAAGAACTTTTACTTGAACAACAGGCGAGAGAAATTCATACATTGCAACGGATGATTGAATTATTACAAAAAAAATGCTGTTAGGTATAGCTGAATAAGTTCATCTTGCATACAAACTGACGAACCACAGACGGCACACGTTAGTACGGAAAGACGCTCAAATCCTGTATGCAAGTTAAAGACATTCAGCTATATAGCAGGGTTCCCAAAAAATATGTACAGCACTTAAGGATAGGAGACTGTTTTCAAAGTGTATATTGGGACCTTTCCGTTTTACACTAATTTTTGTTACTAGTAAAAAAAATTAACACCATAATTTTAATATATTTTCAAAATTTGAAAAATTGAAATGTCTCTATTTTATGTTTTTTGCAAAGGTCTCGGCTTATTAAAAATTTATTCATTAAATAAAAATAAGATAAGTAACCTCTTGGTTATATCGTATTTTTATTGTCTTACATACAACTCCGTATGTATAATGCACGCTTTTTTAGCGATGAAAATATTACCCTTTTATTTTCTGCGGTATCTAATCTGCTTTGAACTCGCTATAATTTTTTTTATTTTTTCTAACAGAGGTTTATATGAAGCTGGCTAAGGTTTCACCGCTAGGATTGGTGATTGTTGCAGCAACGTTAGGGTTAACGGGATGCGACAAAATTAAGGAAGTTACAGGACAAAATAATAATGATAAAGCGCCAACCAATTCTGCATCTGCACAAAAAGCCCCCCCTGCTGTGGTTAGCATCATTACTGCTAAACCTCAGACGGTTACGATTAAGCAAAATCTTCCCGCTCGTTTAGAAGCTTCACGCGAGGCGGTTATTGTTCCGCGGATAAGTGGCATTGTGGAAAAACGCTTATTTACAGAAGGCAGCGAAGTCCGTGCTGGACAGCCGCTTTATCAAATTGATACTGGTACTTATCGCGCAGCGCTATTGACCGCGCAAGCAAATTTAAAATCTGCGCAAGCCAGTTTAGGACAAGCGAAAGCCAACCGGGATTTGCAACGTGCAACGGTAAATCGCTATGCGCCTTTGGTCAAAGCCAATGCAATTTCTCGTCAAGAATATGATAATGCTGTTGCGAATTTAAAGGTGCAAGAGAGCAATATTGCGGCTGCTAATGCACAGATTGCAGCCGCTAAAGCGGCGATTGATTCTGCTAATATTTCTTTAGGTTATGCAGGATTAAATGCGCCTATTTCTGGGCGGATTGGACGCTCTCAAGTCAGCGAGGGGGCTTATGTAACGGCTTCTAATACGCAAATGGCAAAAATTCAGCAGCTCAATCCAATGTATTTAAATATTACCCAATCTGCGGATGCGGTTTTGAAGTTGAAAAATATTTTACAAAATGGTCAAGCGCAAGCAGATAAGGGGGGACTAGAAATTTTATTGGAAGACGGGTCTATTTATCCACAGCAAGCAAGATTGTTATTTGTGGATCAAACGGTGAATGAAACAACTGGCGAGCTAACGCTACGAGCAGAGGTTGCTAATCCTAAGGGCGATTTATTGCCCGGCTTATATGTTCGCGTAGTGGTTCCACAAGCCAGTTATCCAAATGCTTATTTAATTCCTCAACAAGCGGTAACGCGTGGAGAAAAAAATATTGTGATGGTGGTAGAGGAAGATGGCTCTTTCCACCCGGTTCCGGTAACGATTATTGGTCAGCAGGATAATCAGTGGATTATTACCGATGGGCTTAAAGAGGGAATGAAGATTATTGTTGAAGGTTTAGCAAAGGCAGGAATGATGGGCGCGAAAACGGTGCAAACAAAACCGTGGCAATCTGATGAAATGACTAATCAAGCTCCTGAAGCAGTAAAAGAAGCGCAAAGTTCTGAAAAATCAGCTGTGCAATAAGATATCGGGAGTAATCATTTATGGCTAAGTTTTTTATTGATCGCCCGATTTTTGCGTGGGTAGTCGCAATTTTTATTATGTTGGCGGGGATTTTTTCTGCTAGCCGCCTAGCAATTGAGCAATATCCTAATATTGCTGCACCCACTATCAATATTAGTTTCTCTTATACCGGTGCGAGTGCAGAAACGGTGCAAAATGGCGTGATTTCCATTATTGAGGAACAAATGAACGCCGTCGAAGGCGTAGATTATATGGAGTCAAAGGCGTATTCCAGTGGGCGAGGACAAATTACGCTGACGTTCCGCTCAGGTATGGATGAGGATTTAGCACAAATTGATGTGCAAAATAAATTATCGCAAGTGGAACCGCGTTTGCCTCAATCTGTTAGAAATACGGGGGTTGTGGTTACCAAATCAAGTTCAAACTTTTTACTATTTGCGATGCTTTACGCGGATGAAAGCGGCAAGATGACGACTGCGGAAGTTTCTGATTATGCGGTGCGCACGGTTAAATCTGCCCTTCAACGCGTAGAGGGCGTTGGTGATGTTCAAATTTTTGGTTCTGAACGGGCTATGCGGATTTGGGTAAACCCTGAGAAGTTGAAAAATTATGATTTATCTTTTGCCGATGTTAATGCTGCTATTTCGACACAGAATGCACAGGTTAGTGCCGGCGCTTTAGGAGATACGCCAACAGTAAGCGGACAAGCAATTACCAATACGATTAGTGTAAGTGGGCAATTAACCAATGCTGATGAGTTTGAAAATATTGTTTTAAAATCGCTTCCTTCTGGCGCAACGGTTCGTTTAAAAGATGTCGCTACCGTGGAGTTGGGTCAGCAAAGTTATTCTACTCAAGCACGGCTAAATGGTAGAGATTCTATTGGTATCGGTGTGCAATTATCTTCTACAGGGAATGCGGTATCGGCTGCCCAAGCCATTCGCGAAAAAATGACGGAAATGGCTGAGTATTTCCCAGAAGGGATGGGGTGGGATATTCCTTATGACACTTCTACTTTCGTCAAAATTTCTTTAGAGAAAGTGTTACATACCTTAGTAGAAGCGATTATTTTGGTTTTTATCGTGATGTATCTGTTTTTACAGAATATTCGATACACAATTATTCCTGTGATTGTTGTGCCAATTTCACTTTTAGGCGCATTGGCGTTGATGTATCCTTTAGGTTTATCTATCAATGTGCTCACCATGTTTGCCATGGTTCTAGTCATTGGGATTGTGGTTGATGATGCGATCGTGGTAGTGGAAAACGTTGAGCGCCTAATGGTTGAGGAAGGACTAACGCCTTATCAAGCCGCGCATAAGGGAATGACGCAAATTACTGGTGCAGTAATTGGGATTACTTTAGTTTTGATTTCTGTTTTTGTTCCAATGGCGTTTCAAAGTGGTGCCACTGGTTCAATTATGCGTCAATTTGCTTTAGTGATGGCAGCAGCTATTGGTTTTTCTGCTTTCTTAGCGCTTTCTCTCACGCCTGCACTATGCGCGACCATTTTAAAACCAGCGCGGGAAGATCATCATGAAAAACGCGGATTTTTTGGCGCGTTTAACCGCGGATTTAAACGCACAAGCAAAGCTTATGAAGGTTTTTTAGCAAAGCTTATTCGTCGTAGCTATTTTATGATGCTCATTTTTGTGATTTTGACTGCTTTAACAGGCTATACGCTTAATAAAGTACGGACTTCGTTTCTTCCCAGTGAGGATCAAGGCTTTTTGATTACCAGTTATCAGCTTAATCCAGATGCAACGCAATCCCGAACAGAAGCGGTTGTTAAAGAGGCGGAAAAAATGATTCTTAGCCAGAATGAAGTAAAGAATGTCGTTTCAGTATTAGGCTTTAGTTTTTCAGGTTCTGGGCAAAATATGGCATTACAATTTGTCAGTTTAAAAGATTGGGCAGAACGCAATAATCCCGAGCAAAGCGCCAATGCTTTAGTTGGCAGACTTTTTGGTCTTTTCGGGCAATTCAATCAAGGGATTATTTTCCCACTGAATCCCCCACCTATTCCTTCACTTGGCACATCTGATGGCGTTGATTTCCGCTTGGAAGACCGTAACAACAAAGGACATGCAGCATTATTAGCAGCGCGTAACCAATTACTCGGTATGATGGCGCAAAGTCCTGTTATTGCTAGTGCGCGTCCCAGTGGATTGGAAGATACGGCTCAGCTTGTCTTAAATATCAATCGCGACAAAGCCTATGCTCAAAATGTTCCTTTTTCCGCAATTGGCGCAACCTTATCTACAGCTTTAGGTTCTAGTTATATCAATGATTTTCCGAATAATGGCAGAATGCAAAGAGTATATGTTCAAGCAGATGCCAAAGCGCGGATGCAACCTGAAGACGTATTGAATTTAACCGTGCCGAATAATCGTGGAGAATTAGTTGCCATGCGAGATTTGGTTGATGTTCGTTGGGAAAACGGCGCACAACAAATCACTCGCTATAACGGCTTCAATGCCATGGCAATTTCTGGCACTGCTGCGCCCGGCTATTCTTCTGGTCAGGCAATGGCGGAGATTGAAAAATTAGTCAGTCAGCTAGATGGATTTGGCTTAGATTGGACAGGACAATCACTTGAAGAGCTTCGTGCTGGAAATTCTCAATATTTCCTCTATGGTTTATCTTTGCTCGCTGTTTTCCTGTGCTTAGCGGCTCTATATGAAAGCTGGTCCGTTCCATTTGCAGTATTGATGGTGATACCTTTGGGTGTTTTAGGGGTGGCTTTAGGAACGATGCTACGCGGTTTTGAAAATGATATTTACTTCAAAGTCGGTATGATAACAGTTATGGGCTTATCAGCAAAAAATGCGATTTTGATTATAGAATTTGCGAAAGACTTGCAAGAACAAGGATTAAGTAAAATTCGTGCCGCACTTACCGCTGCACATCTACGTTTCCGCCCGATTATCATGACCTCAATCGCCTTTATTGCTGGTGTTATCCCTTTATATATTGCAACGGGCGCTAGCTCTGCTAGTCAGCGTGCGATTGGAACCAGCGTGTTATGGGGAATGTTGATAGGCACGTTTTTATCAGTTTTCCTTGTTCCTATTTATTATGTTGTTATTCGTAAAATCTTTGGCGGTGGTCATGGTGTAAAAGATAAATATGTGGCTACCCAACAATCTAAAGGAGCTTCTCTATGAAGGCTTTAAAAAAATTCCCTCTAAAAGTTTTGCCTCTAGCGATTTTCATCAGCGCTTGTTCATTCATCCCCTCTTATCAGCAACCTGAAGTGGCTTTAGAGCAACAATGGATGAAAACGGCATTAACTGAGCAAAAAGGTCAATCCGTACAAGAATTAGGATGGCGAGAATTTTTCCGCGATCCTCAATTACAAGCGCTTATTGCTTCTGCCTTGCAATATAATCATGATTTAAAAACAGCTGCGTTAAACATTGAAATGGCAGCAGAAAAATATAATATTTCTCGCAGTAACGAATTCCCAACCGCTGTAATCAGCACAAATGCAACACGCAGCCGAACTGGTACTGCAAACTCGCCCACTGGAAACGCACTTTATTCCTCTGCCTACCGAGCTGCTGTTGGCATTAACGCCTTTGAGCTAGATTTTTTCGGGCGAGTAAGTGCCTTATCTGAATCAGCACTCAATACCTATTTACAAACCCAAGAAGCAAAAGACAGTGTTCAGCTCAGCATTATTCAAAATGTAGCGCAAGCTTATTACAATGCGCGTATTTCTCGCGCTTTAATGGACTTATCTGAAAAAGTTTTAGATGCTCGAAAAGAAAGCACACAGCTCGCACGCCTACAAATGCGAGCTGGCGTTATCAATGGGCTAACCTTGAAAGGTTATGAAAATGCCAATGAAACAGCTAAAGCAGACTATCAAGCCTACCGCCGTAATTACGAGCAAGCCAAAAATGCTTTAAGCGTTTTAGTAGGAATTCCCGTCAGTCAACTCAAACTTCCACCTGCGATTGATTTAAATAAACAGTTTGCTAACGTTCATCTTCCTGCCGGCATCCCTTCTGCTATTTTATCCAGTCGTCCAGATATTCGCAGCGCTGAATATGCTTTGCGTGCAGCCAATGCTAATATTGGTGCGGCAAAAGCGGCGCTTTTCCCAAGCATTAGCCTAACGGATAATGCCGGCTATGCGAGCAGTGAACTCAATAATCTTTTTAAAGGTCCTAATAGCTTTTGGAGCTTAACCCCTTCTATTACGCTACCGATTTTTAATCGCAGTCAGCTAAATGCCAATGTACGCATTAGCGAATTACAACAGAAAAAAGCCGTTGAGGATTATCAAAAAGCGGTTCAAAATGCTTTCAAAGAAGTCGCAGATGCTTTAGTCGCTTATGAAACGTATGCTGAACAATATGCAGCTACTGCCCGAGCGGTAAAAGCGCAAGCAGAAGTGGTGAGATTAGAAAGAATGCGATTTAAAGCTGGGGTTAGCAATGGTTTGACTCTAATAGATGCAGAGCGCGTCGGTTATAAAGCTGAAGAAAGTTTATTAGCCTTACAACTCAATCTATTACAAAATATGGTTCGCCTCTATACGACAATGTCAGGTGGGCTAGAAGAATATGGATTAAAAATCAATACACTATAAAAAGCTCTTTATTTGATTACCGTTGTAAAAATTAATTTTTACAACGGTTTTCTCTCTTAACCGTTAGATGACATTTATTCTGAAGTCGTTATAATTTCGTCTGTTTTTCTGCTCATCAGGATAGCAATATGCTACGAAAATTCTGGCTTGCCTTCTTACTCAGCTTCTGTTTACCTTCTTTACATGCTGAATCTTCCCTTTCTCAACAAGATAAAGCTGCATTAGCACAGTTAGCAGACATGCTAGATAATCCTAAGCAGAGGAAAGTGCTGATTGAGCAATTACGCGCAGTCACTAAAAACTCTCCTTCAGATGACGAAATCTCTAGTTCTACCTCAGAAGATACAGAAAAAAGTGGTGTGGTTACTGCCCTTTCTTCTTTAGCAGGAACACCCGTTACCACAGATAAAAGTAGTGATACAGGATCAACAGCAGAAAAAACGGAATCATATGACGATGATCCTATTGCTAAAGTAACGGAAAACACCAAAGCTGCTATTTCTCAAGCTGTTAGCTTACCTCGCAAACTAGCAGATGCCAGCGCAAAAGTCGTCACTCAAGTGAGCGATAGGATGAAGCATAATTGGCAAGCGGTTAAAAATATCTTTGCGGGTAAAGATTATCGGCTCAGCAATATCAATTGGAATACCTTTCTTAATGCAGTGAAAAACTTAGGTATTATCATTATTACCATGCTTTTGCTTTATCATGGATTGCGTGCGCTGACACGTCCGATTAGACGTCGTCTAAACGAATGGTCGCTACATTATCATTGGTCTAATCCACTGATTAGAAAAATTCTTGCTATATTAGGCGTTGTTGCGATGGATTCTATTTTTGTGGGTATTACCTATACCATTGGCAATTTATTAGCCTTTACGCCATTGGACAATATGGTGCGCTTTCTACCAGCG
>NZ_LWHB01000121.1 GCF_001889065.1 Suttonella ornithocola | reverse complement strand
ACAGTGTAATTGTCATGGACAATGCCGCTTTTCATAAACGCAGTGATATTCAAGCAATCATTGAAGAGCATGGGCATGAGATAGTTTGGTTACTCCCTTATAGTCCAGACTTAAATCCTATTGAAAAGATGTGGGCTTGGATTAAGCAAATACGCAAAGAATGGCGGATGGATTGTATTGATACTTTATGCTTTTATCTGCTTTGGATTGGGTTGGGTTTTAGATGATTGCACTATAACTATTCTAGTAGTCTTTTACTATAAGTATCAAAAAGAAGGAACTTCTATTGTTTATCTTGACGAGAATGGCTTTAGAAGTCAGTGGTTACGTCGGTATGGATGGTCTGAGACCTTTGCAAAATTCCGTTTTATACTAAGTTTTGCTACTAGTAGAAAAATTAACGCCATAATTTTAATATGTTTTCAAAATTTAAAAAATTGAACTTTCTCTATTTTATGTTTTTCTTAAGGTCTCAAATTAAATTTAAAAAACAACTCTAACGGTGTTGCTACACGATGTGCTTCGTGCGGATTGCACCCGCGCATGGAGCGTTGATAAAAGCGGTTTAGAAAAAATATATTGGTAGTGGTTTGCAAAGTATGCTGGACTATGACTTAATAATTTCAACAAAATAAAATATTAAATTTCAATATACTAAATTGATATTTTTTTTTTACAGAAATTACTCAGCATACTTTGCAAACCACTACCAATATATTAAATATTACATTAAAAAGAAATATGCCCATGCTGCGATAATAACAATACATAGGGCATTTAAGAGCATTCCTACTCGCATCATATCGCGTTGCTTAATCAAGCCTGTTCCGAAGACGATTGCATTTGGCGGAGTTGCTACAGGTAGCATAAAAGCACAAGATGCTCCAATGCCAATAACCATTACAAGGACCTCTTTTGGCAATCCCATTTGTGTTGCAATACTGGCAAAGATAGGAACCAATAAAGCAGCAGATGCAGTGTTACTGGTAAATTCTGTCAAAATAACAATAAAAGCAGTAACGCCTAAAACAACAAGAAATGGATGCGCTAATACAAATGCAGATGCCATTTGTTCCCCTAAAACGGCTGAAGCACCAGAGAGTTTTAATAAATTACTTAAGGCAATCCCGCCACCAAAGAGCAATAACACCCCCCAATCCGTATTATCTGCAACATCTTTCCAAGTGGCTAAACCCAGTACAACGACTAAAACTGCCGCAATCAACGCAATAATCGTATCTAATTTGGCAATAGGATAATACTCGGCAATCTTACTGCTGAAAATCCACGCTAACGCGGTGCAAACAAACAATATCATGGTTATTATTCGGATAGGTGTCCATGGAATATGCTGATTTTTATGTAAATCGGCTGAACCTTGTTTCAAATTCGGTTTTAATACCACATAAAGAGAGAAGACCATCAATGGCAGAATAATCAACATCATTGGAACACCCAGTTTCATCCAACCAGGAAAATCAAGTGATAATGCTTTGGCTGCAATCATATTCGGTGGCGAACCGACCAATGTTCCCAAGCCACCAATACTGGCAGAATAAGCAATTCCTAGTAAAACAAATGCGAAAGTATGCCGATCTTTCTCTTTATCTAAATGGTCCATCATTCCAAGCGCTAATGGCAGCATCATTGCTGCTGTCGCGGTATTACTAATCCACATTGATAAAAAAGCGGTTACTAAAAAGATGAGTAACACCGCTAGTAACATATTTCCTTTGGAAAGAGAAATGAGCCACATCGCAATTTTTTTATCTAATTTTTGCATATGCAAGGCAGTTGCTAATGCAAATCCACCAAAAAAGATGAAAATAATGGGATCAGCAAAGCTACTTAATGCTGCTTTTGTTTCCATTTTTGGAATGGCACAAAGCGCCGCTAAAATTGGAACCATTAAAGCTGTAACCGTAATATGGACCGCTTCTGTAAACCATAATATGGCTACAAACAATAAAATGGCTAATCCCTTATTAGCATTGGCATCAAAAGGCAATACAGCTTCAAGCCCAAAAGCCAATCCAGCAGCAATCAACATGATAAGCAAGCCCTTTAGATTGCCTCGTGGCATAAGCGTTGTGAGCTGCTGGGTATTATCTGGCGTATTGGTCATATTTCCTCCTTTGTTAAATTAACCCATCTTTTAGCGGTAAAAGTGTTTTCCTTACTTATTAGTCAATTTTTTATATTATATGGATAATTTTTAAGATATTCACATTATTTTGTGATGAAATTTGATAAAAAACATCTACATCATTCTTTTTATATTCTTCAAAAAAATCAGGCAATAAAAAAGCCATGATTTAAACATCATGGCTTTTAAAAATAAGAAATAAGCGAATATTACTTATCTAAAATCTTAATTAATTCATCAGGTTTATGATACCCAGGTAACATTGTTCCATCTTCTAAAATCAACGCTGGTGTACCAGTCACATTAAATTGTAGTCCTAAATTATATTGTTTTTGAACGACATCTGGCGACATCGCGCTTGGGATTTTACCCTTCTCTGCTGCATCAAAAGCTGCTTTTGGGTCATCACTTTTCCAAATGGCTTCCATTTGACCAGCGACTTTTGAATTTCCACCCGCTCTTGGGAAAGCGAGATAGCGAATGGTAATTCCTCTATCGTTATATCCTTGCATATCTTTATGTAAACGCATGCAATAAGGGCAAGTAATATCTGTAAAGACATTAACAACATGTTTTTGATCTTTGGCAGGATAAACAATCATTTGTGGCACCATTGATTCTAGCTTTTTCATCAAAGGACGATTGGTTAAGTCCACAGGTCCTTTATCGGTTATCTCAACCAAAGTACCTTGTAAGAAATACTTTCCGTCTTCTGTTGCATAAAAAATCCCCTGATCACTAACCACTTGCTTTAATCCAGCAATCGGCGAATCGCTAATTTCCATATTCGTCACATTAAAAGGAGAAAGCGCATTTTTAATGGCGTTATCATCCGCTATTGCTGAATGGGTAAGAATAGTAACTGCTGTTGCTAAAAGCATTTTTTGCATAAAATTTTCCTATCAAATAAGGGGATTAAAGAGTGTATATAATAGCAAATTTCCCTTTTGCCAATATTAGCTTTTAGATAATACTCTGTTTGAGAAAAAGTCTAATCATTGCATGAATGGCATTCATCTTTTTAAAACCTTTGCAAAATTCCGTTTTATACTAATTTGTGCTACTAGTAGAAAAATAACACTATGATTTTAATATATTTTCAAAATTTAAAAAATTGAAATTTCTCTATTTTATATTTTTTGCAAAGGTCTCCTTTTTTATAAAAAATCCCCGCTTAACGGGGATTTACATTGCCTAATAATGATTTTATTTAAGAATTAATTTTGGCGGATGAGATAATCAAAAGCTGATAAAGCGGCTTTTGCACCTTCTCCCATGGCAATAACAATTTGCTTATAAGGAACGGTCGTACAATCTCCCGCAGCGAAAATACCTGCAATATTGGTTTCACCTTTAGCATTAATCACAATTTCACCAAAGCGAGTACATTCAACCACATCTTTAACAAATGTTGTATTTGGAACTAAACCAATTTGAACAAATACTCCTTCTAAATCTAATTGATGCTCTGAACCGTCTGCTCTATTTTGATAGCGAATAGCATTGACTTTACCGCTTTCTGCTTGGATAGACTGCGTTGCAACATTCGTATAAATATCAATATTCTCTTTTTTCTCAGCTGCTTCGACCAATACTTTATCCGCTTTTAAAGTTTCGGCAAATTCAAATACACTCACATGTTTAACAATACCCGCTAAATCTAGTGCTGCTTCAATACCAGAATTCCCGCCACCAATGACAGCAACATGCTTACCTTTAAAGAAAGGTCCATCACAGTGTGGGCAATAAGCAACGCCTTTTCCTAAATTTTCTTTTTCTCCAGGCACACCTAGTTCACGCCATTTTGCACCACTAGCAATAATTAGCGTACGCGTTTCAATAACTTCACCCGTTTTTAAAGTAACTTTATGCGTTTTTTCGCCTTTTTCAACGTTCTTAACCGTTAAGTTTTCTTTAACTGTAATCTCATAAGCAGCAATATGCTCTTGCAACTGAGCAGCTAAAACTGGGCCTGTTGTTTCTTTTGTTCCAATCAGGTTTTCAATACCCATGGTATCTTTAACTTGCCCACCAATTCTATCGGCAATTAAAGTGACTTTTAAGCCTTTACGTGCCGCATAAATCGCCGCAGAAGCACCTGCTGGCCCACCGCCAATAACGGTCACATCTTGCACAGGCAATTGTTCAGCGTGATTACTATTAACAATTTCAGGATATTTTTCGATTAATTTTTCAATGAGTTTTGCGGTATCAATTTTACCGTTAGCAAAGCTTTCGCCATTGAGATAGACAGAAGGAACACCTTGAATATTGCGTGCTTCAATTTCTTCTTGGAAAAGTCCGCCATCAATCATTTCGCTTTGAATATTCTTATTAAGTAACGCAAATTGATTAAGCGCCTGCACGACATCTGGACAATTATGGCAAGAAAGCGAGACAAAGGTTTCAAATTTTAATGGTTGCTGAATATTACGAATAAGTGTTTGAATACCGCTATCTAATTTTAGTGCAGTTCCGCCTGCTTGTAAGATTGCTAAGATGAGAGAAGAAAACTCATGTCCACCGGGAATACCAGAAAAAATAATATCTGTTGGCTGTTTATCGGCTTCTAGTGTAAAACTGACTGGGCTACGCGCGCCTTCAAAATCTCTTTCCTCTAAAGATAGCTTATCTGAAACAGCGCTTAAATCAGATAAAAATTCTTTTAATTCCACGCGCTTATTATGTTCACCCGTTTGCAGCACGAAGGTAATGGATTTGCTGAGGTTTGCTGTGTATTGTTTGACTGCCTCTAACATATTTTGATCTAGCATTGAAAATTCCTATCGTTAATGCCTTAAAAAAGCCGGTGAACCGGCGCGAAAGTGGCGACAAAAGCTGCCGCCAACTTAAATAAATAATTTAGATTTTACCAACTAAATCTAAGCTTGGTTTCAACGTTTCTTGACCTTCTTCCCAAGCTGCTGGACAAACTTCGCCATCATGTTCTGCAACATAGCGCGCAGCTTTTAATTTACGAACCATATCTTTAGCACTACGACCGATACCATTGTCATGAATTTCAGCTACTTTAATGACCCCTTCGGGGTTTACTAAGAAAGTACCACGGTATGCAACGCCTTCTTCTTCGATCATGACATCAAAGCCACGAGCTAAAACACCAGTTGGATCACCAAGCATTGGATAGTTGATTTTACCGATAGCTTCAGAAGTATCATGCCAAGCTTTATGTGTGAAGTGAGTATCACAAGAAACTGAATAAACTTCAGCATCTAGCTTTTTGAACTCATCGTAATATTTAGCCATATCTTCTAATTCAGTTGGGCAGACAAAAGTAAAATCTGCTGGATAGAAGATAAAAATAGCCCATTTACCTTTTACATCTTCGCTAGTAATGGTTTTAAATTCACCATTATGGAAAGCTTGAACTGAAAATTCAGGAATTGAACGATTGATGATTGGCATAAAAGTACCTCTACTTTTTTGATTGAAGAAACTGAGCGTATTATAGCAGTATGATTGACAACTCCAAAGTTCAAAATCTTTAATTTTTCGTCAAGTAATATAAAATATATACTAGCACTTTAATTTATTTTACAGGATATCACATGATTACTTTACGTCAGATTCAATTTGCGCTTGCCGTTGCGCGGCATCGACATTTTAAACGTGCTGCAGAAGAATGTAATATTTCACAATCTGCTTTATCGTTAGGAATTGCTGAGCTAGAAAAAAATTTAGGCGTTGCCATTTTTGAACGCAATAATAAACAAGTCGTTATTACCCCAATTGGTGCCGAACTATTAGAGCGTGCACAAAAAGTCTATTTAGATGCACAACAGCTAGTCGAGCGTGCTCATGCTGGGCAAAATGATTTAGGTTTTGCAATGAGCATTGGTTTCATTCCTACCATTGCGCCCTTTCTTTTACCTCTAGCCCTTCCTATCATTCGCGAAAAATATCCTGACTTTGAAATGAATGTCAGTGAAGATACTTCCGAGCGCTTATTAAATGCAGTTCAAACTGGACGTATTGATGCAGCGGTACTTGCCCTGCCTTTTGAAACGCCTGGATTAAACGTATTTGAGTTTGGACAGGAAAATTTTTATGTTCTTGTCCATAAAGACGACAAATTAGCCAATAAAAAGCTAATTACCTCTAATGATTTAAAAAATGCGCATTTATTATTATTAGGGGAAGGGCACTGCCTACGCGATCATGTCATGGAAGTTTGTAAACTACAATATGAGATGGGAAAAGATATGTTTAAAGATGCCAGCTTAAATACCCTAATTCAGCTAACAGCTAATAATATGGGGGTTACACTTATTCCAGAAATGGCGCTCCCACAAATGAAACATTTACCTAACTTAAAAGCCATTCCTTTAGACGCGAAAGGTCCTCATAGGCGCTTAGCTGTCGCTACTCGTCCAAACTATCCTCGAGAAAAAGACTTAAAAACCTTAATTCAGCTCTTTAGTCAATCTTTAGCACCTATTGCAAAATGAAAGCTTTAAATTGTTTATTTGAAGCCTTCTCTTGGCTAAACCGTCCGAAATTAAGGCTATTTGTTTGGATACCACTACTCATTAATGTAGTGGTATTCGGCGGAGCAACATGGGGACTATTACACTACTTTGACTTACTCATGAATCGTTTTTTACCTGAAAATTCATGGTTGCATTACTTTCGATGGATTGCTTGGCCGCTGATTGCCCTAACTTTAGTTATTATCGTTTTCTATACCTTTTCTTTACTCGCTAATATTATTGCTGCACCGTTTAATGGATTTTTAGCAGATGCCGTAGAGCAATTAGAAACTGGACAAGCCCCTGAAAGTGGACTAAATTTCGCACAAGAAATTGGGTTAAGTATTTGGCAAGAAATTAAGAAAACGCTATTCTTTTTAAGTCGAGCCATTCCGATTTTTCTACTAGGTTTTATCCCTGTAGTGAATTTAATCGTTCCTATTTTATGGTTTATCTACTCTGCTTGGGTTGCCTACTTACAATATATGGATTATCCCATGGCAAACAATGGTATTTTCTTTTCTAGACAACGCCAAATTTTACGCGGTCAGCCAATCGAAATGTTTGGATTTGGAGGCTTAGCAACCGTCATGCTCAGTATCCCTGTCTTAAATTTAATTGCGATGCCTGTCGCTGTTATTGGTGCAACCTTACATTGGTCTCGCTATATCAAGCCTAATATTTCTCAGCTACCGAATAATCATTCATAACATCATCTCTTGCGAATTTTTTTAAGCCAGAAGGGCGAGAGATTCATTAACGCAACTACATGTTTTTTATTAACAACTGCAATTCAATTTGAGATAACGACTGTACTTGAACCTGCTTTATCTTAATCAGCGGAGTACAATAATCTTTTTATAAGGAGGATTTCGATGAATCCAAAATTAAAATGGCTTTGTCGCCGTGGAATGAAAGAGCTTGATATTTTAATGGAAAATTATCTTATCAATGAATATCCTCACGTTGACCGTGCGCGTCAAATTGCGTTTGAAACGTTATTAGAATATCAAGATCCACTAATTTTAGACTTATTATTCGATCGCTGTCGTGATGAAAATACAGATGTTCAAGCTTTAATAGAACAGTTAAAAACTTATCAAATCGCCCAACAATCACAAGCTAAAGCACCATTATCAGAAAAATAAGAACCTACTCTCTATTAAAGCGTTACTATCTTTTTATTTATCGATAAAATATTATTTTATTTTAGAAAAATCTAGTTATCCATTTCGATTATCCGTGTGCACATTTGTTAAAATACCAAATCGAACAACATGAGGCTTTATGACTGCATATTTTGACGCAGCGCTAATTGAAAAATACCGCATGAGCGGTCCGCGCTATACTTCTTATCCTACCGCTGTTCAATTCAGCGATACTTTTACCGCTAATGACCACATCGCCCGCCTAAAAAGCAGTAATACTAGCCAAAGAGATTTATCGCTTTATCTACATATCCCTTTCTGTGAACATGTCTGCTATTTCTGTGGTTGTAATAAAATTATCACTCGAAATCATAAACAAGCCGCTGACTATCTAGATTATTTAGAAAAAGATATCGCTCGACAAGCTGAGTACATTGACAATGAAAGACGTGTTATCCAATTACATTTTGGCGGTGGAACCCCAACTTTTATTAGCAAAGAAGAGCAAAGCGCCCTTTTTGATGTCTTACATAAATATTTTCGCTTTGCAGATGATGCAGAAGGCGAGTTTTCGATTGAAATTGATCCGCGAACCGTTAATGAAGATTATCTTGCACATTTGAGAACATTAGGTTTTAACCGCGTAAGCTTTGGGGTTCAAGATTTTGACCCAGCTGTTCAAAAAGCCGTTAATCGCGTACAACCTTATGAAAGCGTTGCCGCTATTATGGAAAGCGCGCGTAAACTAGGGTATCAATCCATTTCAGTGGATTTAATTTATGGCTTACCTTTACAAACAGCAGATAGCTTTGCCAAAACCGTTGAAGCCATGATTGGCTTAGCGCCCGATCGACTAGCCGTTTTTAATTATGCACACATGCCAGACCTCTTTGGTGCACAAAAACAAATTAATGCTGAAGATTTGCCTTCTCCAGCAGAAAAACTTCAGATTTTAGAAAATACCATTACGCAATTAACGGATGCGGGATATGTCTTTATTGGTTTAGATCATTTTGCGAAACCTGATGACAGCTTAATACATCATCAAAAAAATGGAACGCTTTATCGTAACTTCCAAGGCTATTCAACTTTTTCTAATTGTGATTTATTGGGTTTTGGAATTAGTGCCATTTCTCAAATTGACAATAGCTATAGCCAACACCACAAAGCCCGCGACAAATACTATCGTGCTATTGAAGAAGGCGGTTTACCCATTGCACGCGGCGTAGCGCTTACCCAAGAAGATATCATCCGCAGAGATATCATCACCGATATTATGTGCAATTTACACTTAGACCTTTCCCGCATTAGTCAACAATATCAGATTGATGCAGAAACTATGTTTGCCCAAGAATGGAAAGACTTACAGATTTTAGCAGATGATGGTTTACTCACGCTTTCTGGAAATAAAATGCAGGTAGAAGCACCGGGTAGATTACTTATCCGAAATATTGCCATGATATTTGATACTTATTTAAAAGCAGAAGGTAAACGTCGATTCTCACAAGTCATCTAATCATTATGCTTCTTCCACTATTAAGCAGTGCCTTTTTTACCGGACTTGCAGGCAGCGCACATTGTGTTGGGATGTGTGGCGGAATAGGAAGCAGTCTAGGTATTGGAACGCAAAGAACCTCTCATACCCTTTTATATCAAAGTGGTCGTTTGCTGTCTTATACCTTATTAGGACTCATTCTTGGTAGTATTTTTCCTTTATTGGGTATTCACCCCAGCTTGCCCAGTTGGGGAATATGGCTTCGCCGCTTAACGGCTATCCTGATTGCCTTTATTGGTATCAGACAATTTTTTCATACCACACCTTTACGATGGTTAGAAAAATACGGACGATATTTATGGCAACCGATTGCTCGTATGACACGAGCTTTTTTACCCGTTCGTACAGGTTCAGACGCTTTCTTGCTCGGCATATTATGGGGGCTACTCCCCTGCGGACTTATCTATTCCGCGCTAGGCGTTGCGATTAGTACCGCCAATCCTCTATTTGCTGCTGCTGTCATGCTCACTTTTGGTTTAGGAACATTACCTGCGATGTTAGGAATTACCTTCTTTTCTCAACAATTTAATCAATGGCTAACAAAAGCATCTTTTCGAAGCATTCTAGGGCTATTACTCATACTCACCGCCTTTTGGACTTGGCATTAAATATTTATCGTTAAATAAAAAGGATTTTCTTTATCAGAATTTTTTCTTAAAATACTGAATACTGAATACTGAATACTGAATACTGAATACTGAATACTGAATACTGAATACTGAATACTGAATACTGAATACTGAATACTGAATACTGAATACTGAATACTGAATACTGAATACTGAATACTGAATACTGAATACTGAATACTGAATACTGAATACTGAATACTGAATACTGAATACTGA
>NZ_LWHB01000120.1 GCF_001889065.1 Suttonella ornithocola | reverse complement strand
GGACAATGCCGCTTTTCATAAACGCAGTGATATTCAAGCAATCATTGAAGAGCATGGGCATGAGATAGTTTGGTTACCCCCTTATAGTCCAGACTTAAATCCCATTGAAAAGATGTGGGCTTGGATTAAGCAAATCCGCAAAGAATGGCGGATGGATTGTATTGATACTTTATGCTTTTATCTGCTTTGGATTGGGTTGGGTTTTAGATGATTGCACTATAGCCATAAAAAACACTAAGCCATCCCAAAGTGAATCAAAATGATAGATGCTGCTTTAGTGAGCGTATTGCTAAGTATCGAAGAGAAGGAATTCTCATTGTTTACCTTAATGAGAGTGGCTTTAGAAGTCAGTGGTTACATCGGTATGGATGGTCTGTGAAAGGGCAACGTTATTACGGTGAATACGATTGGCAGATGAAAAACCAAACTAATGCTATAGCAACTTCCCAAAAAATATATACAACATTAACTCAATATCCAGTTTAAAAACAGTATAATATCCAAAAACTCTGTATGCATTCCTTGAGAAGTTGGCTATAGTAGATTTATTAACTCCAAGAATACGGGCTATTTCATTCTAGGAAACAGAGATTTCCAATAATGCTGAGAGTTCGTATCTTTGTTCTGAAGTAAGATGTTTGTAGTGTTTCCTAACGTTTTGATAGTAGGATTGAAATTCGAAGTGCAACACTGCACATCTTACTTTTCAATCCTGTTTTAGAAAACGTTGCACTTCAAGGTTGAATCTAAGTATGGAAATAGTTTAACAATTTGTCCGCTTGCTAACATTTTGTCTTCATCGGTACAACGCCTATAATACATAGAATATCTTTATTACCAAAATATTTCTATATGAATTTACTGACTTATAAATTATTACCCCGTAAACTATTAAGCCAACTCATGTATAAAATCGCACGGATTAAACAGCCTACTGTTAAAAATGCGATTATCTGGAGCTATCAAAAAATCACAAAAGCAAATACCGATTTTGCTGCTGAAAAAAATCCTTATGCTTATCCTACTTTAAATGCATTTTTTACTCGTGCACTTGCTCCCAATGAAAGACCGATTGATACCGATACACAATGCATCGTTAGCCCAGTAGATGGACGTTGTGCAATTTTTGGTGATATTACAAAAGGAAAGCTTTATCAAGCGAAAACACAAAGTTATACACTTTCCGCATTATTAAATTCTCATCAACAAGCAGAAAAATACGAAGGCGGCAAAGCTGTTACCCTCTACCTAGCACCAGATGACTACCACCGCATCCATATGCCTTGTGATGGCAAGCTAACCGCAATGAGCTTTTGCCCAGGGGATAAGCATAGTGTTGCGCTAGATTTACTCGAAAAAATTCCCAATATCTTTTCTGCTAATGAAAGACTCGTCTGCCACTTTGAGACAGAATTTGGCGCTATGGCATTGATTATGGTTGGTGCGCTAAATGTCAGTAGTATCGAAACCGTCTGGCAAGGTGAAATGAAAGATAATGGAGATAATCACTATCAATATAATCCACCACTAAACTTCCGCAAAGGAGAAGAGATTGGACGCTTTAATCTAGGCTCTACTGTTATCCTTTGTTTTGCCAATCTAAAAATAGATTTTAGCAATCCAAAACTTAGCAGTGGCGATAAAATCCATATGGGTGAATACATCGCAAACTGTGAAGAAAAAAACTACTCTCATTAACAGACATCCAATGGCACATCCTATTTTAGAAATTTATACCGATGGCGCTTGTAAAGGGAATCCTGGCATCGGTGGTTGGGGAGTACTCATGCGCTATGGTGTTCATGAAAAAACACTTAATGGTGCAGAACATCATACAACCAACAATCGTATGGAACTAACCGCCGCTATTGAAGCCCTAAAAGCCATTAAAAAACCCTGTGAAATTCATCTAACGACGGATAGCGTGTACGTTAAGAATGGCATCAATGATTGGTTACCCAAATGGAAAGCGAATCAATGGCGTACCGCTCAGAAAAAGCCAGTTAAAAACGTAGAACTTTGGCAAGAGCTTGACGCTCTAGCCACTAAATTTACCATTCATTGGCATTGGGTGAAAGGACATAGCGGACATCCTGGCAATGAAATGGCTGATCAACTGGCCAATGAAGCCATTAAACAATTACAAGATTCCGATCGTGGGTCTTTTTTACAATCTATAGTCAAAGACTATTAGAAGAGCTAATTAAAATAGAAGAATAAGGAGCCAATTCAATGCAGTTGCCATTTCTTACGCTTTTACTTTTTATCCATGTCCAAGCAAGATTTATCTTCCAACGTTGTATGGTTATTGAGCTGAGTTGATATTCTTCTGCTAACTCTCGAAAGCTTGCGCCTTCTTTGAGCTTGGTCAATATCATTTGTCGATAGTCTGATGAGTATGCCATTCAGTTAGTGTAACTTGTTTAGTGGACTTTTACTATAGCAAGGCTCCCGAAAAATACATACAGTACTTGAAGATAGTATGCTATTTTTAAAGTGAGACCTTTGCAAAGGTCTCAAAGTGTATATTGAGTTAACGTTGTATGCATTTTTTGGGAAGTTGGCTATAGTAGATTTATTAACTCCAAGAATACGGGCTATTTCATTCTAGGAAACAGAGATTTCCAATAATGCTGAGAGTTCGTATCTTTGTTCTGAAGTAAGATGTTTGTAGTGTTTCCTAACGTTTTGATAGTAGGATTGAAATTCGAAGTGCAACACTGCACATCTTACTTTTCAATCCTGTTTTAGAAAACGTTGCACTTCAAGGTTGAAACTAAGAAGTTAAATGACTATAAAGTCTCCATTACGTAGATTTAGCGCGTTGTTTTTCCCACCAAATGGCTAGTGGATTGCGACGATGTTCATGATGAGTTACCAAGGCTACTGCTGCGATAATCATTGCTGAACCTATCCAAAGCATTCCCGGTGGAACCCAACCAAAAATGAGATACCCACCTAGAACGTTTAAAGGCAATTTGGCATGATCAAATGGTTGTAAAAAAGAAGCGTCGGCGACAGAGTAGGCTTTCGCAATCGCCCATTGCGCTAGTGCCGTGAGCGCACCAATAATGATGAGTAAAATCCACGGCTGCCATGTTTTTGGAACAACTAATGAAGGCAATCCAAAGATAAGGTCAAACGGTAGCATCAAAACGAGAAGATAGAAAACAATGGTGGAGGGGCTATCGCGGCTCACGGTAAATTTGGTTAGCAGCGAAGCACTTGCCCAAAAAAATGCTGCGCCTAATGGCAATAAACTTGCCCAAACAAAAGCATCCGACCACGGTGCAAGAATAAGCATGGCGCCGATAAATCCCAATGCTGTGGCAAACCAACGAACCTTGCTGACAGTTTCGCCGAGTAAAAGTCCTGAACCAATAGTGGCGAATAAGGGAGAAGTCATTAGTAAGGCAATGCCTTGCCAGATTGGCACAGGATTTTCAAGGGTAAGCGCGAGCGTCCATAATTGTATGCCTAATACAGAAACGCTGACTCTTAATATATGCAATAGTCGAAAATCCGAACGCATTGCGCGTCGAATAACGCCTTTTTTCAAGGCGGGTAAAAAGACTAATAATGCAATACCGTATTGATAAAGAACGGCTGAACCAGAATTAATGTCGTGCTTTATGCCTAGATATTGTAGAGTGGTATTAATGACGGCGAAGGCAACACCCGCTGCCATTATCCAAAGCGCACCTTGTGCAGGATTATGTAAATACATTGCGAACTCGTATGATTTTAAAATAGAGGTTGTGGTTTAAAAGGCTCGCTATGATAAAGGATTATCGATTTATTGGAGTAACTATTTTATAAGTGTGTTTAACTGGCTGGGTAGTGCGCGCCTAGAATGGTGCAACGATGAGCGCCTGTTACTTCAGGCAAATTGCCGCTAAGTTGCTGGATGTGGCGGTAGGCAAGCCAAGCAAAGGCAATCGCTTCTAGGTAATCGCTATTGATGCCGTAATCATCGCTAGTTTTTACTTTCCATGCTGGTAGTAGTTCAGTTATTCTTTGCATAAGTAATGGGTTATGACTTCCTCCACCACAAATAATCAATCGATTTTCTTTGTTGTTTTCTTGATGTTGTTTAATGGCGTCTGTTGCGGTTTGCGCGGTAAATTCCAGTAAGGTTCTCTGAACATCAGCAGGATAAATACTGGGAAATTGAGCTAACTGAGCTTCTAGCCATTGAAGATGATAATGCTCTCTACCTGTGCTTTTAGGTGCAGGGCGGTGTAAATAAGCATCGGTTTTTAGTTGCGCTAATAAATCGGAATGTATGTGTCCTTGTTGCGCAAATAAGGCGTTTTTATCGTAAGGTTGCTGACAATGTTTTTGCATCCAAGCATCTATGAGCATATTTCCCGGACCAGTGTCATAACCCAATGTCGCTTTATTAGGGCGTAAGACGGTAATATTCGCAATGCCGCCAATATTTAAGACGACGGTCGTTTTATCAGAGTGGGTAAAGATAGCTTGATGAAACGCTGGAACGAGTGGTGCACCTTGTCCGCCTAATGCAATGTCTTTTCGACGAAAATCAGCAATAACATCAATGCCACATCGTGTCGCGATATAGTGAGGGTCGCCAATTTGTAAGGTAAAAGGCTGTTCGCCATCAGGTTGATGCCAAAGGGTTTGTCCGTGGCTACCAACAGCTTTAATATTGGATTGGTTGATTGAGGTATGGTTTAAGAGGTTATTAACCGCATCGGCAAAGAGTATGCCAAGTGTTCTATCAAGTTCTCCATATTGTTGTAAATGAATAGTTGGAGTGGCTATCAGTGTCAGGATTTTTTCTTTTAATTCGAGAGGAAAGGGCGTTGCGTAAGTAGCGTGTAAAGTAGGGTGAGATAGTTGGTCAAAGGAAACCAATGCGGCATCTACCGCATCTAAGCTGGTGCCAGACATCAGTCCAATGTAGTAAGAAGTAGGTATATCAATCATGGGTTATTTTGAGAAAGATAATGCTTGACGAAGATGCCCGCGATGTTTTTCTAGTAAATCTTGTGCAGCTTCTGAGTCTTTATCAAGTAATAGCATGATAATAGCGGCTTTTACGTTGCCATGACTACGATTGAGAGCATTCTTTGCTTGCTCAAGTGAGCATCCTGCTGCTTCGCAAACGATTTGTTGTTGGCGGCGTATCAGTTTGGCGTTATTAGGTTGGACGTCCACCATTAGATTGCCATAGACTTTCCCCATTTTTATCATAGCGGTGGTGGTGAGCATATTTAAAATCATTTTTTGTGCGGTGCCGGCTTTCATTCGTGTGGAGCCAGTAATGATTTCTGCACCGACAATAGGCGTAATCGCTATATCTACTATTTTTTGCATAGGGTTATTTTCGCTACAGGTGATAGCAATGGTTGATGCTTGACACTGCTTGGCATACTGCAATCCAGAAATCACGTAGGGCGTTTGTCCGCTAGCAGCGATGCCAACGAGAATATCTTTTTGAGAAAAGTGTAGTGCTTTTAGGTCGTTAATCGCTTGCTCTTGATTGTCTTCGGCGTTTTCTATCGCCTCAGTGAGTGCCTGATGCCCACCTGCGATGATGCCGATAATTTGATTGGGGTCGGTGTTATAGGTTGGTGGACATTCACTGGCATCTAATACGCCTAATCGTCCAGATGTTCCAGCGCCTATATAAATCAATCGTCCTTTTTGAGAAAAGGTGTGGACAATTGCGTCTACAGCAAGCGTAATATTAGGAATTTCT
>NZ_LWHB01000012.1 GCF_001889065.1 Suttonella ornithocola | reverse complement strand
TTACGCTCAGTAAAGCCTTTAGGATGGGGATTTTTAATCCAGCTATAGACGGTGAATTTGCTGATTTTGTAGCGCTTTGCAACAGCGCGCCAAGTTTCTCCATTAGCAATATCGTTAAGAATTTTCTGTCGGAATTGGCGGCAGTAGGTCATAGGATATGCTCAGTTTGTTTTTAATAATTCGGTAGTGGTTTGAA
Source organism: Suttonella ornithocola (assembly GCF_001889065.1). Taxonomy (GTDB): domain Bacteria; phylum Pseudomonadota; class Gammaproteobacteria; order Cardiobacteriales; family Cardiobacteriaceae; genus Suttonella_A; species Suttonella_A ornithocola. The sequence continues at coordinate 51,244 of NZ_LWHB01000012.1, read as the reverse complement.
AAGTATGCTGGAATATTATCAAATAATCCAATGACAGTTAAATATTTAAATATCAATATATTAAAAGAAGTATTTTTTGTAAGAGTATGTTTAGCATACTTTTCAAACAACTACCAATAATTCTACTACAAGTTGTTCTTTATATCTGCTTTGGATAGATTGGATTATAAGTGATTTTACTATATATAGTCAAATCAGCTAAAAAACAGAACGTTATCTACCGCCAGAATGGCTAGATAAGGGCTATAGGATGTTTTGTTTTTTAGCTGATCGCACTATATCGCTTTCAAAAAGCGGTAGTGAGAAGTTTTTTAAGGCGATGACGAAATGAATGATTGTCATGCCATACGGAGAGATACCTATGGAGCTAAAGGAATTAAATGCGCGTTTAATGCGCGCGGCGGATTATATTCGACAGGCGGATGCGCTATTGATTACGGCTGGCGCTGGGATGAGTGTGAATTCAGGTTTGCCTGATTTTCGCGGTGATAATGGCTTTTGGCGCGCGTTTCCACCGTTAGAAAAATTAGGGAAGAGTTTTGTGCAAATGGCAACGCCTGATTTGTTTTATAAAGAGCCAACATTAGCATGGGGATTTTATGGTTGGCGATTAAATGCGTATCGCAACACTATTCCCCATGAGGGGTTTCGGATTTTAAAAGCATGGTCTGAAAAGATGAAATATGGCGCTTTTGTTTATACCAGCAATGTGGATGGGCAATTTCAAAAAACGGGTTTTGATAGCGAACGGGTTGTGGAGTGTCATGGCAGTATTCATCATTTACAGTGTTGTTTGCCGTGCGATAAGGAAATTTGGTCGGCGGATAAATTTTTTCCAAGTGTGAATGAACGTAATTGCACGTTGATTAGTCCGTTGCCAGCTTGCCCGCATTGTGGTGGGATGGTCAGACCAAATATTTTGATGTTTAACGATGGGAAGTGGTTGCCACATCGTATGTTCGATCAAGAGAAGCGTTTTAGCCATTGGATACGAGAAGTGGAAAATTTGGTGATTATTGAGTTGGGCGCAGGAACAGTTATTCCAACGGTTCGTAATTTTTCTCAAAGTTATAGTGAGCATTTTAAAGCACCGCTCGTCCGAATTAATACGACGAATGAGCAGGTGAAGCAAGCACAGGATATTGGATTGCCTTTTGGCGCATTAGAAGCGCTACAACAGATGGATAATCTTGTATCTCCCGAATAGCGCATGATGATTTTTAAATATTTATGATGGTTAGAGGAATGAGCAATGGAATTAAATGAAAAATTAGCGCTTGCAGCAAGTTATATTCATCAAGCAGATGCGCTATTGATTACCGCTGGCGCTGGTATGGGAATTGATTCAGGTTTACCTGATTATCGTGGTGAGAATGGCTTTTGGCGCGCATTTCCACCGTTGGCGCGCTTAAATAAGAACTATGTTGAAATGATGACGCCAGATTTATTTCGAACAAATCCACGATTGGCATGGGGATTTTCTGGATGGCAGTTAAATGCTTATCGTAAAGTTATTCCCCATGAAGGGTTTGACATTTTAAAGTCGTGGGCAAATAAGATGAAATATGGTGCTTTTGTCTATACCAGCAATGTAGATGGAGAGTTTCAAAAAGCGGGATTTTGTGAAGAGCAGGTGATGGAGTGTCATGGTAGTGTGCATTATTTGCAGTGTTGTTTGCCGTGTCAGGATGAGATTTGGTCAGCAAAGTCGTTTGAGCCAAGAGTAAATGAGCAGGACTGTCTATTGCTCAATACCATGCCACGCTGTCCGCATTGTGGGGGATTGGCTCGACCGAATGTGATGATGTTTGGCGATAGTAGATGGTTATCACAGCGAATGTTGGCTCAAGAGAAGTATTTTAGCCATTGGATGCGAGAAGTGAAAAATCTGGTGATTATTGAGCTGGGCGCAGGAACAGTTATTCCAACGGTGCGTAATTTTTCTCAAGGCTATAGCGAGCATTTTAAAGCGCCTTTAATTCGGATTAATCTTAATGAATATCAAACGAATAATGACAGACATCTTGGTCTGCCTTTAGGCGCAAAGGAATCTTTGCAATTTTTGAATAATCTTTTAGAGAATATAGCTAAATGTCTCTGACTCGCATACAACGTTAGCTCGTTTGCCATACTGAGGTTGGCTATCTGTGGTTCGTCAGTTCATATGCAAGCTAACCCCATTCAGCTATAATCCAAACAATCATTTTTGATCATAAAACCCTTTTTTCCCCGCTCTTTAACAACCGAATAAAAAACAAATACTTGCAACAAGCAAAAAAACAAAAGGTCAACCAACAAAAAACCTTTAAAACCCTTGTGGCAAGTGCATCAAATCGAATAAAATTCGAGTTCCCCGCCGCATAGGCGGCTTAGAAAATATTGTTGTGGCTTTTCTTTTAATTCTATCAGTCCCCGCCGCATAGGCGGCTTAGAAAGACTGTTGAGCCGTCAGGCAATACGGGTTCCAGTTCCCCGCCGCATAGGCGGCTTAGAAACAAGCAAGCCTGCGCATCTAAATACACCATGAGTTCCCCGCCGCATAGGCGGCTTAGAAATGCTTAGTGTCGGGCTATGGCTCAACCCCACCGTTCCCCGCCGCATAGGCGGCTTAGAAACAGAGGTTAGCCATCGGAAAGCATTTCCGCTTGTTCCCCGCCGCACAGGCGGCTTAGAAAACTTCGTTGTGCGAGCTGAATAAATCCTTTATGTTCATGCAGCTTTTCATAAGAGAGAAAGTACAAAAGAACACATTGAAAATGCAGGACATCAAATCCTTTGGTTACCAGCCTACAGTCTAGACTTAAATCCGATTGAGAAGAAGTGGGCAAAAGTGAAACATATTTGGCGATTATGGAAGATAGATTGTATTGATACTTTGTTTAAAGTCTGCATGCAATGTTAAGTTTTAACTATATAGCTGAATGAGTTTAGATTGCATACAAATCAACTAGCTACAGACAGCACACATTAGTACGGAAAGACGCTCAAATCCTGTATGCGAGTTAAAGACATTCAGCCATATATCTCATTTAGCAAAAAATTTTAGCTAATTCAAATCAGATAATCAAAAACCTTACTAAAGAAACCCTGATTAACTCGTAAACCAAAAATATTTTATTACTCAATCAAATCAGACAGATATTTTTGCCTTTCTACAGGAAAAGCGTTTAGTCAATGATTTCTTAATACTTTTTAAATAAAACTTGGCAAGCTTTCGTTACTTTCTGCTTAACATTATTACGATTTACTTCTATTGCAATATACTGTATTCCCGCAGAATTTAACGCGAGTTGTTTAATTTCATCGCGTTTTTTAGCATTATGAGATAAATAATGTCCTGTACCATGAATCTCTATTGCAAATAGCGGTAAAAAGGCTTTATCAGTAATAAGAAAATCAACACGTTTGGACATAATATCCCGATAACGTTGATAATCTTGGTGTGATAAAATCTCACCCAATGAAACCTGTGCAAATATCTGCAATGCTTTATTTTGTCGCATATTCAATAGAGCTTGATACGCAGCCTTTTCTGTTTCATTTAACAATTTTTGCCGACAATAGCCCCCCTTTTGCACGCGTTGCTTTTGTGCTTGATAAAACGCTTTATCATTAAATTTTTTCTTTCGCTTTTTAAAAAGTCCTAAAAGCGCAAGGATTAAAACCATTACGCCTAACCAAGAAATAAGATTTGTAGTGATAAAAGAAGAAGGCATATTTATTTAGAGTCGTTTACTACCAAATTATTCTTCAAAAGCTTTTTCTTCCTTTTCTAAGATTTCTGCGGCTTCCATCCATTGCGCCTCTGCCTCTTGTAAGGCGCGCTGGTTTTGAGTTTGTTCGTCTAATAAAGCTTTCAACTTTTCTTTATTCGCTTCTTCATATAAATCCGTATTGGTAAGCTTCTCTTCAATCTGTTTCGCTTTTTCTTCCAAACGGGTAATGGCTTTTTCCCATTTTTCTACGGCTTGTTTAAATGGACGTAAAAATTGGCGTTGCTCTGCCTCTCTGCGTTTTTGCACTTGTCGAGCTTCAGCACTATTATCAGAAAGATTTTTTCCTGCTGAACTCGTTTTTTGGCTCGCTTGTAAATATAGCCGATAATCCTCTAAATCACCGTCAAATGGCAAACATTTTCCATTATCAATCAAATAAAATTGATCACAAGTGGCTCTTAACATTGCACGATCATGGCTAATAATCACCATCGCCCCATCATATGTTTGCAATGCCATTGTCAAACTGTCTCGCATCGCAATATCTAAATGGTTTGTCGGTTCATCTAACAACAATAAATTTGGATTTTGCGCGACAATAAGCGCTAATGCCAAACGCGCTTTTTCTCCTCCTGAAAAAGGGGCAATCGCTTGCTCAGCTTTTTCTCCACCAAAACCATAAGCGCCTAAGAAATTGCGATTTTCTTGTTCGCTACTATTAGGTCGCACAGCTCGCATGTGCCATAACGGCGTTTGGTCTGCCGTTAATCTATCTAATTGATGCTGGGTAAAATAGCCTATTTGACAATGCTTATGTGGTTCTCTTTGTCCCTCTTGGACAGGTAAAACGCCTGCCAATACTTTCATCAAGGTTGATTTACCTGCGCCATTTCTCCCCAATAGCCCAATACGCGCATCACCAGCGATATTTAAGGTTAATTGCTGAATTAAAGGTTTTTCAGCATAGCCCATACTGGCTTTTTCTAAACGTAAAACAGGATTTGGCTTTTGCTCAGGCGTTGGAATTGATAAATGATACTGTTGCTCAGTTGCAGGTGGTGGAGCAACTTCTAATTTTGCTAATGCTTTTAAACGACTTTGTGCTTGTTTGGCTTTGCTCGCTTTGGCACGAAAGCGCTCCACAAATTTCTGCAAATGCGCACGCTCTGCAGCAGCTTTCGCATACGCCGCATCTGCTTGCGCCCGCTTTTCATGGCGGAGTTGCTCAAATTGGCTATAGTTACCTTTATAAGTATCTAAGGTTTGATGATGAATATGAAAAATATGAGTCGCTAAATGGTCTAAAAACTCTCTATCATGCGCAATAATCATTTGCGTTGCTGGATGCGTTTTTAAGAAATCTTGTAACCAAATAACGGCATCTAAATCCAAGTGGTTTGTCGGTTCATCTAATAATAATAAGTCAGCTGGAGCAATCAATGCCTGCGCCAAATTTAAGCGCATCCGCCAACCACCCGAAAAATCGGCAACGAATTGTTGATATTCCTGTGTTTGAAAGCCTAGACCATAAAGCAATTCCGCTGCTTTTGCTGGCAATGCGTAGCCACTTGCCTGCTCAAACGCTTCATGTGCTTTTGCTAAAGCAAAGCCATCACCGGACTGTTCAGCAAGCACTAAAGCTTGCTGCGCTTGCCGATAAGGTTTATGCCCATCTAAGACGTACTCCAAAGCGGTTTGCGCTAAAGCCGGTGTTTCTTGTCGAACACTGGCAATTAACCAATCTGGCGATAAAATAAGCTCGCCTTTATCTGCTTCTAATTCGCCACGAATTAACGCAAACAAACTGGATTTTCCACATCCATTATTACCCACTACACCAACGCGTTGCCCTGGATAAATTGTTGCTTCTGCATCAATCATTAGTGGATTTGCTCCACGGTATAATGAAATTTTATCTAATATAATCATACAATTAAAATATTAACAAGAAAGCGATTTCTAGATAGATACTGCTACTTCCATTCTTTTTCAGTGAAATTTCTATTATTAAATAATGTTTAAAAAATTATCGCTTAGAGATAGTGCAAGAGAATAACAGAATCTTATTTTTTACGCCTTGAAAATTGCCTCTCGTCGGGTAAACTGTATGTAGATTATTAGGATTTTTATATGTTTTTACTGCTTTCAAATGACGATGGTTATCTCTCTCCGGGCTTAACGCTAATGGCAGATGTTTTACGCAAAGAAGTGGAGCGTTTAGCCATTATGGCACCAGATAGAAATTGCAGTGCTGCCAGTCATTGCTTAACCTTATCGCGTCCCTTATCTGTTTATGCACATGGACAAGAAGTTTATAGCGTAGATGGTACGCCAGCAGATTGCGTGTATTTAGCCACTTCTGGCTATTTTGATTGCATTCCTGATATGGTAATTTCTGGAATCAATCGAGGTGCCAATTTAGGTAATGATGTCATTTACTCAGGCACCGTTGCTGCTGCATTTGAAGGACGTTATCTTTCCATGCCAGCCATTGCTGTTTCTAATATTAGTGAAAATCCCAAATATTTTGCCGATTCTGCGCTAATTATTCGCGATATTCTTAGACATATTCTCAAATATCCCCTAAGCAAAAAAATCTTTTTAAACATTAATATTCCAGATTTACCTTATAAAGATATTAAAGGCTTTAAAATAACTACCTTAGGACATAGAGGACCAGCACTTCCTGCTATTGAAGTTCAAAATCCGCGCGGACAGAAAATGTTTTGGGTAGGACGATTTAGCGCAGCAGAAAAGCAACATTCCTCAACGGATATGGCAGTCGTCACTGATGGCTATGTTTCCATTACTCCTTTACAATTCAATCTTACTCACTATCAGCAACTCGAACCCATCGAGCATTGGCTAAAAGGGATTTCCCATGATTAAATATTTTTTCTTAATAACTTCTTGTATCGCACTCTTAACAGCTTGTAGCGGTTATCGCGCCCCAACAGCTGTAGAACTTCATGGGCAAAGAGGTGCTTTAAAACCGGGGGGTAATTACATCATTAAGCGAGGAGATACCTTATTTGGTATTGCTTGGCGATATGGACTTGATATGGATGAACTTGCACGCTGGAACAATATCACCGATAAAAATCATATTCTTGCCGGAACGGTTTTAAGAACCTCACCGCCTATTGGCATTGAGCGCGAAACGGTTATTGCGCCAAGTGTCAGCCAGTCTGGCTTAAATGGTTGGATTTGGCCGACACGCGGAAATGTTACCCAATCTTTCTCCCCTACCCAGCCCGGTAAACAAGGCATTCGAATTAACGGTGTGCGAGGACAAAATATTCGCGCTGCCTCTGACGGCGAAGTTGCCTATACCGGCACAGGCTTATCTGGTTTTGGTCGTATGGTTATTATTCGACACAAAGATCGAATATTATCTGCTTATGGTTATTTAGATAAAGTCCACGTTAGTGAAGGACAAAAAATTCAAAGAGGACAACCGCTAGGCACAATGGGTATCGGTCCGCGTAATACGCCCATGCTACACTTCGAAACACGAAAACAAGGCAAGCCCGTTAATCCTTATGCCTATATTGGCACAACTCCCAGATACTAAGCGACTGCCATGAACTATCAATTCAATATCCTTAATGAAAAAATGGCCTATAACGGCTTTTTCCATGTAACCCAGTATCAAGTTGATATTGAATACTATAACGGGACACATAGCGGTCCAATTATGCGAGAATGCCTAGGAAAAAATGGTTGTGTGGTTGCTGCGCTCCCATACGACCCTAATCGAAAAGAATTTATACTCATTGAGCAATTTCGCATTGGGGCAATGGCTAGAGGTTTACATCCATGGCAGATTGAAGCCGTTGCAGGCTTTATGGATAAAGCTGGCGAAACCGCAGAAGAAGCCATGCAAAGAGAGCTAGTAGAAGAAATTGGTATATCTGCTCAAAAACTCATCCTAGCTCGAGAATACTATCCTAATCTTGGTGGAAGTGGTGGAAAAACCTATCTATACTTTGCTGAGATTGATGCCGCTAATATTCAACCCTATACCGGCCTTCATGTAGAAGGTGAAGATATCCGCACCATACGTCTTCCTTATGAAACTGCTTTTAGTTGGCTCAAAGAAGGAAAAATCTATAACGCCACGCTCATTATTGCCTTACAACAATTTTTACTTACCCCCCAACCTTAAAGAATTTTCCTATGAAATACGCCTCTCAGCTTTGCTTACTCTCTCTCTTTGGTCTATTTTCAACAGCAACAATTGCTGCTGTCAATTGCAAAGACATTTCTAAGTCTTTTAATGCGACTAGAGCAGATAACAGAGAAATTCTCACCGCTTATGCTGAGAAATGCCCGATGACGATTAAAGACGCTCGTGGCTTTAGCTTATACGACAGCGCTGCGCTACATGGTCGCGGAGAGCTAATGAAATGGCTAGTAAATCAACACATCGCCAAAGAAGGACAATACAGTCCAGCAATGATAAAACTTATCCAAACAGGGCTGCGCTATCTAGATATTGATGCGGGGGTTATCAACGGCAAGCTTACGTCAGAAACCAAAAATGCCATTAAAGCCTATCAAAAAAGCATTGGGCAAACTCCCACAGGAAGAATTAGTGCTTCCTGGTTACCGAACTTCTATCGCCAACTTGTTAAAGCCATGCAAAACGATTTTTCTATTCTTGGTTATAACATTGGAGCCGCTGACGGCATTATCGGTGCAGGAACACAAAAAGCGATGAAAAGCTTTAGAGAAAAGCACAAAGTCGCTGTACCAGACTATCCAAGAGTAGATGATCAGCTGATTTATCAACTGATGCTGGCACAAAATGAAATCCAAAAACAAAGATTAGCTAAAAAACGGGAAGAAGAAAAAGCTGCAGCCATTGCAAAACAAAAAGCCTTAGAAGCGAAAAAAGAGCAAGCCAAAAAAGAAGCCGAACGTAAGCGCAAAGAGGAACTTGCGCGTCAAGAAAAAGCACGAAAAGCAGCGGAAAGAAAAGCCAAAGCAGAAGCGGATGCTGAAGCAACACGTCGCCAAAATGCCTTAGCACTTGAGCGCCAGAGAGCACAATTACAAGCTATTCAACAAGCAGAGGCTCAACGCCGTCAAGCACAACTAACTACTCAAGCCCAACAAGTAGAAGCGCAACGTCAAACGCAATTAGTCGCGCAAGCCAAACAAGCCGAAGTACAACGTCAAGCACAATTAGCTGCGCAAGCCAAACAAGCTGAAGCGCAACGACAAGCACAATTAGCTGCACAAGCCAAACAAGCTGAAGCACAGCGTCAAGCGCAATTAGCTGCACAAGCCAGACAAGCTGAAGCACAACGTCAAGCGCAATTAGCCGCGCAAGCCAAACAAACCTCAACTGTTCAAAAATCTAGAACTGGTAGAAAATTTAATAAAGTGAGTGGCATATTAGTTTTTGGTGGTAATGCCAATACTTGCGCCATTAACGGTCAAAAAATTGAGGCTAGCTGGTGTCAAAGTAATTATCCATCAGGGGCAAACAAAGCTTGCGATGCTGTTATTAGTAATACTGGCGTTGTCGTTAGTTTACGTTGTAAATAACAGCTATTTTTATAATCATATTAGTAAATAATATATTTTTTAATATAGAGCGAATATAGTAAATTTATCTAAGGTAATTTAATGAAAAATCTAATTCAGAAAAATGAATGTTTAGTTATAGGTAATGTTTGGGATAGTCTTTCAGCAATCATTCATGAACAAGCAGATTTTAAAGCATTAGGAACCACTAGCTGGGGAATATCTAACACACTAGGTCGAAAAGATGGGCAAGCTATTTCTTTTGAAGACCTCAAAAATGTGGTAGCACAAATTCTAAAAGTGATTAGCATTCCTTTGTCTGTGGATATAGAAGCGGGTTATTCAGAAGATAATAAAGAAATTGTTAATAATATACTAACGCTGGCAAAAATGGGATGCGCAGGCGTCAATTTAGAAGATGCCATTCCTAATAATGGATTAAAAGATAAAGAAAGTTTTTCTCTCTTAATAAGAGAAATCAAAGATAAGCTATTAAAAGAAGGATTTGATAATTTTTATCTTAATATCAGAACCGATACCTATTTAAATCTTGAAAATCCTTTGGCAGAAACTATTGATAGAGCTGTTTTATATCAAAATGCTGGTGCAGATGGTATTTTTATTCCCTGTATTCAAACAGAAGAAGATATTAAAGCTGTTTTAGAAAAAATTAATATTCCACTCAATGTAATGTCTTTACCGAATTTAACTGATATTGAGCAATTAAAAAATTTAGGCGTGCAAAGATTTAGCTATGGAAATGCGATGTCTGATTGCATTATTGCCGAAATTGAAAAACTCACAAAAAACATTCTCAATACAAGTAATACTTCTACTTTATATAATCATAATACAATAGAAACCGTATTTAAGTAATAGTTTGTATCATCATACTGTATGCTATTTATGATTAGTATACAGTATGATGCATAATACATTTAAATTCTTGTCAAAAATAATTTTTATTAAATACAATAAAATTCACATACATAAATATTTATGTATCTTTCTGGAAATTTAGTCATATTAAAATTTCAGTATCAAACTTTTTTACGCCAAATAGTAATGGAATTTATCGATAGTAGTTATTATTATAATAGGCTCTTTCATTATAGGAGTTTCTCATGCAAAAAATATTTACTATCGATGGAATGACTTGTAACGGTTGTGCCAACTCTGTAAAAAATGCTTTGGAATCTGTACCAGGCATTAGTGAAGTCACTGTAAATTTAGCAGAGAAACAAGTCGCTGTCGTCTTTGATGAAAAGAAAATTTCTTCTCAAGACATTATCGATGCTATTGAAGATGCTGGATATGATGCAACCCTAAAATCATAAAGAGGTTTCTATGGATACTACCTTGCGCTTCCATATTGATGGAATGACTTGCCAAGCCTGTGCGAGTCGGATTGAAAAAGTTTTAAATAAGAAATCGGCAATTATTAACGCCAGTGTTAATTTTGCTGGTGAGGAAGCGCAGGTGACCTATGATAAAGATGCGGCTACCCCCGAAGAAATCACACAATGGATTACTAAAACTGGCTATCAGCCTACCCTCATTACCAACGAAACCCCGCTGACTTTTACGCAAGAAAAAAGTTTACCTTGGCGATTGTATTTATTACTAGCCATTTGCTCACCGTTTTTAATCAGCATGCTTTCTATGTTAATCGGGCACGCTATTATGCTACCAGTTCTTTGGCAATTTATTTTAGCTAGCATTGTGCAACTCTGGTTAGCGATTCCTTTTTATAAAGGTGCGATTGCTTCTATTAAAGGTGGATTGGCGAATATGGATGTATTGGTCAGTTTAGGCACAGGCGCCATCTATCTCTATTCGTTAGCAGTTTTTCTTCTGAATCTTTCTCAGCCTGTTTATTTTGAAGCTGCGGTGATGGTCGTTACCTTCGTGAGTCTAGGAAAATACTTAGAAGACAGAAGTAAACATAATAGCTTAAATAGTCTTGGTGAGCTTATTCAAATGACGCCTAAACAAGTCAATGTACAAAAAAATGGGCAATGGCAACTGCTCCCGCTAAGTGATGTTGTAATAGGCGATTATTTAAGAGCTAATCACGGCGATAAGATTGCTGCGGATGGTAAAATCATCGAAGGTGAAATTTGGTGTAATGAAAGTCATCTGACTGGTGAATCTGTTCCAGTTAAAAAGCGTATTGGCGACACGGTACTGGCTGGAGCATTAGTCACTGATGGAAGCGCTATTTATCGCGCAGATACCTTAGGAAACGATACTTTACTTGGCGATATGATTAAAGCGCTTTCCGAAGCGCAAGGTAGCAAAGCACCTATTGCCAGAATTGCGGATAAAGTTGCTGGTGTATTTGTTCCTGTGGTCGTAAGTATTGCCGTAGTGACTTTTATTGCGACTTGGTTGATAACCCATGATGCTGTTAAAGCCTTAGTCCATGCGGTTTCTGTCTTAGTCATTGCTTGCCCTTGTGCATTAGGACTAGCGACTCCTGCTGCCATTATGGTTGGCGTGGGATTAGCCGTTCGGCAAGGAATTTGGTTTAAAAATGCAACGGCTTTAGAAGCAGCTGGAAAAATAGATACCGTTGTTTTAGACAAAACAGGAACGCTCACTGAAGGGCGCCCAACAATTGCAGCCACTCAATTGCTCGGCGCATATTCAGAAGAACAAGTTCTAACAATCGCTTCTGCTTTAGAAGCACAAACCACTCACCCGATTGCAAAGGCTTTTACAGAAAATCATCAAACGCATGCTTTTTCTAAAAAAAATTCCAATTTACATACTTTAGAAGGAAAAGGAATTAGCGCACAGGTTGAAGGAATTGGCGAAGTCCAAATCGGTAGTCCGGCTTTTACCCAAATTTCTGCACCTGAAACAGATTCTATTTGGCAAATTGCGACACTAGTTGGCATGCGAATCAATAACCAACCAGCCGCTATTTTTGCGATTGCCGATACGCTAAAAGCAGATAGCCAGACTGCTATTTCGAGATTAAAGTCTATGGGGATTCGCACTGTTATTTTAAGTGGTGATAGACAAAGTGTAGTTGATCATATTGCCAAACAGCTCGGTATAGATGAGGCCAAAGGTGAGCTTACTCCAAGAGGAAAAGCAGATTTTATTCAGCATTTACAAGCGCAAGGCGCACATGTTGCCATGATTGGTGATGGTATCAATGACGCACCAGCGCTGGCAGCAGCAGAGATTGGTTTTGCGATGAAGGAAGGCGCAGAAGTGGCTGAAAATACCGCAGATGTTACGTTGATGCAGCATAGTGTTAATCAAATGGTTGACGGTTTAGTGATTGCGCGAGCAACTTTAAAAAATATTCGAGAAAATCTATTTTTTGCCTTCTTTTATAATGTATTAGGCATTCCGCTTGCAGCAATTGGACTGCTCAGCCCTATTATCGCAGGTGCGGCAATGGCGCTTTCCTCTTTATCGGTATTGGGTAACGCCATGCGATTAAGGTGGTTAAAATTATAATACGGGTGAAAACTCAATAGTGCTTTTATCCCCTTGCGCTTCTTCCAATTCAATATGAGTTAAATACTGATTGCCTTTTAAAGTAATAGAATGGAAGATTTTTTTGAGTGTCGTCGTTTTAGGCGTTAATACCAGTGTCCATTGTTTAGAATCACCATTTGCAGTTAATTCAAAAGCTTTTTCTAATACATGCCAATCACCGCTTAATAAATCTAAAAACAATTGCATTTGTCTAGCATTGTTTGAGGATGTCTTTTGCCATTTTTGATTTTTTTCTTGGAAAATTCCTTCTGAGGTAATCTTTAAATTAACCTTAAAAGGCTGTTCCACTTGCCAAATCAGTTGTTTCTCTTTTGTCTCCTTAATGGTTTCAATGAGATATTTTCCGCAACTTTCAATGGGTTTTTCTAATCCTCTTAAATAACGCTGCTGAAAAAAGCTTCCTTCTAAACTTTTTTGTTGCTGAAGCTGAATCGCGATTTGCTCTGGCGTTATGCTGTATGCCCACGTCGTCATTAATGCGGATAAAATAAGAATCAGATAACGTTTAATCATTTTGTTGTTTCTCCAAATAAGCCTGAATAGCAGTTTGAAACGCCAATGGAATTTGATACTGTGTTTCAAAAGGATGTGCTTTTACGGCTGCTTGCATGGTATAGGCTTTGGTTAACAATTCTCCTGTTTCTGATTCAATTCGATAATCAATTTTTAAAGCTGTTTCAAAATCTCGTAAAAAGAGATGCACAAAAATCTTTTGTCCAAATTTAGCAGGACGTAAGTATTTTAATTCTACCCGCACAATAGGAAATAAATATCCCGCTTTTTCCATATCAATATAGGTATAGCCCACCGCTTTTAACCAAGCGCATCGCGCTTCTTCTAAATATTTTACATAGTTTCCATGCCAAGCAATTCTCAATGTATCCACATCATAGAAAGGAATTTCTAAAGTGTGAGTATAAATGGGATTAGTCATGTTTATCTTGCCAAAAATTGAAAAAGTTAAACCATTGCAGCGGTGCTTTTCGGCAATAGTTTTCTAACATTTTGCTATAGCCATTCAATGCGGATTGGATAGCTGCCATTCGCGTGCTATGTTGCCACTGTAATTCATCCATAAAACGCTCAAAATAAATATGATATCTACCCTGCTCTTTTAAGCAAAATAGCGTATTTATTGGTGTTTTTAATAAACCTGCTAATAACCATGGACCTTGCGCAAAATCTGCAGAATCGCCTAAAAAATCAGCTGCCAGAATTTTCTCGCCCCGCACGGGAACTCTATCCGCGGCAATGGCAATCCATTCACCAGCATCGACACGCTCTGCTAGCATCATCATGGTTGCAGGATTTAATTCTGTTACTTGTAACAAACGTAAATCATCCGCACCGGCTTTTTTTAATGCAGCATTAAAGGCTTTTGCATGCCCACTATGAATTAAGACATTTAACTTAAAATGCGGATAACGCGCTGCAAATGCACGAGTAATTTCAATATTTCCCAAATGAGAACAAAGCACAAGCTGCCCACGTGACCCTGCTGTTGGACGTAAACTTTCTTCTTCTAAAAATTGTGGACGATGAATAACAATATCATCTAATGTTAAGCGATGTTGCCAAACAGCAAATCTATCTGCAATAGATTCGGCAAATGCCATAAATTGTCGCAAGCGAGGAAAATATTTTGGCAAACATTGTTCCCCATAAGCGCGACGTAAACGTCTTTGATAATAGGAAACATAACAGCGTGCGCTTGGGCTAGTTAAAAAATAATAGAAAGCTACCAAAGTAATAATGAGACGAATCAACCAACTGGGCAAATAGCGAACAATCCAAATAGTGATTGCTAATATCCAACGATTACCGCGTTCGCTTTGCTTTGCCCAATGCTGAGGATTTATTTTTTCCATAATCGCTTCTTCATCCCAAGAAAAAATAGCCGGGTATGCATTAAGCTAATATCAATATTGTCTTTAACCATACGAAAATGTGATACACCATCTTCAGCATAGCGAACAGGCGTATCAATCCACTCAATTGGCAATCCTGCCCAATGGAGATGTACCAAAATTTCGGTATCAAAATCCATTCGGTTCCCTATTTTTTCTTTTTGAATAACAGATAGCGTTTCCGCTAAAGGATATAAACGAAATCCACACATACCGTCATGAATCCCTTTACTTCCCGTGTTCACCCATATCCAAAAATTGGTAATTTCTCGTCCATAACGGCGAGATTTTGGGGCATCTTCACCATAAATAGGCTTTCCACAAATAACGGTATGTGGTGCTTTTTCAGCTGCTGCTAAAAATTTTGGAATATCAGAAAATTGATGTTGTCTATCGGCATCAATTTGTAAAACATGGGTATAGCCTAATTCAGCAGCAGTTTGTAAACCCGTTTTAACCGCTGCACCTTTACCGCCATTGTCTAAATGTCGGATGACAGTCACATTTTCTTTACGCTCTAATTCAGCTAAAACGACTTCCGTTTGCTCGCCAGAACCATCATCCACCACAATACAAGGTAGCTGTAGTTGCAATAAATCTTCTACTGTTGATTGAATCGTTCGTTCATGACGATAGTGCGGAATGACAGCTATCGTTTTTATTCGCATAAAACAATTCTCCCTGAAGCGCAAACGCCTAACGCATTTTTACAAACAAATATCAGCTTATTTCCCTCCTTATTAAGCGATAGCTCTACCGTTAATAAATCATAGGGTCTTAACAATTTCTGAAATTTTAAATTTTCAATGATTTGCGCAGAAACCGTTTGATTTAACCAACGTTGTGCCAACGCACAAACCCATTTCACCTCAATAACACCAGCAACAATACCAATTTCATCAAAATGTCCACGTAAATAGCGTAAATCTAGCGGTACACGTCCCTGAAAAATAGCGGTTTCTTTCGTTTCATTCAGCACTTCCCATTCTGGCGCCTCAGGTGCCGTATGCATGGCGTGTTCAATCGCTGATTTTGCTAACTTAGACATACCATTTCTCGGCAGTTGGTCTGTAAAATGCCAATATCTCGGAATAGCTATTCGTGCTTGATCTTCTGCAATGATGGCTTGTAGCTGTTTTACTAACGTTTTTCTACCTTGTTCGCGCAAAACATCAATACCTTTTGGCGAAAGCGCTACCCAAGCAAATAAATGACTACCTTTGCTATGCAAACATAAATGCACATCTGCAACGCGCGCATCTGCCATCAATACCTGCGTTAAATAACTTAAATCGACTCGTTTATCCGCAATTTTAATGATACTGTCTAAACGCCCAAGCACCTGAAAACTACCATCTTGATTAGATCGAATTCTATCCCCCAAAGTAACGGGATTTTCTAACCATACGGCACTAATCTGGCATTGCTCCTCTTCGACAGTGGCTTGTATTGCAGGTAACCAACAAAAATCTGGCTGACCTTTACGACAAGCAATAATGCCTGTTTCGCTGCTACCGTAAATATCACTGACTTCAAGCTCAAGTATCGTTTCCAAGCGCGTTCGTAATTTATCTGATAACTTCCCACCAGCGCTAAAAATACCAGCGACTTTACCTTTCCAAGCAGGTAAATCTGGATGTTGCACAAGATGCTGTAAAAAAGTTGGACTACTAATCCACCAAACGGGTACTTGCCCTGTTGGGGCAAGTAAGACATCTGGCATTTCTGCACTTTGTGGGGTGTAAGGCACATCAAATAAAAAAGGATAAAGGACATGACTTGTTAACCCATAGCGATGTTGTAAACTAACCGTGCTTAAAACCTGGGAGCGTCCATCTAAGGCGCAAGCAAACCCACACACTTCCTGACACAGAACGTTAAGAGAAAACTGTAAAATTTTAGGTTGTCCTGTTGAACCAGAGGTCATTAAAGCAATAGGAATATCTTGCAAAGAACATTCAACCGCCTCAGTATCAGTCGCTTGTAAACTGGGCTTTTCTTTTTGTGCAGGAATATTCTGACCAAACCAATAATCACAATGCGCATCACACCATTTCACTGTTTGCGCAGCAAGATTAGGCGGTAAAATGAGCATACAATTCGCATAGCTCGCCGCCACAACTGCGACTAACATTTCTCGCGCATTTTGTGTGCTTACCGCAATGGCATGAGCCTGATGCTTAATTAACGTTGTAGCGAGTAAATGCCCTTCTTCTGCTAATTTCTGCTCTCTTGTGACCGCTGCTTCAAATCGCTGCCAACCTTCTTTCATTCTATTCCCTCTCGCTTTTTAAGCACTGTTATTCGGTAAATATACTCTCCAAGCAATAGTGCTCCCATCAACACATAGGCAATAAAGCCAGTATAAATTGCCCATGCACGATAATTCCCAATGACAATCAATATCGCGATGACACTGCCATTAAATATAAAGAAGCCACACCATAGCCAAGTGACTTTTCTTAAATACGGTATGGCTTGTTCGGGTAAATTAGAATGATGCAGACGCGCAAACCGCTCAATCATAGGCATTCCTCGTAAGCTCATTGAAAAAATACCCAGCATCAACCCATTTACCATAAATGGATACCATAATAACCATTGAGATTGACGGGAGATTGCAGCTAGCAAAAAAATAATTGCCACTGAAAATGCTATTACTCGAAAAGCTGCAACTGCAAAAAAACCTCGAATTGCCCAAAGTATTGCCATTGCGAATGCTAAGAACCCCATCAAATGAGGCTCTTGATTAAATAGCCACCATAAAAAAGGATAAGCTAAGCTCGCCAACCAAAGCAGCGCTGCCAATAAGCGTAGCATCAAAAATTATGCCTCACTTTCTAATTGCTTGGCATAAACCGTATCTACCACATCTTCTATGGTTCTTAAATTTCGGAAGTCTTCTGCTTGTAATTTATGACCCGTTTGACGACGAATATGATCAATCAAATCAATCGCATCTATACTATCAATTTCCAAGTCTTCATATAAATTTGCTTTATCATGAATTTTTTCTGGTGGAATTTCAAATAACTCTACCAGAGCATCTGTTAGCATTTCTTTAATCTTTTGCTTTTCCAACATTATGGCTGCTTCCCTTCTGCTTCAACCCATGCCGCTAAAGTATTTACATTTTCAAAATGATGTCTTAGCTTAGCTGAATCGCTTTCCATTGGTAAACCAAATGTTTTCTGCATGGCTAACCCCAATTCCAAAGCATCAACAGAATCCAATCCTAAGCCACTTTCATCAAATAACGCCATATCATCTTCAATATCATTCACGCTAATATCTTCCAAGCCCAAGCGGCTAATAATGAGTTCTTTAATTTGTGTTTTTAATGCCATTTAAGCCTCTCTTTGAAAATAATCAATCAATTCTTTATTTAACTGTTTTGCTGCGATTGGTAATGCACGTGTTCCGATATATTCTTTCGGACTAATGACTTTACCCACGCGAATATGATAAGAATAAGGGTTCTTAGGAATATGGTACCACGCATCTCCTTTTTTTAAGCCCAAAGGTCGCATACAAATACTAACTGGACAAATCTCCTTAGCCGCTCTTAAGCCAATACTGACAGCAGCACGATTAAACGCAATTTTACCATCATAGTCAGTACGCGTCCCTTCTGGAAAAATCATCAGTATTTCCCCGCGTTCAAGTGCATGAGTCGCTGCTTCTAACGTCGTCTCATTTTCATTATTAGGAATGAAGCCCGCCGCGCGAATTAACACACCCAAAAAAAGGTTATCCCACAGTTGTTTTTTCACAATACAATTACTTTCTGGAACCACCGAAAGCAGCAATAAAACATCTAATAGTGAGGGATGATTAGCAAGAATCAATTGACCGGGCTTGCCTAGCAAGCCCGTATTTTCAAAATGATAACGAATAACCCCTGTTACTTTTAAATATCGTAGAAAATTACGCCATAACCAAGCAATGGCTCTTCTTGCGGCTAATTGACGTTGAGCACCCGGAGAGAATTGTAATAACCATAACGGCACCAAAATCTCCATCAATATGGCACCAACCCCAAACAGTAAATAGCCTAAAGCCGTCATTAAACCGCGATAAACGCGATTCATATCTTTCTCCGCCAATACCATGTGCCACCGGCACAAGAATACTGCCACTCTCTTCGTTGTTCACACTGAGCTGCAATCCAATCTAAGGCTTGCCAATAGCTATTGGGGGATTGTGAAAAATCCTTTCCTTGATAGCGCAGAGAATAATCATTTCCTTTAACAACCCGCAGCGCAAGTGCGTAAGGGAACGGTGCACGAGAAGCTGGCACGGCATATTCCTCTTTTAAAGGTTCTTCTACTACCACTACCGCTACTTCCTCTGCATCATCATGTAATAAAGCAACCGCTTCTATTAAAGCCGTTTCTAATACCCCATCATTAGCAGCAACCGCATTCATTTCTGCTTGATTACCTCGAAAAAGCGACCAACTGCCAGAATGCGCATTATGCACAGACAAACCAAAAGACATTGGCGACATTGCGCCTTCGCGTAATAACTCAAGCCAAAGCGAGAAACTACGATTGGTTTCTCCATCATGGGAAGCAAACACTACTGGAATATCACTCGGTAAATCTAAATGATAAAGCGCTGAAAACATCAATTTTGCCGGCAAATTTAAGCGACGGCGTTGCATAGCAGGAATAAAAGTTAAAGCGGGTAACACAGCCTCTTTCGCTTTGCAATAAGTCTCTTTTTCTTTTGCCCATTGTTGCCAATCTGAAAATTGATGATGATAGGGTGAAAACGCTTGCCATGCTGAAATGGAAAAAGAAAAATTCACGAATAATCCGAACGTCATTTAAAGAATGAGAATTTTAGCGGTGACTTATTAAAATTGCAAAAAATTCATATTTAAACATTTACTTTATTTTAAAAAATGTAAACCAACAACAATAAAAGCGCGCGATAGATAAGCATTTTGCTTGCATCTCATTAAAAATACCGATTAAATAAACGGCTAGTAAAAATTTATCGGAGAACTATATGAAAAAATTGGGAATCGTTGGTTGGCGTGGAATGGTAGGTTCTGTACTCGTCGGAAGAATGCTAGAACAGAATGATTTTGAAGGCATTGATACCACTTTATTTACCACTTCACAGACCGGACAAGTGGCACCTGAATTTGCTGGCAAAGGTAAAACGCTTAAAGATGCAAATGATATCCAAGCCTTAGCAGAAATGGATATTATCATCACTTGCCAAGGGGGAGATTATACTAACGCCGTCCATCAAAAATTACGAGATAGCGGTTGGGATGGCTATTGGATTGATGCAGCTTCAACGCTAAGAATGGAAAAAGACAGCGTTATTATTCTTGATCCAGTGAATAGAGACGTTATCGATCGCGCTTTAGCAGAAGGTAAAAAAGACTTCATTGGTGGAAACTGTACCGTTTCACTCATGATGCTAGGGATTGGCGGAATCCTTGCGAATGACTGGGTAGAATGGATTAGCCCAATGACCTATCAAGCTGCCTCTGGCGCAGGTGCTAAAAATATGCGCGAACTTCTCACACAGATGGGACAACTTGAAAACCGTGTGCATACCTTACTAGAAGATCCCGCAAGCAATATTTTAGACATTGACCGCCAAGTCACCCAGACCTTGCATAACGGTTTAGATATTGCCAATTTTGGTGTTCCTTTGGCAGGTAGCTTAATTCCTTGGATTGATAAAGCATTAGAAAGCGGACAAAGTAAAGAAGAATGGAAAGCACAAGTAGAAGCAAATAAAATCATGCAACGTCAAGACAATCCTATTTTAATTGACGGTTTGTGCGTGCGTATTGGTGCGATGCGTTCTCATGCTCAAGCGTTAACCATTAAACTGAAGAAAGATATTCCTTTATCTGACATTGAATCAGCAATTGCCGAACACAACGAATGGGTAAAAGTCATTCCAAACGATCGCGAAGCTTCTATGCATGAATTAACACCAGCCGCAGTATCTGGAACGTTAACCGTTCCTGTCGGTCGCTTACGCAAACTGAATATGGGTGGTGAATATCTAACAGCTTTCACCGTTGGCGATCAGCTACTTTGGGGCGCTGCAGAACCTTTACGTAGAATGCTCAATATTTTAGTGGGTAAACTTTAAAAAAATATTCGCCCTATTTTTCAATAGGGCGAAATGATATTTAGAAAATGCACTGCTATTAACCAAAGCATTTTTTTATTTTAAGGTAATTGAGAAATTACTACACGAGACATTAATTTTTCAATCTTATCTTGTGGCGGTAAGGCTGTTCCCATATGCTGAATATTTGCTGCGCTATAAGCAGTCGCTGTTTTAGCAATTGTGACTAAGTCTTCTCCTAAACTCATACCACGTACAACACCAGCTACCATCGCATCTCCTGCGCCAACAGTGCTCATGACTTTTACACGCGGAGGTGATGCATGAATGGCATCATATTCGGTCACAAACCAAGCACCACGGCTACCCATAGAAACCACGCAAAGCTCCACACCACGAGCCACAAATTCCCTTGCTTGTTTGACAATATCAGCATCTTCTTCTAACTCTCGACCGCACAGGTCTTCTAACTCATGAATATTAGGCTTAATAATATGAGGAAGCACATCACATTCCATCAGTTTTTTCAAAGCTTCATCACTAGTATCAATCACTAAATAACGGCATTTATCGCGATAACGCTTGGTAATACCAGCATAAAAATCTTTTTCAACGCCTTTTGGCAAACTTCCGCCTAGAACAAGAATGGTTTCGTTTGTTACTTCTCTGTCTAAATAATCGATGAGTGCTTGACGTGCATCAGCTGGAATTTCTAATCCCGGCATATTGATATCAGTAGTTTCACCGGTATTATCATCAATGATTTTAAAGCATCGTCTAGTATCACCCGGTATCCGGATAAACTCATCAACCACATGATGCTCTTCAAATTCCTCTACAAAGGTACTATCGTTATGCGCGCCCATCCAGCCGGTAACAATAGCATCTACGCCGGCGTCATTAAGGTTAATGGCGACCGTAATCCCCTTACCGCCTGCGGTTTTATCAACACTTTGACCACGATTAACTAAACCTCTTTGCCAATCAGTAGCATGAATAGTTAA
This sequence comes from Suttonella ornithocola, assembly GCF_001889065.1. Taxonomy (GTDB): domain Bacteria; phylum Pseudomonadota; class Gammaproteobacteria; order Cardiobacteriales; family Cardiobacteriaceae; genus Suttonella_A; species Suttonella_A ornithocola. The sequence goes on along the minus strand of NZ_LWHB01000012.1, from coordinate 29,455 downwards.
ATCAATGGCGGGATTGGGGGTAACAGTGATAATTTTCATGGTGTCTCCTAATCAGACGCTTTAAAAAAGCGATTATATCATTTTATCTCTTTCAACACGGGTAAGAAACCGCAAAATTTCTTCGGCAAATGCCTGAGCACGCCAGGTATTTGTCGCGGTAATATGGTCTGCATAAGGCAATACCCACAAACCACTATTTGGAATAGTACGATAAAGCGCCAAAATATCTTCCAAAGGTGCCACAGGGTCTCTATCTCCGGCAACCAATAAAACCGGATTGGTTATCTTTGAAAATGCGTCTAGTGTGTGTGCATGTTCGCTCTCAGTAGGATCTAAAGCCTCACTCACGCTTGCAATAACACGCTCCCAAGCATCTTCTCCCCCTTGTGGGAAATGGAGTTCAGAAAGCCATTTATGTAAGCCAAACTTTTTCCAATAAGCTGGGTCAGACATATTGCGAGTTTGCTGATAAGTTTCCACATTTTTTTGATAGCTAATTCGATAAAAAATAGCTTTATCAACTTTTTCAGGATAATTAAGATTCAGCCACATCGCCGTTGCGGCGCCCATAGATGAGCCACAGATATGCCCTTTCTCAATATTTGCATCATCCATCATTGCTAATACAGACTCACCAAGTTTCGCAATGGTTAAGCGCTCATCTGATAGTAATGTTTTACCATGCCCAGGTAAATCAGGAACCAATAGTTGATAGCGCTTAGACAATATTGGAATTTGTGGCTGCCATTCAACCCCTGCCATACCGCCACTATGAAGCAATATTAAGGTTTCTTTACCTTCACCAAAACGTTGATAATAAGGAATCTGTTTCATTCAAATTTTTTCAGTAAATAATTAAGTACATAAGACGTTGTTTTTTCTCGTCCATGAAGCGCCCAATATAAAGAAGCTTCATCAAAACAATTTCTTGATAAACGCGACGCAACATACGGCTCTTGATACGCGATTAGTACCTGATCGCCCACTTGTAAATTGGTTGCGGGATTAGGGAGTAAAATTTCTTTATCCTCTTTCAATAATAAAAGCGGTAAAGCTTGTTTAAACGTATCTGGATTATCCGGCTGCGTCCATAAAGATTGTAAACGTAATAAATGTCCACTTTTTAAATGTTCGATGATGGCTGGCGCGTGTTTTTCCGTAATTCTTAGCACATAGTGATGCGGATTATAGCCGCCCGAAAGTTTCTCAATTTGCAAAAGTAATTGTTCGCCCCACATTTCATTTTGATGACGTAAAGCTCGTAAGAACCGCCCTAATAAAGGGCGCGCCAAATGTGGAAAAATCTCACTCACAATGAGCTCTGCTTCTTCCATGACTCGGTTAAACCCTGCAACTTCAAATAACCGTTCATTAGAGCTACGGTTTTGCCGTCCCACAACGAATAATGATGGTTGCATTGCCTTTGCTGTCATTGCAATGGATAAATTGTCTGGGTCGTAATCTCTTCCTGCAACAATGGCTTGCGCATGGTCAATACGTGCCTCACGCAATGTAACTGCTTCCGTTCCTTTGCCTTGCACATGTCCTTTATCCACAGCAATCTGATCATCAATAATGACAGCATCGACACCTTCATACTCTAAAAATCGCTCTAATGTTCTACCCAAGGCTCCATAACCACAAATAATCCAACTTCCTGCTGGTGGCTGAGGTGGCGGTTCATGATAAGTCCCTGGTTCTGAATAGAAACGCGACATTAAATCCGCAATTGCTGGGCGTCTTAAACCTGTGGTTAAACGTTCTGCAAAAATATGATGCGTATTGATGACTAAATCGGTATTAAACGATTTGGCATTTGCGCTCCCCTCACGCGTCATTGTTCGGCAAATAATTTGAAATTTTTCACGATTTGAAGACAGTAAGCGTGCGGATAATGCCACCTTAATATTAACGTCCTCATTATCTGTAATTGCAATAACCGCTCGGCAAAAAGGAGAACCAATACCCGCTCTGGTTAATAACTCAACATCTGCCGCATCCCCAGAAACTGCCAAAACATTATGCAATACTGGGTCTAATGACATTCGATTGATTCGATCAGAATCATTATCAATCACTACGCATTCATAACCAGAATGCAGTAAACGCTTTACAATTCTATGCCCAGACTCTCCAAATCCGCAAACGACAACAAATCGCGTACGCATATTTCGTACACGTCGCGCAAAGCTATTTTCACGAATTGCATGCTGAAAAACGGGATCACTTAGTAGCGCAATAATTTTCCCTGCCGCATATAGCCAAGCCGGAACCGTATAGTAAATACTAAATGCGACCCAAACACGCTGCCAGTCAGAAAATTCTACGGGAACTTCCCCATAACCAATGGTCGTAGCCGTATAAGACAGCCAATAAAATGATTGGAAAATAGTGAGATGCGTGATTTCGCCATCTTCGCCTACGGTTGGCATCAATGACATTCCAAGCACAGCAATAGAATAACCAATGACCAACACCAAAGCGGGTCGGCGCATTTGTCGGAAAATAAGATAGACGACTTCGTTCACAGGGTTTTATCGACGTAAACTAGCGGTTTCAATCACCAATAAAGCCACTGATACAATATTGGCTACCAATGCACCAGCCGTGAAAGAAACAATCGTTGCCATTGTTGCACCATCTAAAGGTCCAACGCCAAATGTCCACGCCATTACTGCACAAAACAACTGAACGTCTGCCACCAAACTGGTCGCTAATAAAAGCGCCCCCATTTGTGTTCGGTCACCAAATTTTAAGATAGTACAAACGATACTCACCACAAAGGTGAAAAACAATTCTAATTTATCATGGTGTTCTGGGTTGCCAATATCGCCGTAGACAAACCCAAAATTTAGCGTTAATGCCAATAAAGTAAAAAAACTAAACCACAATCTTTCGCTACGCATAATTTTTCCTTAAAAAGGTTAACCCACATCAATTCTTGCTTCAGGGTATTCAATTTTTGTCGTTTTAGGTAAAGCAATTAAATAACCGATAGTTAATGGCCCAACCCTTCCAGCAAACATCATAAACATAATTACTACTTCTCCCATTGGAGTGAGCACAGAAGTAATTCCTCGCGATAACCCCACAGTCGAAATAGCTGATACCACTTCAAATAACACATCAATAAATTCATGATGCGCTTCAATCGCTAATAAAATAAAAATACTTAATGCAATCATCAATGCCGTAACAATCACCACCGCAATTGCCTTTTTCACTTGTTTTTCCGCAATCTTTCGACGCATAACTGTTACGCTATCGCGCTGTTGAATGAATGACCAAGTCGTTAAAAGTAAGACAACCATTGTTCCGAGCTTAATTCCCCCACCGGTAGAAAAAGAGCCCGCGCCAATAAACATCAAGACTAACGTTAAAAACGTACTGGCATCGGTATATTGATCCGTTGGAATCGTATTAAAACCGGCTGTTCTCGGCGTTACTGCCGCAAACCATGAATTCATAACTTGTTCAGAAAGCGGCATCGTGCCAATCGTATGTAAATTTTTATGTTCAAGTAGCCAGAAAATGGTCGCAGCAATTAAATTTAGCCCTAATGTCGCAATGATAATGACTTTCGTATTCACACTTAGCTCTTGACCCAAGGGTTTTTTCGCAAAATCTGTCACGACGAAAAAGCCCAGCCCACCGATCATAATCAGCAAAGTGAAAATAAAAAGCACCGTGGTTTGATGCGAATAAACCATCAAGTTATCGCCAGTAAGAGCAAACCCAGCATTATTAAACGCAGAAATTGTATAGAAAAACGCACTATACGCCGATTCTTTCCATCCGAAATCGCCTGCCCATAATACACATAATAAAAACCAACCGATACTTTGGACAATCAGTGCTAAGAAAATAATTTTCTTAGCAATTTCATTAATTTCACTCAATTTTACGCCACCCATTGCTTGAGAAACAATGAGCTGTCCATGCATCCCTATCCGGCGCTGGAGTGCCATAATGGCTAAAACTGTGAATGTCATAAATCCTAAGCCACCGGTTTCCATTAAAAACAGCATCACCAGCTGTCCATACAATGTAAAATCACTTAAATCTGCGACCGCAAGCCCTGTAACAGTAACAGACGAAGTTGTCATAAACATTGCTTGCAGAAAACCTAACGGCTTAGTCGTAAATCCCGGTAATTTTAATAAAATAGCGCCGCCAATAATCAACACTAAAAATCCCATTGCTAACACAACAGGGGGATGTCTAAGCAAAAAGGCGATACGTTTAAAACTGATCATAAATCAACTTATTTCCCACGAAACTCTTTAATCAAAGTTCGTAAAGCCGCTTGACTGCCAGCAAATAATAAGCGGTCTTCCGCATGAAGCTCATTTTCTGGCGCTAGATTCGTATAGAGTTCACCATCGCGATACAATCCAAAGAATCTAACCGATTCATGCATATTTAAAACATCGCCTACTGTTAATGGTTCTTCTCTCACTGGCATATCCATGACTGTCATCACACAATCTGAAGCGATATTCAGCATGTCTTTCATCAATGGGAAATTCATTTTCTGAGCAACCCGTTTTCCCATGCTACTTTCAGGATGAATCACGCGACGCACGCCCATATCCGTTAAAATCGCATGATGCGCATGGCTTTTAGCTTTTACCCAGATATTGGTGACACCAAGCTGTTTTAAATTTAACACACACAGCAAACTCGCTTCCAAATCCTCACCGATACTTACCAACACTCCTTGAGATTGTGCCACATTGATTTCTTCTAACATATCACGACTGGTTGCATCGGCGATCATTGCGTGTGGAATATCATTTTTAATTTCATCTACCATTTTAGGGTCAGTATCAATACCGATAACTGTATTCCCTAAAGATTGCAAAGTCATGGCAGCAGAGCGACCAAACGCGCCTAATCCAATTACGGTAAAAATCGTCGCCATTTTTTATTACCTCTTTCGTTTTTTTTCGAAAAAATCTTGCATCAATGCGCCACATTCTTGCGCCAAAATACCACTTTTTAATTCGGTAATCTGATGATTTAAAATAGGGTGACGCGCTAAATCAAAGCTCGTACCACACGCGCCACCTCGCAGATTATACGCACCATAAACCAATTTACGAACTCTTGCTTGTACTAATGCGCCCACACACATGACACAAGGCTCTACGGTGACATACAAAGCACAATTGCCTAAACGATAATTTCCTAAGCATTTTGCGCCTTCCCGTAAAACCAATACCTCTGCATGCGCACTAGGATCACAATCACGAATGGTTCGATTACCCGCTTTTGCCAATAGTTGCTCACCCCGTATCAAAACCGCACCAATCGGTACTTCATCATTATCTGCTGCAAGCTTCGCTTCTTCAAGCGCAAGACGCATCCAGTCTTCATCTGTCATCACAATTATTGGGCAACCGTCATTGGAGAAAGTAGTATAGAAGGTGCGCGAATATTTCTTTTAGTATCAACATCCGTACCAATGGCTTGAATGCCTTGATACATATCGCGTAAATTGCCAGCAATTGTTAATCCGTCAACAGGATAAGCGACTTCCCCATTTTCCACCCAAAAACCACTGGCACCGCGAGAATAATCGCCCGTTAGTGTATTCACGCCCTGCCCCATTAAACGCGTAACAATTAGTCCCCGCTTCATTGTTTGATAAAGCTGCTGAGGAGGCAGTGCATATGTCTTATCTGCCTCAAAACACAAATTATGCACACCGCTAGCATTTCCAGTCGGTGATAAATTTAACCGACGAGCAGAATAAAGGCTTAATAAATAGTGAACAACGCGTCCATTTTCAATCAAAGCGCCTTGCGCTGGCGGTAATCCATCGCTATCAAAAAGCGTTGAAACATTGCTTTTCGGCAAATAGGGCTTTTCTAGCAAGCTTAACCATTCTGGTAATATCTTTTGCCCCAAACTGTCATTTAAAAAACTCAACTGACGATATTGCGCTCGCCCGCCCAATGTGGCTAATAAATGCCCGAATAAACCAGTCGCCATCTCTGGAGAAAAAATAACAGGATAACTGCCTGTTTGAATATTTTTAGGTTGCAAGGCCGCTAATGCACGTTCAGCAGCCACTCGACCAATATTATCTGCTAAACGCAAATCTTGTCGATAGCAAGCGCTGTCCCAATCATAATCACTTTGTTGATCATTATCCTCACGCGCTAGAACAGATACTGAAAGACTGACTTGGCTTCGTGAAATTCCAGCCGAAAAACCATTAGAAGTTGCCTTATATTGATAACTGCGCATAGCATCTGCACTAGCACCATCACTCATCACAATCCGCTTATCAAATGCCAATGCTGCTTGTTCACAAGCCTCCGCCTGAGCCTCTAACCAAGCACTATCAGGTAATTCGCCACTATCGCAATTCAATTCTGCTAACTGTTCAGCCGTTATCTGAGCATATTGCTCGGGAGAAGGCAAGCCATAATGCTCGTCTGCCTCTGTAAAACTGGCGGCATTTATCGCCGCAGCAACACCCGCTTCTAATGCCGCCTCTGACCAATCACTTAACGTACTCATCCCTTGTGCTTTATTCTTAAGCACAGCAATACCAATATTTAAAGATTGCTCACGTGAAATGCCTTCAATCGCCCCCATGCGCCAATCAACAGAAGCGCCTTCTGTTTGATGCAAACTCACAGAAGCTTCATCCGCTCCTAAAGCCTTAGCTTTATTGAGAATAAAAGCCGCTTTTTCTTCAAAGATACGCTTTTCTGCCAAACTCATAGCGCTGTCCCTCCTACTGTCAGTTCATCAATTTTGACACTAGGTTGCCCAACACCAACAGGAACTGACTGCCCATTCTTTCCACAGACACCAATGCCACTGTCTAATGCCAAATCCGCCCCAACCATTGAGATTTTTCCCATAACCTCTGGACCATTTCCAATTAAAGTTGCTCCTTTAATCGGCGCAGTAATTTTTCCATCTTCAATCAAATAAGCTTGTGTTGCTGCAAAAACAAATTGCCCGTTAGTGATATCCACTTGTCCACCGCCAAACTGTTCAGCATAAATACCGCGCTTAACCGAGCGAATCATTTCTTCTCGTTGATGCTCACCAGCTGCTAAATACGTATTCGTCATTCTTGGCATCGGTAAATACGCATAGCTTTCCCGCCGACCATTGCCTGTTGGGGCAACGCCCATTAGTCGCGCATTTAACCTATCCTGCATATAGCCCTTTAAAACACCCTTTTCAATTAGCACATTTTTTGCAGTAGGCGTTCCTTCATCATCTACAGACAAAGATCCACGGCGGCCAGATAACGTTCCATCATCAATCACCGTGCATAGTGGCGAACACACCTGCTCGCCCACTCTACCCGCAAAAACAGAGGTTCCTTTGCGATTAAAATCCCCTTCCAATCCATGACCAACCGCTTCATGCAGCAAAACTCCCGGCCAACCATTGCCCAAAACCACAGACATTTGTCCTGCCGGTGCAGCAATTGCCTCTAAATTTACTTGCGCTTGTGCGATTGCTTCATCAATATAATGGCGTATTGTCTGCTCATCTAATAGCGCTAAATAACTATCACGACCACCACCGCCAGCATATCCGCTTTCTCGACGTCCCGCTTTTTCTAAAACAACAGAAACATTAAAATGCACTAATGGACGAATATCCCAAGCAAACTGTCCATCCAAACGCAAAACAAAGATTTCCTCATAACTGGCAGCAAAGCTAGCACTAACATCAACTACATGAGAATCTTTTTGATAAGCATACTCATCTGCCAAATGTAATAAAGCCACCTTTCTTTCTGCACTTAGACTGGCTAATGGATCAATATCTGGATAAAGCGCTGAAACCGTAATCGCCTTTTGAGGAACTTGAATAGCATAATCTTTTGCTTCTCGACCAATCTGGCGTGCAAAACGACAAGCATCAAATAAAGCCTCTTCTTGCAGTGCATCGGCATAAGCAAACCCCGTCCGCTCTCCGATAATCGCTCTTACTCCTAGTCCCGCTTCTGCATCATAAGAAGCTGTTTTTACTTGATGTTCGGATAGCCCCCAGTTTTCTGTACGACTCCGTTGTAAATAAATATCAGCGTCATCAATACCTTGAAAACTTAAAAGCGATAGCCCTTTATCTAGCGCTTGCATAGATAAATTTTCTTCCCACCATTGTCCTGTCATTTTTTACCCTTTTTTAATAGCTGCTGAACAGAAGCCTTTGCCTCGCTCATTAATTGATCCTTATCCAAATCTGCCATAATTTCCTCAATCACGCGCTTGGCACCGCCTTCGCCCCAGCTAGCACCTTGAGCAAAATATTGTTGTGCAGCTTTTCCGACAACATAGCTGCCATAAAAAGCGACACCTGCCTGTGCCCCTGCGGTAATAATTGTGGAAAGACCACCTGTTAAGCCTTTTAAAACAGAAGATAAAACCTGTATGCCATAAACCGTTCCCATTAACATACCCGTTTGCACCGCAATCGTTCGTATCAAACTACCTGCTTCATGGCGGGTAAGCTCAACCCCATACACTTTTGATAAATGCACGACCATTCCACTATCAGCCGCTAAAGCTAATAAATCGACGGCAGGAATAGGATTAATTGCCACCCCAATGGATTTAAACAAAGCATATTGACGGATAATCTTTTCAGCAATGCTTCTTTTTGCTTCAATAATTTCCATTCCAATCTTTTCACTCATTCGACCAGCAAAAACACTGGCATTGAGCGCGGCATAACTTTGCCCGCCAGCCTGTAATAACTGCCATAAAACTTGGCGTAATTCTTCTACACGCGGTTCTGGCATTACCCAACGTTCTTCTTCAGAACCATTTTCTCGTTCGATAATCTCTAACTGCTTATCAGGCTGAGCTGCTGCGACAACCACTCGCTCAGACGGAACCATCTCAGCGACGCGATGACGCAAATGCTTTAATAATGCCTCTTGCTCACGCGCACTATAACGATCTGCTTTATTTAATACCAAAATAATTGGCTGCGTTTCCTGATGCAGTGCAAATAACGCTTCATATTCAATATCAGTCATATCACCATCAACCACAAACAGAATCACATCTGCTTGACGAGCCACATTATCCGCAATTTTGGCGCGTTCTTCGCCGTTAACCTCATCAATCCCTGGCGTATCTAATAAATACACGCCCCCCGTATCAAAACTTTGCCATAACGTTTCGGCGCTGTGTTTCGTATGGCCATGTAAGACACTGGTTTCAAAAACCGTTTTACCTGCTAATGCATTTAATAACGCAGACTTTCCAACACTAACACGACCAAACGCCGCAACATGTACATGCCCTTTTTCTAACTTATCTAACAAACGCTGTAATTGTCGAAAATCCTCAGATAATCGTGCTTTTGCTTCTCCAGGTAAGCGCTTATCTTCTAATAAACGACTTAAAGAATCTCTTGCTTTACCTAAATGGTTTTGACCACGCTCATTATTCATTAGCGTCTTCCTTTTTACTGAGCATGACTGTCTTCACTAAGCCAATCGCTCGACTTTCTAAATCTTTATTTATTTGCGTTTCAAACTGTTGCAAAATATTTTGTGAAGTTAATTTACCATCATTTTGTTCTAAAACCGTTAAAACCGCTTGTCCTAGACTCTCAAAAATCAAGCCATAAGCAACCGCATGACTTGCCCCACCTAAAACAGTTCCCACACCTGGAAACGCCTTACAAACATTACCCGCTAAAGCTAATACTAAAGTGACTTGCGATTTAATCTTGCCACTAATCGTTTCTAACAACGATTGCAAATCAATCTCTTGCGCTGGGACATCATAAAGCTTCGTCAATGCTTTTAGCATATCCATACCCAAATAGCCTTGAATTAAGACATCTGTTCCCGGCCCTACTGCTGCAACCCCACCCAACATCGCCTTGCGAGAATAGGCTTTTACCATGGCTTGTCCGCGTTCACGACGAAATGCGCCTAAAGTTTGTGCTAAAGAATCATCTGCCAATTCCAATAAAGCCTGCTGTTGACGTTTACCCAGTTCGCCTCTTTGACCTTCTAACTGCGCAAAAACCTTTAATAAAGGATGAATATCTCCACCTGTCAATCGCTCAGTAAAACTTACCGTTCCGTCTTTGGCAATGCGTTTTACTTCCTGAGGATAAGCGCTAGCAGCTAAAACCAATTGCGCATCTGCTGGAATTCTTGATTGAATTCTTTCTTTTAATAACGCTCTTTCAGCTTCATCATAACGGTTACTTTTATTTAAAATCACCACTAAAGGTTTGCCGAATTGATGTAATAAAGCGATTGATTCTTGGTCTGAAGCCGTTATATCTTGATCTAACACATAGCAGACAATATGCACCCGACGAGCTGCCTGCATCACACTATTATCTAAAGAAGCAATCGTTTGTGCTTGATGCGTTCCTGGCATATCAATTAACGTCAAAGACAATCCATGCTCTGTTGTATAGTGAAAACGCTCAATCGCTGCTGTTGAGCCCCCAATAACAGACGTTTCTACATGCGCATTAGGCAACAATGTACGAATTAAAGAACTTTTTCCTGTGCTAATCTTACCAAAAAAAGCAATCTCTAAAGTCGTTGGCGGTTCATCAGACAAAACCTCTAAATCCGCTTCAATAGCAGCAACATCAGCACCTTGTGCACGTGCCTTATTAAGCTTAGTTCGCAAAGCTTCGGCTGTTGCTTTAGGTTTAGCAGCATTGCTAGACTTAGGCTTCCGACGCCCTATCGTCCAAATTTTAATAATCAAAAATAAGCCAGTGCCAGCAATGACTGCCACCATCAATAAATAAGCACCAATTAACCATGGAGAAGCGGTAGATAAGCGGTCATACGCCCGAAAGCCTAAATCCGTTAATTGAAAAATAATTAAAAAAACCGCCAAAATAACAATTACGGTCAATAAAATAAAAATTTGACGTAATAACTTTACACTATCCATCTAAGCTCCTATGGCTGCATAAAATTCATCTGGTAACGGACGAACCTTGCGCAACTGATAATCAAAAGCAACCATTAAAGTCTGTGCTGTTGCCACTAATTTTTCACTATTTAGCACACGATAAGCAATAGAAAAACGGCTAGGCTTAACCTCCACAATTTCCATTTCGACGGTTAATACCTCTCCTAAAAAGGCTTCTGCTAAATAATCCACTTGCAGCCGTCGCATAATTAACCCGATGCCAAAAAAATCCAATTCATTTCCACCAAGGGCATTAAAAAAATCAATTCTGGCTTGATGTAGTAGCGTAATCAAACGGTCATGCCCAAGATGCCCTCCATAATTAATATCGCCTACTCGAACCGTTAACGCTGTTTGATAATTCGCTTTTCCATTCATGACTTTTCTCTTTAACCACTCTTATTTAAATTTAAACAATCAAACAGATAAGATGCCTCAAGCAAAGATACCTTAAAACGATAAATCGTTATTTTTTTCATTTCTTCTCTCTTAAATATTAACTCGTTACATCATTACGCAAATAATCAATCTCAATCGGCTGACTGGCTGACTGCCAGCGTACTAAGTTCAATGCCTTAAAAGCATTCTTTGCATCAGGAATGGATTGAACACTCTCTAAATGCGCCCATTGTGGGAAATAAATTGCGCCCGGACCAACTACATTGCTGACTTGCCAATCAGACAATTGCTGAGGCATTACCAATCTATCTTTCTGTAAGCATTGAAAACCACTATTTACGCTTTGATATAGCCCTGCATAACATTGCTGCATTCTGGCGTCTAAAAGCGCTAAAACAGCGCCTTCTTTTTCGCTACCTGCTGCCAGTAAAGCCAAAGATGACAAACAACCTATCGGCGTATTAAAAGCGGCAGCTAATCCAGCAGCAACGCTAGCGCCAACGCGCAAACCTGTAAAAGCTCCAGGTCCAGCGGAAAGAATAATGCCTGCTAAAGATTGCAGTGTGTAGCCAGATGCTTGAAATAACTCATCAATCATCGGCAAAATAACATCTGTGTGCTTTCCATGACCTTGATGGAAGCGAGAAAAAATACGTTCATCCGCACGTAGTGCGACTGAGCAGGCAGGAGTTGAAGTATCAATCGCCAATAATGGGCAAGAAAAATCAGGATTGTTCATGATAATCAAAAAACCGGTTAACGATATCAAGCTTAGTTGTACGAGTCATTCTAGGCAAACTCTCTAAAAAAATCTTTCCATAACGCTTTCCTGTAAGACGCGGATCACCAATTACTAAAACACCATAATCTTCCACATCGCGAATTAAACGCCCCACGCCCTGTTTAAGAGAAATCACCGCCTGAGGTAAGCTATCGTGGATAAAAGGCGATAACCCTTTTTCTTCTAACAAACGATGTCGTGTTTTCGTCACTGGATCATTAGGAACAGCGAATGGTAAACGGTCGATTACCACACAGACTAAACGATCTCCGCGGACATCGACCCCTTCCCAAAAGCTTGCCGTCGCTAATAATAAACCTTGTTTGCTTTCACGAAAATCAGCTAGTAACTGCGCCTTTGGTGCATCACCTTGTACAAAAAGCTGAAAACGTTCATCTTTCAACACCTCTTTTGCCGTATGCATCGCTTTATAGCTAGTAAATAATAAAAAGGCCCTTCCTTTGGTTCGTTTTAATACGGGCAAACTTGCTTCAATAAGCTTTTTTGTATAACTATTTTCATTCGGATTAGGTAAATTTTGAGGATGATATAGCAAAGATTGCATACGATAGTCAAAAGGACTTTCCAATTGCAATGTTGATACCTGCTCCGATAACCCCAATTCTCGTCTAAAATGATCAAATTTTCCGCCCACAGCTAAAGTAGCGGATAAGAACGTCCAACTAGCTCCGCTTTGCTTAATCCAATAAGCAAAGCGTCCAGCCGCATTGACAGGAACAGAATTTAAAACAAAACTCTTTTGACCAACATCTAGCCATTGCGCTAAAAAAATCGATGAGTTTTCCTTTTTTTCACTTTCTGCTTGCTCAGAGGAAGTAATATCTACTTTCTCTGATAAGGAGAGATTTTCAGCAACCGCTTTAACAGAGGCTGCTTCAACAGTCTGTTTAGATAATACTGGATTGCCTGATCGATCAATAAATAATGCCAGAATATCTAGCATTTTTCCAAGTCGTTCACTTAATTGATGAAGCTGTTTCCCACGCTCATGATGTGGAGAGAACTGTTTTTTAATCTTATAAAGCCTGTCTGATAAAGATTTTAAAGCTTTCCAAAAAGGCGCTAAAGCTAACAGCTCCTCACTTTCATAATGCGTTTCTTTAGTTTCCTTTAGCGAATTAATAACTTCTGCTAACGCTAGTGCACAAGGCGAAATTGCCGCTCTCAAATCTAGCGCATCAGGCGCTTCTTCAGCAACAGCAATGTTTAAATCATCCAGAAATAAACGAATTTGTCTTTGAGAAACACGCTCTCCTAAAAAATTAACGGCAATTTGTGGAAGATGATGCGCTTCATCAATAATAAACGCTTCAATATCTGGAAGAATTTCCGCAAATCCATCGCTTTTCAATGCAAAATCAGCTAATAATAAATGATGATTGACAACAACTAAATCAGCTTCTTTTGCTTTTTGGCGAGCTTTCTGCACAAAACATTCTTCAAAAAATTCACACTCTCTGCCTAAACAATTATCTGTCGTACTGGTGATGTGTTGAATAATCTCATGATCTTCCGGAATATTTTTTAAATTAACTAAATCTCCATCCTTAGTCGTTTTCGCAAAATGATCAATGCGTAAACGATACGTCTTATCTTCAGCAGACAGCAAAGGACGAGATTGAAGTTGTGCATAGTGGTAATGACAAAAATAATTTCTTCTGCCTTTCAATAAGGCTACTGAAACACCACTTTTCAAACCTTTTTTAACCAAAGGAATATCATGGGTAAAAATTTGCTCTTGTAAAGTTTTGGTTGCCGTTGAAACGAGCGTTTTCTTACCACGATAAATAGCGGGTAAAAGATAAGCAAATGTTTTGCCTGTACCTGTACCCGCTTCTGCTAATAAAACTGAATTATCATCAAGATTATCTGCAACCGCTTGTGCCAATAGTTGCTGACTTTCTCGCGGACGATAACCTTTTAATAAAGACGCCAAAGCCCCTTTCGGGGCAAATAGCGTTTCAATCTCATTCACCAAGATCAGAGAACTTAATAAGAGGCTGCTTTTTCAGCAGCTAAAATTGCGCCTTGATTATCGCCTAATGCTTTACGCGCATTAGCAATTAATGACCAACTTTTTTTCATCATTGCATTACTGCCCCCCTCTCTAATAGATTTTACTGCCATATTTTCCGCATCACGATAACGCCCTTGATGATAACGGATATTGGCAATGTCATAGAGAATTTTTGCATTTTTACTGTCAATACGATGCGCATTTTCCAAATAGCTTACAGCACCATCTAAATTGCCTTTTCCTAGCTCAGCATTTGCTTGTTTCAGTAAGCTACTAACTGCTGTTCCGCCAGACTTATTTTGCGCAGGCGGGTTTGTTGCTTTTGCAACTTTTGTATCACTCTCTTGAGAATTATTATTTGTTCTATTTTCAGATGCTGGTGCACTAACTTCATCACTCACCGATTGCTTAACAACCTCTTGTTGAACTGGACGAACTGGACGCGCATCTGAACGACTTTCTGAAAGCGTTGTATTATTTGTTGAAGTCTCTTCTGCAACTTTAGGCGTATCCGTTACACTGGGCGGAGCTTCATTACGAGTATTATTCGGGCGAACCGACCAACCGTCATCTACATTTGCTGTATTATTTTGCACAGCTGTTGGTCTAACAGGCGTGGTCGCATAAGGCGATGAACTACTTTCTTGAATGCCTCCGCCATAATTTTCTGCCGAATTTCTCACCGAATACGGCGGTGTTGGAACGCGATAAACAGCCGTCTGAGCAGGTTGCTGATTTACAACTGTTGAAGTAGGCAGTGCTTGTGTAACAGGTGGCTGATAGTTTGGCATCTGCTGAGCTTGCTGATGTCCATAATAAGTGTTTTGATTCGCTACTGGTGCTATTCCACCACCATACATCATATTGCTACAGCCGGTTAAAAGCGCAATAGCCACAACAAGTGTCAACCGGGAGATTTTCATATTTTCCACCTTAAATTCTATTTTTGAGTGAGATAAAAGCACAATTTTAATCTAAAAAATGTTAATTGTTAAACCAACCGCTTGGATCACCGCTGCTAACCGGTGGCGGATTGTCTACTCTTGGTGGCGTCATATCAACTCTTGGCGCACTAAAGCCACCAAAACCACTGTCATAAATATCATCATATTGTGGCGTGACTGGTCTAGGTGCTGCGCAATTTCCACCAAAACTTGGTTGATAACCAGCAATAAAAGGCAAATTAAGCGTATTACCACAACCACTACCCGCAACTAATCCATTATTACGGTTAATTTTAGCATTTACGATGCCGTCAGGTTGCTTAACCACTAAAGGTTCTAAAGAGAGCTTTTTCATTAAAGCAACCCATAAAGGTAAACCGCCAGTTCCACCAGAAAGCTTAGTAGAACGGTTTTGATCATTACCTACCCAAGCAACCGTTAGATAATTGCCAGCGAATCCTGCAAACCAGCTATCTCGATAATCATCAGTCGTTCCTGTTTTTCCTGCAAAATTATATTTCTTATCAAAGCTTTTATAAATAGAAGCTGCTGTTCCTCGGCGAGGAATTTCTTGCATTGCCGTCATAATTAAATAGTAAGGGGTTGGCTCAATGGCACGAATACTTTTCATTTCAAACCGATGAACCACTTTACCATCTGGTGTAGTAATTTCACGGATTGAGCGCAAAGGCTGATAATAACCACCAGATGCGAAAGTTTCATAAATCTGCGCGACTTCCAAAGGCGTCATCTGTACTGCGCCTAGTGCCAATGAAGGATAGGGACGAATATTATCTCTTGCGCCCAAACGTTTTAACGTTCCTACAATATCATTTAATCCTAAATCCAGCGCAATTCTCACCGTTGGAATATTATAAGATTTAACCAGTGAATCTATCAGCATCACTTGCCCATGATTACGACGGTCATAATTCTTAGGTGACCATTTTTCTCCACCTCGTGAATAATTTAGCGGGCTATCATCTAATAAAGTCGAAAGCGAATAACGTGTTGGATATTCCAAAGCGCTCAAATATACCATTGGTTTCACTAAAGAGCCGATTTGCCGCTTCGCAGATAGCGCTCTATTAAAGCCCTGTTCTCCAGCCACTCTTGAGCCAACAACAGAAACCACTTCCGCCGTTTGAGAATCCACAATGACCGCAGCTCCTTGTAAGAACTTACTTCTCAATCCCTTGCTACGCTCTAATTTTGGCAAAGTGTCTGATAAAGTATTTTGCATATCTTCTTGGACTTGAGGATTTAAAGTGGTAAAGATATTTAATCCCTGCTTCGTTAAGTCCTCTTTGTTATAGTTTTGGTAAAGCTGTTGATACACCAAATCCACAAACGCTGGGAAGCGGATTCTATCTCGTGTTTTTTCTTTTGGTACAACATCTAGCGGAAGGGCTGTCGCCAATTTTTCATCTTCATGACTAATCAAACCTTGTTGCGCCATTACCGATAAAATTAAATTTCTTCGGCGAATTGCATATTCTGGATGCGCTCTTGGATCAGCATTACCCGGCTCTCGCACTAAAGCCACTAACAAAGCAATTTGATGAAGATTTAATTCATTTAGCTTTTTATTAAAATAATACTCACTGGCCAGACCAAAACCATGAATAGCCCGCTGTCCATCTTGTCCCAAATAAATTTCATTGAGATAACCTTCTAAAATTTGCTTTTTAGTTGCATGACGCTCTAATACCAATGCCATGAGCATTTCTTTAACTTTACGAGAAATTTTACGCTCGTTGGTCAAATAATGATTTTTAATAAATTGCTGTGTTAAGGTCGAACCACCTTGTTGATCTTGTTTTTTAACAAAAGTCACATAAATAGAGCGAATAAGCCCTTTAGGGTCTATACCCGGATGTTTCCAAAAATTTCTATCCTCTGTGACTAAAATAGTATCAATTAGCACTTCTGGCACTTCGCTGAGTTTAACCAGAATTCTATCTTCTCTATGTTGAGGATAGATACTTGCAATTCTAAGCGGATTCAGCCTTTCTAAAGCGACTGACTCTAAACTGGTTAAATCATCAACGGCAGAAATCTTATCACTATCAAATTGAATCTGCATCCGGCGGGCATGACGAGTTTGATCCCAAAAATGAAATTCAGGCGCGTAGTAAATAACACTATTTTCACTAACACTATATTGCTCCGGTTTAATAACATTGCTTGTTCTCTGATATTCCAGTAATTTCAACTCTCGAACCAATTGCTCTAAGCTTATCGGCGCGCCTACATATAGCTCTAATGGTCGGGCGTAAACTCGAGCTGGCATTGACCATAAAGCCCCACCCAAATCTTGATCGTCCAAATGATAATCATGCTCTAATTTCTTTGCATACGTCCAAGCAATGATAATACCGAAAATAAATAATACCACGCCAACATAAAACAAATTTCGTAGAATTTTTAACACGATTTTTCCTTTTCTTAGACCGCAACAGGCGCTTTAATTGCTGAATGGCTGTGGTAATTTTCTAACTGAATATCTTCAAAACGATATTTGTCAATGTTCGATGCTTTACTTAATTTTAATGTTGGTAACGGATAAGGCTCTCTTGATAATTGCGTTTTTGCTTGGTCTAAATGATTTAGATATAAATGCACATCTCCACCTGTCCAAACAAAATCTCCTAACTCAAGTTCTGCCTGCTGCGCCATCATTATCGTCAATAAAGCATAACTAGCAATATTAAATGGAACACCTAAAAAAACATCTGCGGAACGCTGATAAAGCTGACAAGAAAGACGATTATCTGCAACATAAAATTGAAACAATACATGGCAAGGCATCAACGCCATACGCCCTAATTCAGGAACGTTCCAAGCAGATACCAACATTCGGCGAGAATCTGGCTGCGTTTTTAACATCTGTAAAACTTCTGTAATTTGATCAACGCCGCCAAAATCCCGCCATTGCTTACCATAAATAGGTCCTAGATTGCCTGACTCATCTGCCCATTCATCCCAAATAGACACGCCGTTTTCTTTAAGATAAGCAATATTTGTATCCCCTTTTAAAAACCATAATAGTTCATGTACCACTGACTTGAAATGAACTTTTTTGGTTGTCAATAAAGGAAATCCTTGATTCAAATCAAACCGCATTTGATAACCAAAAATTGATAACGTTCCTGTGCCTGTTCGATCTGTTTTTTGACTACCATGCATTAAAATATGATTGAGTAAATCTTGATAAACTTTCATACCGATGCCTTATTAACAAAGGGAAGTGACGCGGCTTTTACTGGACGAACCAAAAGCCATATTCCAATGGCTGCCATAGGAATAGTTAACATCTGCCCCATTGTCATATGGAAAAGATAATAACTCATTTGTGCGTCCTTCTCGCGGACAAATTCTACCAAGAAACGACCTAATGCATATCCCACTAAAAAAAGTCCTGTCACTCTACCGCGTGGTCTAGGTTTACGGGCATACCAATTTAGCAAAATCAGCAGCACAATCCCCTCCCAAAACGCTTCATATAATTGCGAAGGATGTCGAGGAAGACGGTCAGGCGCGGTTGTAAAAATCATTCCCCAAGGTAAATCTGTTGGTCTGCCCCATAATTCCCCATTGATAAAATTACCCATTCGACCAAAAAATAAACCAAATGGTACTAACGGCGCAATAAAATCCCCGATATCTAAAGTGTGGCGATGATAGCAATAAGCATAGCCGATGCAAGCTAACGTTACGCCTATCAATCCACCATGGAACGACATTCCACCATCTGTAATTTTAAAAGGCAGCAACGGATCTGCAATAATTGGCGCTAAACCATCTGCACCGATAATATAAAACAAAACATAACCTAATCGCCCCCCAACAATGGTGCCAATCATCAACCATGTCAGCAAATCACCAACTTGTTCTGCATTCCAGCCAAGCCCGGGACGGGTTTTTGCTTGATAAAGCCCTAGCCAATAACCTAATAGAAAACCAATTACATACATTAGCCCATACCAAGTGGCGCTAACAGGACCTATTGAAAAAATAACCGGATCAAATTGCGGATGGTGTAATGCCATTACCGTTACCTAACATTGAAAAAAACGACGCAATCATAGCACAAGCTATATCCTCTCGTGAGTTTCTACCTGAATAGTCATATACCCTTCTACTGGCTTTTTAACTATAAGTCGTTAAAACTGTCTCTACGTCTATGAGTGCGCATCATTCCTAAAAGCCCATTTAATAAGAATCCTGCAACAACTAATAGTCCACCTATAGTCATTTGCTTTTGAGACTTATCTTCCTCTAATCGCTTGTTACTATGTCTTAAATTTAAATTTTCTTGCTCAAGTGTCACTACTTGACTCTGCAACTCGCGATTACGTGCATCAATAGCAACCACATTTGCGGATGCTCTTTGCAATGCGACTAATTCAGCTCGACTTCTGGTGGCATTTTCTTCTGCCACTGCTAGACGATTTTGAAGTGTTGAAATCATTGCAGTATGATTTTCTTTATCATTTGCTAATACTGTATTTTGACTTTGTAGCTGATTAAGCTGCGTATTTTGTTCATTAAAGCGGATTTGAATACTGGGACTATACATAATATTTTTTGCCCAAACCCAGCCTTCTAAGTGCTCCGTTTTAATATGCATATATCGGCCATCTTTACTTTTGCCTAAAACCGTAATAGGTACGCCTGCTTTTAATGAACCGATATACTTCCCATTAACTTCTGGCGCATCGCTTACAGAAGTTTGCAATGCATCGCTAATCCAAGCTTGCTCAGCGGCATAACTTGATATAGACAAACAAAAACCTAACAAGCCAATCAGCGAAATCATCAATCTTTTCATAAAACATTCTCTCTTTAAATATTCTCTCGTTGCGCTAAGGCTAATAATTCTATCCATAATGTTTTTTTTTCCAGAGGATTGTCTAAGAGCAAGGCAGGGTGAGTTAGCTTTAAAGGCTGTATAGAAAACCTATAACCATATTCTATTAGCTGCTTTACCACATTGTCTGAACCAACACTTATCCATTGACGTTCTGAAAGCCGCTTAACAAAAGACATTTCTTTAGAAACGGCATAACGTGGCGCTTGCTCAAACGAATGACTAAATACTTGTTTAAAATCTTCAGCTATTTTTACCAAATTAACAGATTGCAAAGCATTCAAAAATAATTCTTCTTCAGCAACTGCTGCAAATAAATGAAAATGAGGGTTTCGATACCACAGTGGGGGAAATAGCCAAGCTAGCGAAGTATTTTTGGCATAAATAGCCGTAAAAGTCTTAGCGTCAAAAACCTGTAAGTCGCCTATTGTATAGCCTATGGATAAAGATTTATTATCGGTTAATAACTGTTGATCAGACAAAGAAGACAAATTATCCGCTTTTTGAACCAAGCACGTCGAATGCTCAGTAGGACTATCGGATACTATCTGTCTAGTTGTTGATTGCTGAGTAAGAAACTGCGCTCTAGGTAAATAACGTCGATACCCTAATAACTGCCAAGTCCGCCTAAGCTTTGGCGTTGGTTCTAACGAGGACGACGTTTTTTGTACCATCGCCATATCATCCACACAGGACCATGTAAGGCATAAACAACAAACAAACCAAATAACATCGGAGCCGGCTCTAAAAAAACTAATGCTAGAATAATTGCAGGAATAACAGCATAAGTAAAAGGAATTCTTCCTTCTATTTTTAATGACTTACCACTAAAATACTTAATATTTGTTACCATTGCTAATCCACAAAGAATTAACAAACCCGTCGCTACAAGTGTTACTGCTTTAGGCGACCAATCATAATGCGTCCCCACCCAAACAAATCCCGCAACGACGCCTGCTGAAGCTGGACTAGGTAATCCTACAAAAAAAGCCTTATCAACAACATTTACTTGTGTATTAAAGCGCGCTAACCGTAAAGCTGCGCAAACAGCATAAATAAAAGCGGCCATCCATCCTAGTCGACTAGGTACCATCGGTTCTTCTGCAATTAAATGCAAAGACCATTGATACATCACCATGGCAGGCGCAACGCCAAAAGAAACCAAATCGGATAACGAATCATATTGCACACCAAAATCACTTTGTGTACCTGTTAGCCTTGCCACTCGTCCATCAAGACCATCAAAAATCATCGCCACAAAAATTAAAGCTGCTGCAAAAGCAAATCTTCCATCAGCAGAAGCTAAAATGGCATAAAAGCCACAAAACATTGCTGCTGTTGTTACTAAATTTGGCAGAATATATACGCCGCGACTAGGGCTTGTCATATTATTCTC
The DNA here is from genome assembly GCF_001889065.1 of Suttonella ornithocola. Lineage (GTDB taxonomy): Bacteria > Pseudomonadota > Gammaproteobacteria > Cardiobacteriales > Cardiobacteriaceae > Suttonella_A > Suttonella_A ornithocola. Next base: position 8,075 of record NZ_LWHB01000012.1, on the reverse strand, counting down.
CTGTAATAGATTGATAAATTTTCAATAATATATTAGCAGGTGAAGATGAGGCTGTAATTGGGCGACCAATAACCAAATAATCGCTACCTGCTGCTAGCGCTTGCTTTGGTGTCATAATACGAGATTGATCATTAACTGCTGTTCCTTCTGGCCGAATACCAGGCGTTACCGTTAAAAACGATTGAGCAGTTCTCTCCTTAATTGCAGAAGCTTCGTGAGCAGAGCAAACGACACCATCTAACCCACAATCATAAGATAAACGCGCTAAACGGTTGACCTGCTCATCTAAATGATCACGAATTCCAATAACAGCTAACTCTATTTCAGACAAACTGGTTAAAACCGTTACTGCAATAAGTAATGGTCGATGATGATACTGGGCTAATCGTTCGGCAGCTGTAGCCAACATTTTCTGCCCACCGGAAGCATGAACATTCACCATCCAAACCCCTAAATCTGCTGCCGCACTAACCGCATCTGCTACTGTATTGGGAATATCGTGATATTTCAAATCTAAAAAAACTTCAAAACCTCTTTGATGAAGTGCTTCAATCACAGCAATACCAGAGCGCGTAAACATTGCTTTACCGATTTTCAAACGACATTGATTTGGTGAAAGCTGTTCGGCTAACGCAATCGCTTCAGATAAATTAGCCGTATCTACTGCGACAATAATGGGAGAATTTGGCATTAACGCTGCTCCAATTTAAGCTCAATTAAAGGTCTAAAACTGCTCCATGCATGACAAGCAGGACAATGCCATACTATTCTTTGCTGACGAAATCCGCATTCATTACATTGATAAACCGTTTTAGGTTCGATACTGCGTCCCAATAACTCCCCAAGTGCTTTAGCTGAGGCATCTGGATGATAATGAAGAAAAGCCGATAATAACAAAGGTTGATGTTGCCCTTCTAAACGCGATTTTATTAGCGCAAAAGCTTTTGACACATCGAAGGTGGCAAGATATTGCGCAACAGCTAAAGTTAAACGAGTTTGTTTTAGCGAAGCTTCTTTGTCTTTTAACCAACTCAAATACTCATCGTCTCTAGCAATAGCATGATAAGCCTCAAACATAGCTGGCAAAATATCGGGAACAAAATCATCTGCTTGTTCTGCAATAGAATGATAATGATAAATAGCAGATACCCAGTTGGCATTTTGGACAGCAATTTGCGCTTGCATCCAATACGCTCTTCCACAACGAGAGTCACTTTCCAATGCCAACTTCAAATATTCATTTGCCTTCGTAAGACATTTTTTTAAAAAATATTTTTCAGCCAACTCACAATAATAATGTGCAATTTGTGATCGACGATTACCATAGCCTGAATTTTGCCATAGCTCACTAATTTCTATTGCTTTCTGCCATTGTGCGGTTCGCTCATAAATCCGCCATAAAGCGATATAAACCTCTTGCGAACGAAAGTTTTTATCTGCTAATGGTTCAAGCAACTCTTGCGCCTGACGAAACATACCTGACGCTAAATAATCTTCTGCTAGCTCATACTCAACTGCAAAAAGCTGATTCTGCTCTAAGGCCGGTAAATCTGCCAACTGGCGATGTAAATGAAGTGCCCTATCTAACTCTCCACGCTTACGAAAAAGCGCACCTAGCGTTAGCTGGTTATCAAATGTCTGACGATCAATTTCTGCCATAGAAAGAAATACATCTATCGCTTTATCCGTTTGATCATTTAATAAAAAACTTAACCCTTCAAAATAAGCCGTACGAGATTTTGATAAACGCAAATCCCGCGCCTCTTTACGCATACCAATCCACCAGCCAGACCATGCTGCCAGTGGGAGTAAAAAAATAACTAACCACTCACTCATTTTGATTTAAGCAAAAATTAAACTTTTCTGCTATTCTCAAATTCACGACGCAACTCAGATTCTTCAAATTTATCATATTCTGCTACAAGCTGTTTTTCTAAAGCTAAAGCACGGCTACGCCAATAGAGAGTTTTAATACCAAACACTAATAAAGTTAGCAATGCGCCAAAAACAAATGAAATTAGCATAACAAAAATCAGAGGAATTTCTTTTTGCGCAACAACATAATCAAAATTTACTTTTGTACTATTAAATAATCCCAAAACAGCAAATAATATGCCTAATAGAATAACTACTATATATAAACCCCATCGTTTCATCATCTACTCCTTATAAACCGGCCTAAAGTCTATTATCATACCGATAAATGCCAAGCATTTAAACGCATTCCTAAAAGCCCAAAACATCGCTCATTGAATATAAGCCTGGCTCACGTCCCTTCAACCATTTTGCTGCTACCAAAGCACCTCTTGCAAAAATAGTCCTATCTTGAGCGCGATGTGTTAGCTCTAGTCTTTCATGATCATTAATGAAATATACCGTATGCTCACCACAAATATCGCCACCGCGCAACACAGAAAAGCCAATCTCTCCTTCTTTTCTGGCAGTATCATGGGGATAAGATTTATGCTGTGCAAAATCAATTTTTCGCCCTTGTGCAACCGCTTCCCCAAGCCGTAACGCTGTTCCTGAAGGCGAGTCAATCTTTCTACGATGATGACTTTCAAAAATTTCTACATCCCAATCTTTGGCTGGCAAAACCTCTGCTACACGCCTAGTCACTTCAATTAAAACATTGACTCCCAAACTCGTATTTGCTGCTAACACAATCGGGATATGTTTTGCCGCTTTTTCTATCCACTGTCTTGTATCATTATTAAATCCCGTTGTTCCAATCATCAAAGGGCGATCATATCGCTGACACAAAGGGAGAAGTGCCAATGTGGCATCAGGACGAGTAAAATCAATAATCACCTCTGATTTTTGACACAAAATTTCTAAATTTGCTGTCGGCTTTAAAGAAGAGGGAATATCAGAAATCTTATCTAATGGCTTGTTATACCATTCATGGCTACTACGCACGGATACTGCTGTTAACTCAACATCCTCATCTGCCAAAGCAGCTTTAGCAATTTCCTGCCCCATTTTCCCGTTAACACCGTGAATAGCGATTTTCACTTTTTAACTCCTTATCTACCCAATTACAACTCAACATATCCTACTATAAACGGTATCATACCGTTTTCCACGAAAAAAGCATGTTCAATGTCTCACTCTGATGATCAACCTAATAGTTTTGCGGCGCTTATTGGCAAAATCGAACCAATCAAGCCATCAAAAACCGTTAAAGACTTTGGACGACAACCCAAAATCCGACAAAAACGCCGAATTGAGCTCAAAATATTCGCCTTGCAACACGAACTTATTCATCCCAAATTGCTGAGTGTTACGATTTTCTCTCGCCTCATGAATGGAATGCCATGCAATCTGGACGCGTTTTCATCGATAGAATTTTAGATTTTCATGGTTACTTTGTCGATGAAGCCTTACGTGTCTTAGATGATGCCCTAATAGAACGACGCAACCGCCGCCCAATTTATTGGCAAATTATTCATGGCAAAGGACGAAATACACAAAACGAAACCATTTCTCCTCTAAAAGTCTTTATTATTGAGCACTTGCGCATTCATTCAGCAATTTCTGCTTTGGTTTCTATCCAAGATAGCCGAGGAGAAAGTGGGGCCGTATTGGTTCGTCTAAGACCCAGAGAAAAACATTAATCTCTAAAATAAATTTCTTAACCTATCAACGCAATGAGCCAAAGCAAAGCACATAATCCTAAACTGATAAACTGTGCGGCGGATACAACATCTTTAGCACGTTTCGCTAAAGGATGTTTCTCTAAAGACGTATGATCAACTGCCGCCTCGACTGCCGTATTGATTAACTCTACAATCAATGAAAAAAAAGAAGCAAAAATCAGTAACATTTTAACGGCGATATTAGGAATAAATAAAACCGCCACTAAACATAAAATACTGTGCAATACCAATAATTGACGAAACCCAGATTCACTACAAGCCGCTTTAAGTCCATCTATGGAATAAAAATAAGCATTACGAATTCTATATAACCCCTTTTTCCCTTTCATTTTCTGTGCATACTTCTCTAATTCACTGCTGCTTTTCATTCTGCTTAACTCACTTAAAAATTCATATAATGCCATTAAAGACCGTCAGCGGCCTGCGCACACTAAACCTCAACAAAATAATTTTCAAAACTTCTTAGTATGTATATAGAAATAGCCACTTATGAGAGATATTATTAAATTGAGACCTTTGCAAAAAAACATAAAATAGAGAAATTTCAATTTTTTAAGTTTTGAAAATATATTAAAATCATAGTGTTAACTTTTCTACTAGTAGCAAAAATTAGTATAAAACGGAATTTTGCAAAGGTCTCAAATCATTAAAGAATGACCAAATAACGTGTATAGAATGTACCGTTTTTTATAATAATTTAGATATAAACTCAAAATATCAAAAAACTTTACTCATCATCTCCTAAATACCCACCCGTTTGCCGTGACCATAACCGTGCATACATCCCATTTTGAGCTAATAACTCATCATGACTACCTTGCTCAATAATCTGTCCCGCTTCCAAAACAATCAATCTATCCATTTGAGCAATCGTTGAAAGACGATGTGCAATCGCAATCACCGTTTTACCCTCCATCAATTGATTTAAACTTTCCTGAATAGCTGCTTCTACTTCCGAATCTAATGCAGAAGTTGCTTCATCTAAAATTAAAATTGGCGCATCTTTTAACAATACCCTTGCAATCGCGATTCGTTGGCGTTGCCCGCCTGATAATTTCACGCCTCTTTCCCCTACCTGCGCTGACAGACCAGTATTTCCTTGCGGATCAGAAAGCGTCGCAATAAATTCCGCTGCTTCAGCTTGTGCAATGGCTCTTACTAGCTCTGCCTCTGTCGCATCTGGTTTTCCATACAAAATATTCTCGCGAACAGAGCGATGTAATAAAGATGTATCTTGGGTTACCATTGCAATATGCGAACGTAAACTTTCCTGCGTAACCTGTGCAATATCTTGATCATCAATCAAAATTTTTCCCGATTGAACATCATAAAAACGTAATAGCGCATTAACCAAAGTGGATTTTCCTGCGCCACTTCTTCCAACCAAACCTATTTTTTCACCTGCTCGAATATGTAAATTCAAATCCTTAATCACCGACAAATGCGCCTCTCCATCCTTTGCCATTCGTCGATAACTAAAACTCACATGCTCAAATCGAATATCACCTGCTGTTAAGACCAATGGCTTAGCATCTACCGCATCCATCACTGTTTTTGGTAGTGCCAACATATTCATCCCATCAGTAATCGTGCCAATCTGCTCAAAAAGTCCGCTAATTTCCCACATAACCCAATGCGACATACCATTCATTCTTAATGCCAAACTTACCGCAACTGCAATCGCACCTGCACCAAGAACGCATTCTATCCACAAGCCAATCCCTGTCGCTGCAACAAAGAAAATTAAAAGATAATTCATTAGCCCCATAAGGACATCAAGCCCTGTTACTAACCGAAATTGCCGATAAACCGTTTGCATAAAACCATTCATAGAATCTCTTGCATACTCACTTTCCCTATGTGTATGCGCAAAAAGCTTGACTGTTGAAATATTAGTATAAGCGTCTGTAATTCGCCCAGTCATCGTTGAGCGCGCATGTGCTTGCTCTTGAGACACTTGCTTTAAACGAGGGACAAAACAGCGTTGTAGAAAAATATAGCCAATAAACCATAAACCGATTGGAATTAACAATGCCCAATGCAAGCTTGCCAGCAATACAAACATCGATAAAAAATACACTGCCACATAAACCATGACATCCATTGTTTTTAAAATCAACTCTCTAATAGCTAATGCTGTTTGCATCACCTTAGTTGAAATTCGTCCAGCAAACTCATCTTGATAGAAACTCATACTTTGATCTAAAAGATGACGATGCATTCGCCAACGCACTGCCATTGGAAAATTACCCATCAAAGATTGATGTCGGACTAAAGACGATAATGTATTGACAACTGGTAAAGCGATAACCAAAACAAAGGCCATTGACCATAATCGCCATTGTTCATCTTGTAAAAAAGTTTCTGGATGTGAATTGCCTAGCCAATCTACAATGCGCCCCATAAAAGCAAATAAAGACACTTCCATAATGGCTAACAACAAACTAAATACAGCTACCGAAATCACTGGTAGCCAAAAACCTTTCGCATAAAATCGACAAAAAGCTAATAACTTTTTGGGTGGAGAATCGAGAGAATTATCAGGAAATGGATTGGTCCAGCGTTCAAAAAAATTCAACATATTTTAAAACCCTTTGTCTATTTAGACTTTTCTCTTTCTGCTATAGCTTAATAATTATTTGGCAGATAAACATAAAATTGCGCTTTCATTATAAGAAAGCTCAAAGTATTAAAGAATACCCTAAATCTTATTTGATTAGACTATTTCTTATCCAGAAATAAAAGTCCTAATACTAATTTTTCAAAAAAAAAAAAGATGCTATCTCAAAGATAGCATCTAGATTAAGAGTACTTGAGTTAAATCAAAAATACTCTTAGCAAAAATAAAGAATTATTTTTGCTGTGCTTTCGCCATTTCAATAATTTGTTTCACTTGTGGCACAGCCGCTTCACAACCTTTTTTAGCTTGTTCCTTTTCAGTATCTGACATTTTTTCATAAGCTTCACGAGCCATTTTCTTACGAGTAGCTTCATCACCAACTGCTTCAAATTGCGCTTTCATTTCTGGCATAATTTCAGCTGCTTGAGCAGATAAATCCTCTAACTCAGCACAAGCTGCAGGATAGTCATCTGCATGAGCAGCAAAAGCAGTCATTGCTAAAGAAGCGATTAATAATTTTTTCATTTCATTTCCTTTTGTTTTAGATAAAAAATAAGAATAAATAATTTCTTAAAGACATTCTTTATTCTTAGAAAAAGATTTTAGCCATTAAATGCATCAATCAACTGATTAAAAGCACGAAGTAGTTTATAAGGACTGCCAGAAACCATCCAACCACTTTGCGGATTTAACTGGGTTTGCTCACCTTTACTATAAGGCGTTTTATCTCTGACACGACGCATACGCTCTTTCGCTGCAACAATAAAGTTTTCTGCTGCTTGGTTTACCCTAATAAAATCAACTTCCTCATTAGGATGCTCTTTAAGGTAATTCAGCAAAATATCATTTGCATCCTCAAAAGTGCTAATTTCTTTAGTGGCGTTATCAATATCAAACTCATCGTTCGTCATTGAATTTGTCAAATCTTTTGCAGTAACCACCATTAAAAGCGTTGCATATTCTGTACTTTTTGGATCTTCTGCTTTGAGTTTTTCTAATAATTCACGTTGGCTTTTATCATTGATGTTATCAAGCTCACCAGAAAGATTTTCACTTGCCACTTCAAAGTCATCCATTGCCTTCACTAGACCGGGATGAATTTCTTTTCCTTTGGCAAAATTGTCGTCTTTGTAATTCTCACGACTATAATATTTATCTGCTTCTTGCACTTTTTCATCTAATGCTAATAACGCATCTAAATATTTTTGCGCTGCTGTATCTAACGCTTCATTCTTAGGTTCGGCAGCAATCGCTTGAGGCATATTCTCTTTACAAGCTTCTACACCATTTAAGCTATATAAGCCATAAATATTTTTTTCTTTACCAGTAGGACTCTTTTGCTTGTCTTTAACCCAACTTTCATAACGATGAATACTACTGATTGCACGTTCATCCGCATCATTATAACAATCAATATAAGTATTCATTTTTTCCGCTAAATTATCGCTAGTTTCAGCAAGCGCTTGCTGTCCTAAATAAATAAGCAGAAGTTAGTCCTAAAGCCACAGATAGTAATCTTTTTGCCATATAGTTCGTAAAGTTTAAATTTAACATACGAAAATATTATACAGAGATTTTAACCAATGAAAATACTCATAATTTATAAAAAAATTATCGCTATATCCCAATCCCCCAACTATGCATACAACAAAACAAAACAAAACAAAACAAAACAAAACAAAACAAAACAAAACAAAACAAAACAAAACAAAACAAAACAAAACAAAACAAAACAAAACAAAACAAAACAAAACAAAACAAAACAAAACAAAACAAAACAAAATCAACAACARAAC
>NZ_LWHB01000119.1 GCF_001889065.1 Suttonella ornithocola | reverse complement strand
CAAGGCTTCATCATCAATCTTTGAGGGCTTACGCTCAGTAAAGCCTTTAGGATGGGGATTTTTAATCCAGCTATAGACGGTGAATTTGCTGATTTTGTAGCGCTTTGCAACAGCGCGCCAAGTTTCTCCATTAGCAATATCGTTAAGAATTTTCTGTCGGAATTGGCTGCAGTAGGTCATAGGATATGCTCAGTTTGTTTTTGATAATTCTACTACAAGTTGTTTTTATATCTGTTTTGGATAAATTGGATTATAAGTGATTTTACTATAACGTTGTATGCATTTTTTGGGAACCCTACTATATTTTACCGAATAAAAAAATCATATTAATAAGATTGAAAATTTTTGGAATCAGGCAAAGCGGGAACTGATAAAAGATAATGGCATTGATCGCAAATCGTTTTCTTTATTTTTGAATGAATGTGAGTTCGGTTCACCTATGGGATATCATCTCAGCAGCTTAAAATCCTGCGGAAACGGTGTAAAATTTAATGCTAATCTATTTCAGCCCCAATATTTTAGTTGTATTTATGAATACAGGTTCTAAGATTATCGAGCTATTATAAAAAGTATCATAATCTAAAAAATTTTTACTCTCATTATCAATAATCTGCCAATGCCATTGCTCTTGATTCGCTAGCACAGCATGACATAGCTTATTATTTAAATCATGTCCTGATTTATATCCTTGATACCAACCAATAATAGGCGCACCAAGCATATATAGATCTCCAATAGCATCTAATAACTTATGTCGGACAAATTCATCATCAAAACGTAAACCTTGCTCATTCATTATGCGGTAATCATCAACAACAACCGCATTATCAAGACTACCGCCTAATGCTAAACCATTACTCTGCAAATATTCAATATCTCTCAAAAACCCAAAAGTCCTTGCGCGACTAATTTCTCGAATATAAGTTTGCGTAGAAAAATTTAAACGAAAATGTGAGCCTCGATGTCGGAAAACAGGATGATTAAAAGCAATAGTAAAATCTAATCGATAACCATTAAAAGGAATAATACGCGCCCATTTATCGCCATCTCTAACTTCAATTGCTTCATCAATACAAATAAAACGCTTGGCAGCATCTTGTTCTCGAATACCTGCTTGTTGTAACAAGTAAATAAAAGGAGCTGCACTTCCATCCATTATAGGCACTTCTGGAGAATTTAAGTCAATATAAAGATTATCAATTCCTAACCCTGCCAGTGCTGACATTAAATGCTCAACAGTAGCGATTCGTACACCATCAACAATCATAGCCGTACATAACAACGTATCATGTACATCAGTTGCACTCACTGGAATCTCAACATAAGGATTTAAATCTATACGTCGAAAAACAATTCCTGTACCAACAGGAGCAGGTAAGAAATGGATATCACATTGATTTCCACTATGAACACCAATACCTGAACCCTTTACTTCTCGCTTAATTGTACGTTGGCGTGCCATAATTATTTTACTCTACGACGTAAAATAGCTGGAATATTTAGATTATCTAAATAACCATCTCCTTTTTGTCCTGCCTTATCTGTTTGTTTTTCATTATTAGGTTTATTGCTAATGGTACCTAATAAATCAGGAATTTCCTCTTCACTTTCTTCTTCTTGATTTTCGCTTGAATCAATGCCCGTTGCAATAACAGTTACTCTTAAAGTATCGCCAAGATCTTCATCAATCAGTAAACCAAGTTTTGCATTAACTCTATCTTCATCAATTAGCTCTGATATTAATTGACCAACCGTATTATATTCAGACATTTTTACGCTACGACTAGCAGATACGTTGACTAATAATCCGCGAGCTGAGGATAAATCAATATTTTCAAGCAGTGGTGATGAAATTGCTTTTTCTGTTGCAGTTCTTGCACGATCTTCGCCTTTAGCTTCACCTGTACCCATGATACCAATACCACGTTCAGACATAATTGTCTTAACGTCTTCTAAATCCGTATTGATAAGTCCTTCTCTTTGAATAACATTCGCAATTCCTTGAACACCATCTTTTAAAACGCCATCAACAATTTTAAAAGCATTTTCAATGGTAATTTCTTCATCCATAATGTCGCTAATGCGATCATTAGGAATAATGATTAAGCAATCGACTTCTTCTTTGAGAACTTCTAAGCCTTGCTCTGCCATTCTCATTCGTTTAGCACCTTCATAAGAAAAAGGTTTGGTGACAATGGCAACCGTTAAAATTCCCATTTCTCTTGCAATACTTGAAATAACGGGAGCTGCACCGGTCCCTGTTCCTCCTCCCATTCCAGCAGCAATAAAAACCATATCTGCGCCAGAGAGTATTTCACGAATACGATCGCTATCCTCTTCAGCTGCTTTACGTCCTATTTCAGGTTTAGAGCCTGCTCCCATACCACGCGTTGTATGGACGCCTAACTGTAGTTTATTTGGAATAGGACTATTATTTAATACCTGCATATCTGTGTTAGCACAAATGAGTTCTACACCTTCGAGGTCAAAATCCATCATTTGTTTTACGGCGTTACAACCGCCCCCTCCAACACCAATAACTTTGATTAGTACTTGTGGAGAGATATCTTGTTCGTCTAATAATTCAAATGCCATTCGCTTCCTCCGAGGGCTAAGAGCGTGAGAACATACTGCTTAATCGTGTAATTATACCTTTTTTTGGTGGCTTCGCCCACACATGATCAGCAATTGGTTCATATAATAATTTAAGCATCCCTAAACTGGTCATCATACTAGGGTCATACTGTAGATGATCTGGCAAATTTGCAATTTGCTCTGGGCGTGCGATTCTTACTGGAATAGAAAATTCTTCTGTTACATAAGCAGCCAATCCGGGAATTTGCGCAGCTCCTCCTGTCAATACTAAACCACCCTCACTCATTCTACGCATTCCTTGCCGATGTAGCGCTTTTTCTAGCTGCGCAAATATTTCTTCATACCTAGCTGTAATAACTTTGACAACATCAGCACTAGCAACTTGCCTAGAAGGACGTAATCCTGTGCTTGGTAAATTCACCCATTCAGATTTCATTATAGATAAGCGAATAGCACCTTGCTGGCACTTAATTATCTCTGCAAATTGACGAGGTGTCGTAAATGTCGTTGCTAAATCACTAGATACCCATTCACCACCAATGTTTAAACCGCCGCTATAAAGTGGTCGATGTTCATACCATGCCATGAAATTACTAGTATCTGCACCAATATCTAACACACATACGCCCATTTCCCGTTCTTCTTTAGTAGTAGCCGCATAAGAAGAAGCCAAACCTGAAAAAACTAATGCATTGATGCCAATACCGGCTGCCTCAATTGCTCGTTTTAAATTTTCTGCATTATTTTTTCTCACGCGTAAAATATGCAAATGAGCGGATAATTTATCCGCTACCATACCAATAGGTTCATCAATGCCAGAATACTCATCTACTTGATATTGTTGCTCTAAAATATGTAAAATTTGATAATTTTCATCACTTATTTTTTGGCGAGCTTGTAGAATAAGCCGACTAATTTCATCACTACGGATTTTACCTGTTGGAATAGCGCAATCTGCGACACTATTCATTCCAGAAACCTGCTCACCACCAATTGCTGCATCCACATTTCGTATTTCAAATCCTGATTGTTGCTCTGCTTCATCAATCGCCTGCCGAATGGCTTTAGCAGTTGCTGCAATATCACTAACTAAGCCATTTTTAATAGAAGCGGTATTAACAACACCACACCCAATAATTTCTAAAGGTTGATTCTCTTCTTTTTGAGCCACAATCACACGAATTTGTGAACTCCCCGCATCTATAACAGCTTGAATAGCATCTGGTTTCATCTGCTTACCTTCTTATTATTATCAATTTCTGCGGGTTTAACCCCGGGTTTCCAACGAACAGAAAATCCTTCTTGATAGCGTAAATCCAAAGAGGCAATATATTTACCATACTTTGAGAGAATTTTACGATTAACAATCACTAGCTTTTTCAGTCGCTCATTTAATTCATCTCTACCTAATAAGACATCAATACCGGGAGCAATTCGTACATGCCAAATTAAGCGTGGATCTAGAGTTAGAGACAACAGCTCTACACCTTGCTCTCTTAACCATGGATTGATACGCCTATACATTTCAAGAACCGATTTTTCAGTTCCCTCTGGTCCTTCTACAGCAAATAACTTTGTTAAGGCTGGCGCATCAGGCAAATGAAAATGCACAGCATCCGTATCTAAAAAGTCTCCTTTTCCCCAACGTAAAATCGGTACTCTTTCTTGAACATTAACCTTAATAGCATCAGGCCATTGCTTACTAACTATTACAGATTTCACCCAATCCATTTGATCAATTTGTGTGGCTAATGCCTGAACATCGATATGTAACATATCAGCTCTACCATAACTACGAACGGTATCTGTAATTGTTAATGGATCAGCATAAATTAAAGGACGTTCAAGAACGACTCTTTTTAAAGGAAAGAAAGCATTTTGTGTCAATCGCTTATAAGTCATCCAACCGGCTAATAAAATTGCACTAAGTAATAACAATGCCAATACTGCTTCTCCAATAGAAGCCAATAACTGTTTTGCCAATGAACGTTGTTGCCGCTTAACGACGGAAACTTTACGCGGTGGACGGCTAACAGCAATTCGCATTATCCACCTGTTTTTTATAGGTAGTTGATAAAACTGAAATAACCGCATCCGAAAAACTCATCCCCGCTTTTGCAGCCGCTTGAGGAATAAGAGAATGAGAAGTCATTCCGGGTGAGAGATTGATTTCTAATAACCAAAGACGGTTATTTTGATCCAACAAATAATCTACCCTTCCCCAGCCACTACAGCCTAGAACACGAAAAGCTTTTTCTGTCATTTCTTGCAACTGCTTCTCTAGCGTTTCGGAGATAGGTGCTGGACAAAGATAACGTGTATCATCGGCCAAATATTTTGCCTCATAGTCATAAAAGCTATGATCGCTACTTGCGATAATTTCTATACTTGGTAGCAACTTATCACATACAATTCCGCATGTTAGTTCACGGCCAGTAATCCATGGTTCTGCCATAACAGCCTGCTTATCAACACCTGCTTTTAGAAGTGCTTCTTTAAAAGAAGCTTCATCTGTTACTCGACTAATTCCAACGCTAGACCCCTCTAAAGAAGGTTTAATCGCCAAAATATCACTACCTAAAGCTTCAACCAAGTCATCATATTGCGTTTGTGCGGTTACCAACTGATCTTTTAAAACTGGTAATCCATTTGCCGCCCATACCTGTTTTGTCATCACCTTATCCATAGCAATGGCACAAGCCATAATCCCACTACCAGTATAGGGTAAACCTAGCCATTCTAAAACGCCTTGAATTTGCCCGTCCTCTCCGCCACGACCATGTAACATAACAAACGCTCTAGAAAAACCATTTTTCTTTAATGATAGAACAGCTTCATGATCACGAGTATCGACTAAATGCGCATCAACTTGACGACTTAAAAGCGCCTGATGAACGGCAACACCACTTTGCAAAGAAACCTCTCTCTCTGCTGAATCCCCACCATAAAGCACAGCCACTTTTCCAAACATTGATGGGTTCATTTTGACTCCTCTACCATTTCTTTTGCTAAACGTCCAATATCCCCTGCTCCTAAAAAAATCACTACATCATTTTCTTGAAGCAAATTATTTTTTAAGTGTTCAATAATTCGTGTTTTATCTGCAATAAAAACGGGATCAACTCGACCATGTCCTCTAATCGCTCTAGCTAAATCTCGGCTATCTGCACCGACAATAGGCGTTTCTCCTGCAGAATAAACCTCCGTGAGAATTAACGTATCACACTCTGATAATACTTCAGCAAAGTCATCTAATAAATCTCTGGTTCGAGTAAAACGATGAGGCTGGAAAACCGGGACAACACGTCGCCCTGTAAATCCTTCCTTAGCAGCCGCTAAAACTGCACGAATTTCACTTGGATGATGACCATAATCTTCAAAAATATCTGCTTCTCCAAAGGCGTGCTTAATGCGCCCATGATAAGTAAATCGCCGTCCAACGCCAAAAAATTGCGACAACCCTTTAATAATTGCTTCTCTATCTAGCCCAAGCTCCTCACCTACAATAATTGCTGCCAATGCATTTAATACATTGTGTTTACCCGGCATATTCAATACAACAGAAAAAGTTTGATTGGTATTATCATCAATCACATCAAAATGCATTTGCATTCCTGTCTGACGAACATTTATCGCTCTAACATCTGCTTCCTTACTAAAACCATACGTTCTTACGGGTCGCCCAACATCTGGCATAATTGCTTGTACGCCTGGATCATCAATGCACATTACCGCTAAACCATAGAAAGGGAGATTGTGCAGGAAACGAACAAATCCTTCTTTTAGTGTTTCGTAACTACCTTCATAATTCTCCAAATGATCCGCATCAATATTAGTAACAATTGAAATCATTGGTTGTAATAACCAAAAAGACGTATCCGATTCATCGGCTTCTGCGACTAAATATTGCCCTTCACCTAAGCGTGCATTACTGCCTGCTGAAGTCAATACACCACCGATAACAAAAGTTGGATCAAGCCCCGCATCAGTCAAAATAGAGGCTGTTAAACTCGTTGTTGTGGTTTTTCCATGTGTACCCGCAATAGCAATACCAAATCGAAAACGCATTAACTCTGCTAACATTTCCGCGCGACGGATAACTGGAATTCCTAATTCTCTCGCTTGCAATATTTCAGGATTACTACGACTAATTGCCGAAGATGTCACTACGACATCGGCATCTATAACATTTTCTGCGGCATGCCCGATAAAAATTTTAGCGCCTTTTGATTCTAACCGTTGCGTAATTGCGGATGATTTCATATCAGAGCCACTTACTTCGTAGCCTAAATTCAGTAGCACCTCAGCAATGCCGCTCATTCCAACGCCACCGATTCCCACAAAAAATACATTTTTGACTCGGCGCATTTGACGACGTTCAATACGTCCGAAATGAATATCCGCTGCTTTCATTAAAGAATTTCCTCAATTTCAGACAAAATTTTATCTAATGCTTGTCTATGAGAACATTGATAAGCCTTTTTAGCCTGTTCTGCTAAATCTGTTCTTAAATCGCGCTCTGCAATCAACTTTGCTAATTTCTCTGCTGTTAACTCAGATTGCGCAATCACACTGGCTGCACCTGCTTCTGCTAACTGTTGTGCATTCATTGTTTGATGGTCATCTACCGCATGGGGAAAAGGAATAAAAATTGCTGGTAAACCTACAGTAGCAATTTCCGCTACTGTTAATGCACCAGAACGTGCAATTACCCAATCTGAATTACCATATGCTTCTGCCATATCATCAATAAAAGCGACTACTTTTGCTCTAATCCCCAAATCGGCATAACATCTTTCTGTTTCTTTTAACCAACGTTCTCCGCATTGATGTAAAACTGTTGGACGTTGTCTTTCCGGTAATAAAGCCAATGCCTGTGGCACTAAAGTATTAATCGCACTCGCTCCCTGACTTCCCCCTAATACTAGTAACTTTATCGAACCATAATGAAAAGGATAGCGTTTGGAAGGTGCAGCTACCGCAGCAATATCTGAACGAACAGGATTACCCGTTAAAACATAAGATTTTCCGCTTGATAACTTATTGGCTGCTCTATCATCAGCAAGTAACACCTTATCTGCAAACTTTGCTAACCATGTATTAGTCATTCCCATCACAGCATTTTGCTCATGAATCACCAGTGGAATACCTAAAGCTTTTGCTGCCAAACCTCCAGGACCAGATACAAATCCCCCCATTCCGATTACAACATCAGGTTGAATTTCCTTCATAACTGATTTGGCTCTGGCTCTTGCGCGATACACCATAAATGGTGCTTTTAACCATCCTAATAGTCCCTTGCCTCTTAAGCCACGGACAGCAATATCATGCAACTCAAATCCTGCTTCCGATACCTTTTTCCCCTCAAAACCTTCCTTATTTCCTAGCCAATGAATGACTGCGCCTTTCTCTCGTGCTGCTCGCGCAACAGCTAAAGCAGGATAAACATGACCGCCTGTACCACCTGCCATCATTAAAACCGTTTTGCCTTGCCAAACGCTTCTCATAATATCCCCTCTCGTTTTGCTTGAAAACGCGCTTCTCCATCAACTCTCGCTAAAATCCCTAAAGCAATCCCTGTAATCATCAAAGAACTTCCACCATAGCTAATCAGTGGTAAAGTTAGTCCTTTTGTTGGCAACACTCCTGTCACCACACCCATATTAATTAATGTTTGTATACCAATCCATAAACCAATTCCATAAGCAACATACGCATGAAAACGTTTACGAACGCGATCAGCCAACTGACCTATCATAAAAGCTCGCCAAATCAATAGGGTATAAATACTCATAACAATAAGCGAACCAATTAACCCAAGCTCTTCAGCAATAATCGAAAAAATAAAATCCGTATGCGCTTCAGGAACAAACTGATGTTTAAAAACACTGTCTCCTAAGCCGACACCATGAATGCCACCTCGTCCAATAGCAACTAAGGAATTAGCCAGCTGATAACCTTCATCATATTGATACTTAAAAGGGTCTAAAAACATAATTAAACGCTTTACTCGATAAGGTGCAGCAACCAAAATAAATCCCATTGCTGTTACCGCAACCGCACCCAATACTAAAAAACGTCCTAAAGGGATGCCTGCTAAAAACATCATTCCCAGTAATGTTGTCAATATTACTGCTGTTGTACCAAAATCTGGTTGTTTCAATAATAACGCAGAAAAAGCTGCTCCTACTAATAATAATAAAAATACCGGCGTCCAAGAATGTTCTAATTTAATACGATTTTTAGTTAAAAAAGCGGCGGCATAAAGAATAACGGCTAATTTTGCAACTTCTCCAGATTGAAGCTTAATCGGACCTAAATTCAACCAACGATGTGCGCCATTTGCCGCATAGCCAATTCCGGGCATAAAAACAAGAAACAACATAATGATAGAAAGAATCAATATCTTATCTGCGTGTTTAAAAAAAGTATTTACCGGTTGTGAAAAAGCAATATAAGCACAAATAAATGACACTCCGTAAAAAATACCCTGTCTTTTTACAAAATATAATTTCTCTGCCCCACTTTGTAACGCAATAGGCGTTGAAGCAGAAGTGACCATTACCATCCCTATGGTTACTAATGTCATTAAAGCAAATAATAGCCATATATCTGGAAATGAAACATTATGCCAACGAGTAACATGTTTAGCTTGACTGCGATGAAAATCTGCAACAGGATCTTTAATCCGAGTATTCACCGACATGATGAAGTCACCTCATAAGCAAAACATTCTCCCCGCTCTGCATACCCATTAAATTGGTCAAAACTCGCAGTTGCAGGTGAAAGCAACACCCAATCCCCTGATAACGCTTCCTTTCTTGCTAAAGAAACTGCGTGATTCATTTCACCACATACAGTATAAACAACCCCCTCAGCATCAAAAGCAGCTTGCATATCACGATTATCTACACCAATCATCAATACTCGCTTAACACAGGACTGTAAAATAATTTTAGCTAACTCACTAAAATCTTGATTTTTCCCAACACCGCCTACAATTAGCCAAGTGGGCGCTGTAATACCGGATAATGCTGCTGCTGTTGCACCAATATTGGTTGCTTTAGAATCATCTAGCCACTTGACCCCATTCTCTTCTGAAACTAATCGCATCCGATGAGGTAATCCTCTAAATAACATTAAAGCTTTCGCTGCTTTTTCAGGTATCACGCCTAAAGCCTGTGCCATTAATAATGTGGTCAAAGCATTAAAAAAATTATGCATGCCATGAACTGATAATGCAGCTGTAGATAAAACTGGCGAATCTGAGATAAAAATATGTTCTCCCTCAACACGATTTGCACCGTTCATACTATAAAAAATCGCTTGCTTTGCTAAAGCAGCCATTTCTACACAAGCAACATCATCTCCATTCAAAATACAAACATCTGAAGCGGCTGCCAAATGTGCTTTTGCCGCAACATAGTCTTGATAACTATCATATCTGTCCAAATGATCTGGACTGACATTTAAAACTGCCCCTACATCCGCATGAAAACTTGGGCATATTTCTAACTGATAGCTTGAAAGTTCTAAAACATAGACATCCGTTTCTTCTGGCGCATCAAATAAAGCCTCTAAAACTGGACGACCGATATTGCCACATAAGCGAACGGATAGTCCCTGCGCTTGCAATACCTCTGCCAGCATCGTGACCACTGTTGATTTTCCATTAGAACCTGTAACTGCTGCAATTGGTTTTTCTGCCAAACGAGCAAATAACTCAATATCATTAATCACTTTTGCCTGACTATGACGAATGGCTGCTTTTCGACGATCGACACCAGGACTAACTACTAAAGTTGCATATTGCTCTAAGCGCTTTTTATCTGTTAAAGAAATGGTTGTGACATTTGTTTGTACACGCTCATCTACTCCAACCACTTCATATCCAGCTTCTTGTAAAAATCGCAATGCTGACCTTCCTGAAGCGCCCATCCCCACAACCGCAATAGGTTCAGCCAGTGATAATTCTTTTAATTTTTCTAACATATTCATTCTATTGAATCTAGCGTAATTTTAAAGTAGATAACCCAATTAGAACTAATACAACCGTAATAATCCAAAATCGAATTGTCACTCTTGTTTCTGGCCAACCACCGAGTTCAAAATGGTGATGCAATGGTGCCATACGTAAAACACGCTTACCACGATATTTATACGAACCTACTTGTGCCATTACTGATAATGCCTCAGCAACAAAAATGCCACCCATCACTGCAAAGACCAACTCCTGACGAACGATAACCGCCACCGTCCCTAAAGATGCGCCCAAACTTAAAGCACCAACATCTCCCATAAATACTTGAGCTGGATGCGCGTTATACCACAAAAAGCCCAAACCAGCTCCAGCAATCGCCGCACAGAAGACTCCTGCTTCTCCAGCATTTGGAATCACTGGAATATTTAAGTGAGAAGCAAAATTCGGGCTACCCGAAAGATAAGCAAAAACACCTAATCCCCCTGCTACTAATACGACAGGCATAATTGCCAATCCATCCAAACCATCTGTCAAATTAACCGCATTACTAGCACCAGTTAAAACCAAATAGACAAAAGGAATAAACAGCCACCCCATTTGCCACTCAATATGCTTAAAAAAAGGAACAATTAAGCTTGTTTCAATCGGCGTTTTAGCTAAAAAATACAACCAAAAAGCCACAACCAGCGCTACAACAGACAGCCAAAAATACTTCTCTTTTGCTCTTAATCCTAACGTATTCTTTTTAACTAATTTTCGATAATCATCAGTCCAGCCAACCGCGCCAAAACCCATGAGCGTAAATAACGTAATCCATGTATAAGAGATGCGTAAATCCGCCCATAACAACATAGAAATAGCGATAGAAAAAATAATCAAAGCTCCACCCATTGTAGGTGTTCCTGCTTTCTTCAAATGCGTTTTAGGACCATCATTGCGGACGAATTGCCCCATCTGCATTCCTTTCAACCAATCAATCATCTTATTACCCAAACCAATACTCAGTAACAACGCTGTTAACGCACCGAGAATAGTTCGAGATGTTAGATACGTTAAGGCATTTAATGGCGTAAAATATTGTTGCAGCCATTCAGCTAAAGCGTAAAGCATGCTTTATCCTTTTCTATATTTTTCTAAATCTGCGGCGATAAATACGCGTTCCATCGCTGCACTTCGTGAACCTTTTACCAATATAATTTGCATAGACTCTAAAGCTAATAAATTTTTCAATGCTTCAGCTAATGCCTCTAAAGAAGTAAAATTTTCAGCATTATAGTCTTTCGCATTTAAAGACCAAAAACGCGTAACACCTTGTTTCTTAGCGTATTGTGTGACTTCTTGATGCAGCTGTGCGCTATTTTCTCCTAATTCAGCCATTGCACCAGCGATGACCAACGTTTCCCCACCAGTACTACTAGCCAATACATCAATTCCTGCTTTAAAAGAAGCAGGATTCGCATTATAAGTATCATCATAAATGCGATGTTGATTAACTGAAAATACAGATAGACGAGATTGTTTCAACGATAAGCCATTCAAACCTGCTGAAATGTGCTCTATTGAAAGTCCTGCTAATATTGCTGTCGCACAAGCAGCTAAAGCGTTCTCTACATTATGTCGACCATAGAGATTCCAATCGACCGTCATTTTTTGATTTTCAATATTCACAACAAAATGCCGACCATCATCAGATATAAAACTTGGAACAATATCGCCATTGCCTCTAAGAGAAAAGGTTTTTTTAGGGCGACTTTCATATTGAGCTAACCAATCATTTGCCCAAGGCAAATCTACATTAATGACGATTTTTTCATGACTATTCTTATATAATTCCGATTTCGTTTGGGCTACGCCTTCTAAAGACCCAAACCCTTCTAAATGTGCGGCAGATACATTGGTCACTAATGCAATATTAGGTTGAGCGATTTTTGCAAGATAAGCAATTTCGCTGGGATGATTTGCACCCATTTCAATAATGACAAACTGATGCTCATCTCTTAATCTCAATAACGTTAACGGTACACCAATATCGTTATTTAAATTTCCAGCAGTAAAAAGCGTTTCACCTGCCTGAGAAAAAATTCTTGCCAACATTTCTTTTGTGCTAGTTTTACCATTAGAACCTGTTAAACCAACAACGATTGCTTGACTGCGTTGGCGTCTTTCAATAGCTAAATCAGCTAAAGCTTGTAAACTAGATGCGACAGCAATCTGAGGTAAACTAATTTCTCTATTGATTTCCTGAACAATCGCCGCAACAGCAGCTTTTTCTTTTGCTTGAGCTAAAAAATCTTCCCCTTTAAAATTTTCTCCCCTTAGCGCAATAAACAATGCACCTTTAGAAATATTGCGCGTATCAGTGGAAACTTCTAAAGCTTCCCAATTTTGTTCACCAAAATAGTCTTTAGCCTTAACAATTTCTACAATTTCTTTTGCTTGCCAAGGTCTTATTGATTTAGCCATTTATGTACTGTTTCCTGATCTGAAAAATGCGTTTTTTGATTACCAATAATTTGATAATCTTCATGCCCCTTACCCGCAATTAAAACGGTATCTCCCGCTTTCATTCGCTCAAGTACATAAAAGATAGCGGCATCTCGCGGCTGAACCACATGGACGTTTTCTGGATGTTCTAACCCACTTATCATATCTTTAATAATCTCACTAGGATTCTCTGTTCTAGGATTATCATCTGTTAGCACAATTTCATCTGCAAATTTTTCTGCAGAAGCAGCCATTAGAGGACGTTTTCCACGATCCCTGTCTCCACCACAGCCAAAAATTAACCATAGTTTTCCTGCAACATGAGGACGAATACCCGTGAGTACCGACTCTATAGCACCTGCTGTATGCGCATAATCTACAATCGCATTTTTCTTATTACCCAAAGCAATCTTTTCCACTCTTCCAGGAACACCCTTTAGCTTTGACAAAACCTCTGCTGTTTGCATTAAACTCAAGCCACCACTTAATAAACAAGCCGCAACATTGAGTAAATTATCAATATTAAAACGTGCTAATAAAGGTGTCTGAACTTTTACCGACTCATGATCTGCTTCTAAAGTAAAAGCAATGCCATCATTTAATAATTGAATATTTTTTGCGCTAAGAAACCGATGAATATTAGAAGGTCTCTTTTTTAATTGGCTTGTTAGCCCCCAAATAGTAGCAGAAGAATGAATATACTTTTCATCAACTAGGCGTTGTCCATACTTATCATCAAGATTGATAATTGCATGACGCAATGGATAAGCAAATAATTTTGCTTTCGCTTGAAAATAAGCTTCCATTGTTTGATGATAATCTAAATGGTCTCGGCTTAAATTAGTAAAAACTGCGGTATCAAACGTTACAGCAGCAACCCGATTCTGCATCAGCGCGTGCGAAGACACTTCCATTGCTGCAACTTTTGCACCATTACTTACAAAATCACTGAGTAAAGATTGAACATGTAAAGCATTTGGTGTGGTATGCGAAGCTGATTGCAAGTGAGATAAACGCCCATAACCAATCGTTCCTAACATTGCAGCATCTAACCCTTGAGCTAAAAAATGCACCAAAGAAGATTTGCCGTCTGTTCCCGTCACACCAATTATTCGCAATTTTTGTGAAGGATGATGATAAAAAACATCTGCTAATTGACTAATTTTTGAGCTTAAATCTAGAACAGCAATCGCACCTTTCGGCGGATTTTCATAAGGAGGCTCAAACAAGATTCCTGCAAACGCCATATCTGACTGATAAAAATCTAGAGCGTGATGTGTAATACCTTTTTCTGCAAGCCACCAAGTATCTTTGTCACATTCACGGGAATCAACCGCAATTGCTTTAACCGATTGCTGACTATTCACTGTCATACCAATCGTTGCTAGCCAATCTTTAAGGCTTAACATCACTAACTCCCGCATAATCACTTTCTTCAAAAATACTTCTGTCGATATCTAAATTAACTTTTCCATTTTTATCAATTTTATCTGGAAGAACACCAAGAATTTTTAATGATGCTTCTATAATTCTAGAAAAGGCGGGCGCAGCCGTTAAACCACCATAGTACGCGCCACTTGTTGGATCATCTACAACCACCACCAAAGAAACTCTCGGATTAGTTGCAGGAGCAACGCCAGCAAATAAACCTCTGTAACGATTTTTTGAATAACCGCCATTGATTACCTTATGGGAAGTTCCTGTTTTCCCAGCAACCGTATAACTTTGCGTATTGGCTCGTTTTCCTGTACCACCATCTTGCACAACTGTTTCCATCATTTTTAAAACAGCATTTGCAACTTCTGGTGACAATACCTGCTCACCCGGAATTTCTACTGTTCGCTTAATTAACGTAAGAGGTTGTTTTACGCCATGATTAGCAATCGTAGCATATGCATGTGCAACTTGTAACGCAGAAGCTGAAATTCCATAGCCAAAAAATGTTGTTGCATAAGAGAAATCTCCCATTTTTTTAGGATTGCGCAATATACCGGTTTGCTCTCCGGGAAAATTAACGCCAGATAAGCCACCAAATCCCATACGTTTCATAAAATCATAATATTTTTGGCGGGGCATTTTTTGGCTAATCATAGCCATACCAATATTAGAGGATTTTCGGATTACGCCAACAGAATCTAAAGTACCATAATTATGCACATCTCTTACGACATTTTTACCTATTGAATAAATTCCTCTGGTAGGAAATATCGTTCTAGTTGTAATGACTCCTGCATCCAAAGCAGCTGCCATTGCGACCGGTTTAATCACTGAACCCGGTTCAAACACATCTGTAATCACATGATTTTTCATTAGTTCAGGAACACGCTCAACAGGATTATTAGGATTTCCATCTGGTAAAGAAACCATGCCTAAAATCTCGCCAGATTTAACATCTACCATAACAGCAGATACTGACTTTGCACGAAACTCATGCATCGTTTCTAATAATTCTCGTCGCATGAGATATTGAATACGCTTATCAATAGATAACTGCAAATTTTGTCCTTGAGCAGTAGCAACTTCTTCCCCAATAATACTAATCGCTCGCTTACCAGCATTTGTCCTAACAAGCATTTTGCCTTTCTGCCCAGACAGCCAGTCATCATATTGCCTTTCAATACCTTCCTGACCATGCTCATCAATCCCTGTAAAACCAAGAACTTGCCCTGTGAGTTCTCCGTCAGGATAAAACCTTTGAAAACCATCTTCACGTGTAATTCCTGGAAGCTTCAGTGCTTCAACAGCTTGCATATCAGCGGGCGATAGCTGTCTTTTCAGATAATAAAACCCCCGCTGAGAACGCTCATCCAATCGGTTAATTAACTCTATAATCGGAATATTTAAAATTGTTGACAAATCCAAGAGCCTTAATTTCTGATATCTTAGAAAACTAACTTTTTCATCAATCGCCTTATCAAGTATCCAATGGCAATCTTGACTAAAATTTATATTCTGTTCACAAGCATCCTTTTCTCGGTCAAAATCCCCTTGAAGTGTTTGCAGAAGAACTTTAGGATTTGCGACAACAGAACTAACAGGAGAACTTACCGCCAAAGGTTCTCCTTCTCTATCCATAATGATACCGCGCAGTGCACTTTCATAAACCGCACGTACTGCACGCCCATCTGCGCGCGAAACCATATCATTACGCACAATAACTTGTAAATAAACCAATCTAGCAACTAATGCTAAAAAGCAAATTATCAATATTGCTATTACAAAGGTTAGCCGTTTATTTTCCCCATAAGGTGCTGCCGAACGAGGCATAATCAATCCAAATAAACAACTTGCTTAGCCAATGGCATATGCAGATTTAATCCATCAGCGATTGCCTTTTCTATTGCATGATCATTAACAAGTGTTTTTTGTTCTAACAATAATTGCGTCCAATCCGAATTTAATTTATCTCTGTCTAGCTTTAATGATTGAACTTCAGAAACCAAATTTGCATGATCTTGCGCATAAGCTGCTGTTTTTACCCCATTAACTATAGCAAATGCTGATAACACCACCAATAATAAAGCAAACCACTTCATAATTTTATAGCCCTTCTTAAACGTGCACTCCTGCACCTTGAATTTTCCCTAACTGCTTGTGCAGATGGCTTAATAACTGGAGAAATCAACTTTAATTCTTGATTTATCCGCCCCTCTGATAATGGAATTTCTGCCGGTAATTCCTTCCCTTCCTTAGAACGAATAAAACGCTTAACTAAAGCATCTTCTAATCCATGAAAGGTAATCACTGCTAAAACCCCACCAACCTTTAATAGCTTCACCGCCGCTTCTAAACCATGCTGAATTTCACCTATTTCATCATTGACTACCATTCGAATCGCTTGAAAAGTCTGAGTCGCTGGATGATAACCCGGTTTATAAAACTTTTTTGGCATCGCTTGTGCCACAATATCTGCTAAATCTGTTGTTGTTGTTAATCGTTCACGAACATTCATAATGGCATATGCAATACGCTGAGCCACGGTATGAGGTTCTCCACCTAAATCTCTAATAACTTTTGCTAACGTTTGTTCATCGGTTTGCAAAAGCCAATCTCGTGCACTCATACCAATTGTTGGATCCATACGCATATCTAACGGCCCTTCTTTAGAAAAAGAAAAACCTCTTTCTGCTTGGTCTAACTGCGGAGAAGAAACCCCTAAATCAAAAAGAATACCATCTAAACTCCCTTCTGCTATACTCGAAAAAGCATTCTCCATTTCCCCAAAAGGTCGTTTTGCAAAATAAAACCTTTTATCATCAATCTTTTGCGCTGCTTCAGCCGCCTGAGGATCTCTATCAAGTGCGTAAAGTCGCCCTTCTTCACCTAAATTCCTCAAAATTGCTTGGCTATGTCCACCTCTACCAAAAGTTGCATCTAAATACCACCCTTGAGGCTTAATAGAAAGCACCTCTATAGACTCTTCTAGCAAAACAGAAATATGAGACTGCATGGTCATATAGATAACTCCTCCAACGATTGACCAAAATCAAAATCTTCAGCAGATAACATTTCCATTGCTAAAGTATTTTGACTATCCCAACGTTGTTGATCCCAGAGCTCCAATTTATTTCCCATTCCTGTTAACACAACTTTCTTATCTAATCCTGCAAACTTACGCAGCATCGGCGGAATTAAAATTCTTCCTGTTGTATCTAGCTCGCAATCACAAGCATGACCAAGATACAAACGCTTAATATTCCTAGCGCGTGTTTCAATGCTAGATAATTTTTCTAGTTTCGCTGATGCCTTCTGCCAATCAGATAACAAATAAATCAATAAATTTTTATCCAAATCAGCTGTTAAAACTACTTGTCCATCGGACTCTTCTTCCAAAATGGTTCGCAGCTTTGAAGGTACCGAAAGGCGCCCTTTTGCATCTAGCGATATTTCATAAATTCCACGAAACATAATGGGGAAAAATTCCAATCCATTGCACTTTTTCCCACATTATAAATCGCTTTCACTTTTTTTCAATTAAAAGGTAGTGTTATCGAAAAACAATTTGGTTTATAGTTATCTATAAGTCATAGAGATTCTATAAAAACTAAGAATTTAATGATTTTTTAAATTAATCAGTGTAAAAAAGTGGATATAAAAAAACATTTCTAATGTATAAAAAATAAGCAAAAAATATTTTTTTTTAAGGCTAGATAGCTAAAAACTTCACTTTATTTCCACAGTTTTAGGAATTAACTTTCGCTCTAGAGTAGCAGGAATAATCTGTTAGTCTAGAAAAATGAAATCTAACAGCAAACTAAGTACATATAAGCTTAAAAAAAATTGTGCAATGCTTTTGTATTGCTATTGACACAACCAAAACAGCTCTTCTGCTGAATGTAAACCGTAATACCATTAACCGCTGGTACGCTATCTTTCGCCAAGAAATTTATCAGTATCAACTAAACCAAAAAACCTTTTATATGGCTCAATTGAGATCAATGAATCCTATTTTGGCGCAAAGCGTCAAAGGGATTATCATGACAAGCTCAAACGTGGTCGTGGGACTTTAAAACAATCCGTCTTTGGTATCTTTGAAAGACAAGGTCGTATCTATACTGAGATCATTCCCGACTGTAAGAAAAAGACCTTGCAAGGTGTTATTCTTGGTAAAGTAGCGCTTGATAGTGTCA
>NZ_LWHB01000118.1 GCF_001889065.1 Suttonella ornithocola | reverse complement strand
ATATTTTCTCTCATTGGGTGAGAGAAGCACTGTTACCTCGAAGTTCACCTAAAAACAGTGTAATTGTCATGGACAATGTCCGCTTTTCATAAACGCAGTGATATTCAAGCAATCATTGAAGAGCATGGGCATGAGATAGTTTGGTTACCCCCTTATAGTCCAGACTTAAATCCTATTGAAAAGATGTGGGCTTGGATTAAGCAAATACGCAAAGAATGGCGGATGGATTGTATTGATACTTTATTCTTTTATCTGCTTTGGATTGGGTTGGGCTTTAGATGATTTCACTATACGTTGCAGTTCACAGTTTTCACGCTCAAGGATTTTATCCGCTCAAGCGCATCTTGTGCCTACACACCTTCAGGGGTTGCCAGTGCTGCATGTTTGTTATCCCAAGCTCGCAATGTCTCATTACTACAGCCGATTTTAGATGTAATAGCCTCAATAGCCGCCCATCTTGATGGGTAATCGTCTTTAACTTCGATCAGTAGACGACCGGCTCTTTCTTTCATTTCCGATGGGGGAGTATCTTTTACTACTCATAGTCTTATTCTCTCAGATTGATGAGTCTCCGATCATTCCGGGGCGGTTCAGTCTTAAAGCTTTCAAAGTTATGACAAGACATATCTCTGATTATCAAGCGTTAATGAAAACCCGAATTGATTATCTTAGAAGTAATCAAATTGATTTTAAGTAATGGTTTGAATATTTTAATTTCCATTAGTACCATAATAATCTGATAAAAAATTAGCACCAAAATCATTAAGGAGAAAACATGTCTTGCTTATCACCGCTATATTTAGACGATCTTACGCCAAATGAACACTATTACTCTCGCACGGTTCAAATTACAGAAGAAGAAATTATTCAGTTCGCAAAACAATTTGATCCACAACC
Source organism: Suttonella ornithocola (assembly GCF_001889065.1). GTDB lineage: Bacteria > Pseudomonadota > Gammaproteobacteria > Cardiobacteriales > Cardiobacteriaceae > Suttonella_A > Suttonella_A ornithocola. The sequence continues at coordinate 16,109 of NZ_LWHB01000118.1, read as the reverse complement.
TTTTCATATAGATAAAGCGCTTGCTCAAAATTCTTTCTTTAAAGGTCTTTGCGCTAGCGGTTGGCATACAGCTTCATTAACAATGAGATTACTAACAGAAACATTACCTATGATTGGAGGCTTGATTGGTGCCAATGGAGAACTACAATGGTCACAACCTGTACGACCGGGAGATGAATTATCTATCGATGTCCATATTATAGAAATACGCCCTTCTACTAAAAATCCAGAGAGAGGAACAATTCAAGCAGAAATTACAACTTATAATCAACACCATGAACCTGTACAACAAATGCGCTGTCGAATAGTTGCTGCTAGACGTCCAAATATTTAATTGCTATCTTATAAATAAAATCTCTAAATTTGATATAATTTTCGTAGAAATAAAATTTGTTTCTTTTTTATTTACGCGCCTATTGGCGCTTTTATCTTTTAAGGGGGAATGTATGATTCATCCTATTCTTGGTCAGGAAGTTTTTTCTGCTAGAAGAGCGAGTTTATTAGAAAAATTACCCGAAGGAAGTACAGTTATTTTATACGCTGCTCCCGAAGCTGAGCGTAATGGTGATGTTACTTATCCTTTCCGACAAAATAGCTATTTCTGGTACTTAACTGGTTTCCCAGAGCCTAATGCCATCGCGGTCATCAATAAAAAAAATGGTCATCCTCACTACACCTTGTATAGCGCTGCTAGAGATCCTATTGCCGAAATTTGGTCTGGTAAGATTATTGGGCAAGAAAATGCGGAAAATGACTATGCTGTCAATACAGCGCTGCCACTAACAGGAGTTCATCAAACCTTACCCGAAATTGCAGCGAACTCTACTCGACTTTACACCATTTTAGGCACACATCCGCAAAACGATAGCCGTATAAATAAATTATTAAGAGAGGCGCACTTATTAGCAGGTCGTGGGGGGGCTCCTATCGAAGGTATTTTCGATCTCAGAAGAATAATAGATGAAATGCGCCTAGTAAAAAGTATTGAAGAGCAAAATCTTCTTCATGAAGCCGGAAGAATTAGCGCTAAAGGTCATACAGCAGCTATATTGGCTGCCCGAGCTGGTGCTTATGAATATACGGTGCAAGCTGCATTAGAAGCAGAGTTTCGTCGTCATAGAGGCTGTCATTGGTCATTTCCAAGTATTGTTGCTAGTGGAAAAAATGCTTGCTGTTTACACTATCGCGATAATAATGCCCCTTTAAAAGACGGTGATTTAATATTAGTTGATGCTGGAGCAGAATATGCGGGATATGCAGGAGATATCACTCGAACAGCACCCATTAATGGAAAATTTAATCGAGAGCAACAAGCGCTTTATGAAGTTGTCCTACATGCACAAAAAGAAGCCATAAAATCTTGTCGTGCAGGAATTAGACACCTAGAACTCCATAAACAAACATCCATTCTACTCATGCAAGGACTTATTGACTTAGACATTGTTTCAGGAGATGCACTTGAAATAGTAGAAAGTGGAGAAGTTAAACGATTTTATCCGCATGGAACAGGACACTGGCTAGGATTAGATGTGCATGATGTTGGGGTTTATCAACCTTCAGGCGAATCTAGAAAATATATTCCAGGGATGGTTGTCACTATTGAACCTGGTATTTATCTTCAGCCAAATGATTTAGAAATTTCTGAGCAATGGCGGGGTATCGGCATTCGAATAGAAGATGACGTTATCATTACAGAAGGAGAGCCTGAAGTGACAACCGCTGATGTTCCAAAAGATATCCGAGATATTGAATCTTTATTATCAGGTAGAAAATAGCCAAAAGCTCAAAAATATTAGTAAACGATATCATAATTTTTATCAAAGCCTCTAAACTTCATTGGAAGCTTAGAGGCTTTTATTTATCTTAAAACCTGTATTCAAAAGCACAAATTTCGTAACAATTGTTAATCCAAAAGTGTCAGATTAAGCTGAGAATTTGATAGTGGTTTGAAAAGTATGCTGGGCTATGACTCAATAATTTCAACAATAATAAAATATTAGGTAGTGATTTGAAAAGTATGCTAAACACACTCTTACAAAAAATACTTCTTTTAATATATTGATATTTAAATATTTAACTGCCATTGGATTATTTGATAATATTCCAGCATACTTTTCAAACCACTACCAAATATTAAATTTCAATATATTGGAGTGATATTTTTTTACAAAAATTACTCAGCATACTTTTCAAACTACTACCAGCTATATATTAGAACAATAGAAACATGAAAATATAAGCATTTATTCCACTATATTTTTATAATTTCTGTTTATTTTTATCATAAGGATTATATTTATCTCGATAAGAAATTCTAATTGGCGTACCTTCTAATTTAAAATATCGGCGAAAAAATTTACTTAAATATTGTGTATAAGAGGCAGAGACATTACTTGTTCGTGTACCATGAATAATCACGTGGGGAGGATTTTTTCCCCCTTGATGCGCATATTGTAGCTTGATTGCATAACCACTAACTAATGGTGGCTGATGTTTCTTATAAGCGATTTCTAATGCTTCTGTCCATTTATTCGTAGAGATTTCACTTATAGCACTTTGGTAAACTCGTTTTACCGCAGGTAATAAGTTACGAATATTACTACCGTGCAACGCTGAAATATAGAAAACTTCTGCATAATCAACAAAATGGAGTTTTCTCTCAAATTGTTGCTTAACCGCTTCGCGGTCTTCATTGCTTAAATGATCCCATTTATTGATAGCAATAATTAATCCACGTCCGCGTCGAGTAATTTCTCCCAATAAATGAGCATCTTGCTCTGATACGCCTTCGTGAGCATCTAACATTAAAATAACAACATTTGCACGCTCAATTGCTTCTAATGCTTTAACAATAGAAAATTTTTCAACTTTATCATTAACACGAGCTTTGCGACGAATACCTGCGGTATCAATTAAGGTAAAATTTGTACCATCAGAATCAACATAGGGAATAGAAATAGCATCTCTAGTTGTCCCTGCAATAGGGCTGGCAACTAATCGCTCTTCTCCAAGTAGCCTATTTAATAAAGTTGATTTTCCTGCATTTGGTCGACCCAATACTGCTAAATGAATACTTTCATCTTCTGGCAAGCTTTCTTCATTCTCTTCTGTTAAAGAGAATATATTTGGCAACTGAGAAAGCATTATTGCAATACGCTCTCCTAGCTGTCGAATGCCTCTCCGATGCTCTGCAGCAATAGCTAACATATCTGAAAAACCCAATTGATAAAAGTCTGCTAAAATTAGTTCAGGATCAGCAAAATCAGCTTTATTAACGGCAGCTAATATTGGTTTTTGTGTGCGACGAAGCTCTTGAGCAATTTTTTCATCAATAACATTTAGCCCTTCACGCCCGTCTAATACAAAAATAATAATATCAGCTTCATCTACCGCTTGTCTTGCTTGATTATCTACTCTAAAGTCAATTTCCGACTCTTCTTCTCGCAATAAACCACCTGTATCAATCAGCCTACAGCGAACATCTCCTAGTAATGCTTCCCCATAATTTCTATCTCGTGTTAAACCGGGTAAGTCACTAACAATAGAACTTCGGCTACGCGTTAATGTATTAAATAAAGTAGATTTTCCTACATTAGGACGTCCAACCAATGCAACAATAGGTAAGCGTGATTGTAAGATATTCATAAGTTCCTTAAACAATATTACTGAGGACGAATAGCAATCAATTGACCATCAACAAGTTGCCAAATAATCTCACTATCTAATACTAAAGGTGTAGTATTTGCTCTTACTTTACCAATATGCTGCTCACCAATGAGTTTACCATCTCTTGAATCTAGCCAATAAAGCCATCCTTTATAGTCAACTACTCCTATTCTCCCTGGAATAGCTACAGGTGGAGAGAGTTGTCTACCTCTTAACTGCTTATTCTCCCATAAGATTTGACCATTTTCTTGATTAAGTGCAACGATACTATCGTCTGCCGTTGTAAGATAAATATCTGTTGGACTAATAGCAAAATCTTGACCTGTTGCAACGGATTCATTTTGCCATTTTGGAACACCATTTTGTAAATCAATAGCATAAACTTGGTTCTGATAAGCAGAACCAAATAAAATACCATTATTAACTTTCGGTGTAGCATCTTGATCAATAATTCTTCCAAAACCCAGTTTACTACTAATATTGGCTATGCGTTGGTTTGCCATTGGCAATCCACTTGATACCTCTAGAACAGTGAAAAAGCCATCATCTGTTAATAAAATAACAACACCTCCTCCAATAACTGGAGAAGCATTGCCTCGTAAACTTAAAGGTGGCGTATTACTGTGATATCTCCACAAGCGTGTTCCATCTGCTGGATTAAAAGCACTCACCTCTCCATCTGAAGTATAAGCGACTAATAAACCATCAGCAAAAGACGGTTTACCAATAAGTAATCCGCCCAGATATTTTCTCCATATCACTTGACCATCTTGATTAAGTGCCATTAAATCGCCATTTTGTGTGCCAAGAAAAAGAAAATCCCCCCCCGCAGTGACACCTGTACTAATAGCATTCCCAAGATTTAATCGATAATTTTCTATACCTGTCTGCGCATTGATACTATAAAAATTACCATTTGCGCTTACAGAATAAATTGTATCTCTGATATTTGCTGGAGAAAAATACAAGACTTGGTTTTCTCCCCCTTTTCCAAGATTTTTCTTCCATAAAATAGCTGTTTGAACTCGACTATCAGTAACTATAGGTCGTTCAGAAGGTTCTATTTGATTAGATTTTCCGTAGAACCAACTAGAACATCCAGTTAAAAATAAAGCCGCAGATAAACTGGTTAGAACAATATTTTTCTTGAAAGCGCTATTTATCATTTTTTATCCTTCACTAGGAGCATTCATCGCTTGATCGGCTTCTAATACTTCAGCTTTCATTCGCACTAAAGGAGAGGGAACAACCAATAAGCTTTGTTGATAAGCATTAAGAGCTGCTTTAAAATTTTCTTGTAATAAGTATATATCACCTTCTAAAGCTTTAGCTTGCCCTTTGTAAGCAGTCTCTGATAGTTGTGATAAAAGCCCTAAAGCAGCACCATAATTTTTCTCTATCATTTCTAAATTAGCTAATTCCCATTGCGCAGTTTGTGCTACTAAGGCATCTTTTGCTTTTGTTGCTTTTTCTAAAGCCGTTCTAGCTTGCGTATTCTTCTCAGCATTAACATAGACTTTTGCCATCATTAAAGCCGCAAGCTTCCCATAAGCTTGATCATTATTGATTAGAGACTTTTGGTATAAATTATTAGCTAAATCAACGTCATTATCTGCAATCGCTTTTTGTAAAGTTTCTAATTGATAAGCTAACGCAGTATCTATCGTATGTTGACGATTTTTCCACCAACTCATTGCAAATAAAACAATTAATGCAATTACAACGCCCGCCAAAATAACTGGACCATGTCTTCGTAACCATGATTTTACCAGTTCTCCCGTTTCTTCGTCGCTACGCTCAACAACTAAACTATTATCTGCGCGTTCTAGTAATGCTTTTAATGGATTTTTTTTCATTCTTTACTCTCTTTTTCAGCTGCTTCTTTTTTAGCAAACTTCGCTAATAGCTGCGCTAAAGTCAACCTTTCCTGTTCACCATTTTTAAGATTTTTAACAGTAACTTCTTGATGAGCGACTTCATCACTTCCAAAGACTAAAACCCATTGCGCACCTGATAAATCCGCTTTTCTAAATTGTTTTTTCAAAGACTGATATTCATTATGATGCACAATCCGTAAATTTGGATTATTGCGACGAAGCGCCATTGCCCATTGCATTGCAACTGCTTGCTCTTTGGGCGTAACCGCTAATAAATATAAATCTGTTTTAATCGGTTTGAATGCACCAAATTTTTGCGCAAGTAATAAAATTCTTTCAATTCCAAAAGCAAAACCAGCTGCAGGCGTTGATTTACCACCTAGCTGCTCAACCAAACCATCATACCGACCACCTGCACAAATTGTTCCTTGTGCACCTAGCTCCTGAGTAGTCCACTCAATCACGGTATGACAATAATAATCAAGTCCTCTTACCAAACGGGGATTGATTATATATTTAATCTCTAAAGCATCTAATAAAGCACAAACTTCAGAAAAATGCTGCTGACTTTGTTCGCCTAAATAGGCTTTTAAGACAGGTGCCGTATCTAAGCAGCGGCGTGTATTTTCATCTTTGCTGTCTAATATTCTTAATGGATTGATTGATAGTCTCCTTTTGCTATCTTCATCTAGTTCATTAATATGCTGCTCTAAATGAGTAACTAATGCTTTTTGAAAAGCAATTCTTTCGGAAGAAAGGCCTATGGTATTTATTTCTAGCGTAACAGCATTGCGTATTCCTAACTGTGTAAATACTTCATGTGCTAATAAAATAAGCTCTACATCCATTGCTGGAGTAGCAATTCCAAAACTTTCAACGCTAATTTGACTAAATTGTCGATAACGCCCTTCTTGAGGTTTTTCGTAGCGAAACATTGGACCTTCAATAAATAAACGCATATTTTGTTGAAGTAATCCATTTTGAATCATCGCTCTAACTACACCTGCTGTTCCTTCAGGACGTAGAGTAACGCTTTCTCTATTACGATCATCAAAACTATACATTTCTTTAGAAACAACATCTGTTTCATCGCCGATAGTACGCTTAAATAATTGGGTTTTTTCTAATAAAGGAAGTTCTGCTGCCTGATAGCCAAACTGTGCTAATACGGCTCTAATACGACTACATAATATCTGACGTTCATCTGCGATAGGAGGTAACCAATCGGGCATCCCTCGCAAAGACTGAATAGCTAATTGACTCATTACTCTACCTCTACTTTAAATCGGCGATTGCTGCCCTTAACAGAAAATTTTGTTAAATTTTCTTTATTTCCATTGATGGATAACTCAACATCATTTGGACGACCTATATTAAAACCATAAGGAGAACCTTGAGCTGAAAGTTCCAATGTTTCCCCTTTTTTGAAAACTTTTGAAGCAACAATTTTATTTTCTTTATTACGAATCTCTATCCAGTTTTCATTCAAAATATCCAGTTTAATACCTGAAGATGTTACTGGATTCGATTCTAAGACTACAGGAACTTCTGTTGTTAATTCAGGCGTACTCTCATTAGTCTCATTTGATGCGTTTTCTTCTACAGAAGAATTTTCAGTCTTTTCATCAGGTAAGCTTTCCAAAGAAGTTAAAGTTGGAAGGGTTGCTTCAGTAAGGCTAGTTGGCTTTTCCTCTATTGTAGATAGTTGAGTAGAATCATCTCCTACTTGTAAGATAATTTCATGCTCATTAGAAATACTATTATTGGAATCATTATTTCCAACTATAGTATTATCAGATTTTTCCAAAAATGCGTGCTTGAATTGCGTCATTAACCAAGAGTTCGGATTAACAACTTGTAAAACAATCACTCCTGCTAATAAAATCAAAGGAATAACAATTAGCCAAGCACCAAAATTTTTTCTTTTATATGAACGACTTTGGCTAGCAATATTTGCACTACTTAGACGAATTTCGGTATTTTCATGACCTAAATGATTAAAAGCGTCTGTGATAGCTGTTGCATCTAATCCTAAAAATCTTGCATATTGTGTTAAGTACCCTCTAGTAAAGACTGGCGCACCCACTTCTCTAAAATGATTTTGCTCAAGTTTATCAATAATACTAGTGCTTAGATGGGTTTGCATAGCGGCAGATGAAAGACTAATGCCCTTTTCTTCGCGCGCAGCTTTTAAAACTGCTCCAATATCTTCTATAGCAGCAGACGATAGTTCAGTCATGAATTAAATTCCTAATGTTTTTGCTTGTGATGTTCCTTGATAATTACTTCTCATTACGCGCATCATTTCATTTTCTTGATTAACATCTCCAAGTCCTCGAGCTGCCAAAATAGCCAGACGGACACTATCAGCACTATAACCAACATAAGTATGAATCACTTTTAAATAATTCATCGCTGCTTGGTAATTGCCACTTTGTACCGCCATATCAGCTAGAGGCAATAATGCACCAGGAGCATGATTATCATAAGCAAGCGCTTGTCTATAAGCATTTTCAGCAACACTATATTGTTGATGCTCGCGTGCACAATTCCCTTCAGCAATATAAGATAATACTTTAAATTCATTACCTTTTCCGCGCATTTTTCCATATAGTGCCTGACGCTCTGGATTACGGTCAAATTTACATAGAAATGTGGCGTAATTCATAAATCCTAAAGCATAATCAGGATGACTGTTAATAAGTTTTTGGTAAATTTGATTACCTGAATTGATATCGCGCTTTTCTTCATATAAGACGGCTAAAATATTCCATGCCTCAGGCGGTCGAGAATCAATTTCTATTGCGCGTTTTAATTTTGGTTCAGCTAAATCATAGCGCCCCCTCTGAACGTATTCAGCACCTAGACGTAAATAATCTTGGTAAGCTCTGTTATAGTCTGGTTTAACTTCTGTTGGGATTTTACCAGTGGTAGTGGTTGTACAAGCATTTAAAAATAATGTAGCACTTAAAATACTTATAAGCCCAAGCTTTAGTTTCATAATGTTTCCCCTAGTCTTTTCAAGCGTTTTTCCCTACGGCTTCGATCATTAACTTGACCAACTAACTGACCACAAGCGGCATCAATATCCTCTCCTCTAGTTTTGCGGATAGTAGCCACATATCCTTTCTGTGTTAAATAGCGTTGAAAACTCATAATTCGATTTCTTGAAGAGCATTCAAACCGACTTCCTGGGAAAGCATTAAAAGGAATAAGATTTATTTTTCCCGGAACATCTTTTAGCAATTTTGCTAAAGCTTCTGCATGCTCAGGCTTATCATTAACGTCTTTTAGCATGACATATTCCCATGTTACACCACCATGCTGACGATTGTGTTCTACATAAGCTTTACAAGCCTCTAATAATGCTGCTAGACCATAGCGCTGATTTATCGGCACAATTTTGTTTCTTAATTCATCAGTTGGCGCATGCAAAGATACAGCTAAGCTTAAGTCTGTAACTTCTCTGAGTTTGTGAATAGCTGGCACAATACCCGATGTGCTAAGCGTTACACGTCTTTTTGATAAACCAAAGCCAAAGTCATCCATAAAAATTTCTGTTGCAGGTAACACATTGTTAAAGTTAACTAAGGGTTCCCCCATTCCCATTAGAACAATATTGCTAATAACTCGCCCTTTATCATCTCGATTACATCCTAATAGTTGTTTAGCTAGCCAAACTTGTACAACAATTTCACCTGTTGAAAGGTTACGATTAAACCCTTCATGAGCAGTCGAACAAAAAGGGCAAGCTAGCGCACAACCTGCTTGGGAAGAAATACAAAGTGTACCTCTATCATCTTCGGGGATATAGACTGTTTCAATACTGTTACCACATTCATAACGAAAAACCCATTTTCGAGTTCCATCGCTCGCTATTTTATCTGCAATAACCGTTGGGAATGCGCAATAAGCATGCTGCTTTAACTTCTCTCTTAATGACTTACTCATATCTGTCATTAAGTCAAAATCAGTAATTCTCTCGTGATAAAGCCATTTCATGAGCTGACGAGCACGAAATGGCTTCTCGCCCAACTCGACGAACCATTGTTCTAAAGCTGGACGAGTAAAATCAAATAGATTGATTTTATTATTCATAAATTGCTTAAAAGCTTATCTAGAGCAAATATCTTCTAATGAGAAGAAGTAAGCAATTTCTTGCTTAGCCGTTTCAGTGGCATCTGAACCATGAACCGCATTTGCATCAATACTTTCTGCAAAGTCTGCACGAATAGTACCAGCAGTCGCTTCCTTAGGATTGGTTGCCCCCATAATTTCGCGGTTTTTAGCAATTGCACCTTCTCCTTCTAAAACCTGAATCATCACAGGTCCAGAAATCATGAATTCGACTAAATCATTAAAAAAAGGACGCTCTTTATGTACAGCATAAAAGCCTTCAGCATCTTCACGGCTTAATTGCTTCATTTTTGCAGCAACGATTTTTAAACCATTGTCTTCAAAACGCGTATAAATTTGTCCGATGACATTTTTTCCAACCGCATCAGGTTTGATGATAGATAGAGTTTGCTCTACAGCCATTTACAGTCTCCTTAAAAAATTAAATCAAGCAAGAAATAACGCCTGATTATTACTACACAAAAGTTTAAACTATTTTAGAATAGCTTAATATGGTAGCACAATGATGCTCAAAACCGAGAAAATTCCCTGAATAAAAAACCGCTCAAAGAGCGGCTTTATTAAAAAATCATCTAACTTACTTTGCTAAGGTATTGATGATATCAAATGCACGATCGTAAGCTACTTTGCTATCTCCGCGAGGTTGAACGATATATTTTCCATTCACAACAAAGACCGGAACACCATCAGATCCACTCTTAGAAAATAACTCATTGGCTCTTTGCAACTGCTGTTTTACTTCAAAGCTATTCCATGCTTTATCGAAAGCATCTGGTTCAACACCATTTTTTACAAAAAATTCTTTAATTTTACTTTCATCTGCTAACACCCCCCTATTTTTATGCTCAAAAACTTCATCAAAATAAGCATCAAATAAATCTTTGTTTAGAGTTTTCATTGTGTAATAAGCATGTGCTGGTAAATGCCAGTAAGACGTATCAATATCTGCTGGGATAAATTCAAACGCTACATTATCTGCTTTACCACTATTCAACCATTCTGTTACTGCTGGCCTAATGGCGTTACAGTGTGGACAGCCAAACCAAAAAAACTCAATTACTTTAGGAGATTCTGTGGTTTCAATAGGTGTTTCTAAAACTTGATAATCACTACCTTCGTGATATTTCATTTGTGCGTGTACCGTAAAAGGTAAAACAGTCGCAGCGACTAATCCTAACCATGAAAACTTTTTAAACATAAATATTCCTTAAAATTTTATTGAAGAGACGTAATTATAGGTGAGTCACAAAAAAAATGCCTTACCGTGCATTTAATCTTAACAAAGCGCCATGCTAAAACGCACACTATTGAGCAATGCTATAATTTTATCTTTTAAATAATTAAGAAAGTTTAGGTGTTTAAAATGCAAATATTAGCCGGCTCTTATCCCCACACACGTAAACGTCGCAATCGTTTTCAATCTTTTTCCCGCCGCTTAGTTAGAGAGCATACGCTCAGTGCAGATGACTTAGTCTTACCTATATTTATTACCGAAGGTAAAGCTATCCGCGAACCTATTGCTTCAATGCCTGATATCTATCGACTATCCATTGATGAGCTGCTTAAAGAAGCGGAAAACCTACTCGCACTAGGCATTCCGGCGATTGCACCCTTTCCACATATCGAACAAACTCATAAAAGTCTCAATGCTACATACGCTTATGATGAAAATGGACTTGCACCACGCGCTATTCGTACATTAAAACAAAACTTCCCCGAACTCGGCATTTTTATGGATATTGCGCTTGATCCTTACACTAGCCATGGTCAAGACGGCATTATTGATGATAATGGCTATATTCTTAACGATCCAACCATTGAAATTTTAATCAAACAATCTCTGCTTTATGCGCAATGCGGTGCTGATTACGTTGCGCCATCAGATATGATGGATGGTCGTATTGGCGCAATTCGTAAAGCATTAGAAAAAGAAGGATATGTTAACACTGGTATTATGGCGTATTCTGCTAAATATGCTAGTGCATATTATGGTCCTTTCCGTGATGCCATCGGTTCAGCTGGTAACCTTGGAAAAGCCGATAAATACACCTATCAAATGGACCCCGCCAACAGTGACGAAGCACTTCATGAAATTGCGCTTGACATTGCTGAGGGTGCAGATTTCATCATGGTAAAACCCGGTATGTCTTACTTAGACGTTTTACAACGCGCAAAAACACAATTTGGCTTTCCAACTGCCGTTTATCAAGTCAGTGGTGAATATGCCATGTTAGAAGCTGCTTTTGCTAACGGTTGGCTTGATCGTGACAAAATTATTCTAGAAAGTTTACTTGCCTTTAAACGAGCGGGAGCGGATATGATTTTTACCTATCACGCTAAAGCCGCAGCCCAACTATTGAGGACACTCTCATGAGCTATCGTTGTGCGGTGATTGGCAATCCCATTGCACATAGCCGTTCACCAGAGATTCATACCCGCTTCGCTGAAGAAGCGGGTATTAAATTACAATATGATAAAATTCTTTCCACTGAAGAAAGCTTTACCGATACCGTACAGAACTTTTTTGACAATGGTGGTTGTGGACTGAACATTACCGTTCCATTTAAAGAACACGCTTACCGCCTTTGCGATGACCTCACACCTTATGCCCGACTCGCTGGCGCTGTGAATACCTTATGGATGGATAATGGCGCCTTATGCGGCGACAATACTGACGGACGCGGTCTTGTTCGTGCGCTCACTCATATTCATCATATTTCACTTCGACAAAAACGCATTTTACTCATTGGTGCGGGTGGTGCAGCGCGTGGAGTAATATTACCTCTGTTGGACGCAGAAATTGCCCGACTGGATATTATCAATCGTACGCTCAATAAAGCAGAAACGCTGGTTCATGCACACACCGAACTCAGCGATATTCCTATGCACGCTTACGCTTTAGATGCACCGCTTAGTACCACTTACGATATTATCATCAATGCTACCAGCACAGGACTTTCTGATACTACCTTTGTGCTTGATTCTACCGCTGTCCAAGTAGAAACCGTCTGCTACGATATGGTTTACGGTAAAACCACCCCTTTCATGCATTGGGCAACAGAAAACGGCGCTGTAAAAATATTTGATGGCTACAGTATGCTTGAAAGCCAAGCGCGATTAAGTTTTGAAATTTGGTTTGCCGATGAATTAGCATCCTTATAAATCTATCAAAGTGTATGGCCAAATTTTTTATTTTAATACTTGATAAGTTTTTGACTTATTTAGAAAAACATTTTATTAAGCCACCAGAAACGCTCAAGTTGGTATCATATATTTAATTACATCTTTGTTCTTTTACCATAAGAACTTGCTATCACGCTACGCCATTGACACTATTCCTATAACATTTCCTCTAGTTTTTTAAATAATGCCCTACTCTGCTCTGTAAAAAGGAACTTTTATGACGCCTATCGAAACGCTCATTCACGACTATATTGACCCGATAACTCAACTTGCGATTTATCGTGATGCCAAAATCACCCAAACTGAAAACACTCTAACCATAATTGTTGGTTATCCATTAGCACTAGAAAAAACTCGATTAAGCAGTGAGCTCTCTGCTTACCTCACCACACAAGGACACTTCTTTTCAAACATTCTGATTGAAAGCAACATCACCAAACATCGCGTGCAAGCTGGACTACAACCCTTTCCTGAAATCCAAAACATCATTGCCATTGCATCAGGCAAAGGTGGCGTTGGGAAATCAACAGTAAGTGTTAATCTTGCGGCAGCGCTTGCTCAACAAGGCGCAAATGTTGGGATTTTAGATGCAGATATCTATGGTCCAAGCCAACCAACTATGCTTGGCGGCGTTCAGCGCCCTGAAAGCAAAGATGGTAAAACCATGGAACCCATCATTCGCCATGGAATGCAAACCCTTTCTATTGGTGATATTGTTGAAGAAGATACCGCAATGATTTGGCGTGGCCCAATGGTAACGCAAACTCTAATTCAGCTTATCAGCGAATGTAATTGGCACGCGCTTGACTATCTTATTATTGACCTTCCGCCCGGTACAGGCGGCACTCAATTAACCTTAGCACAACGCATTCCTGTGACAGGCGCAGTTATTGTCACAACACCTCAAGAGATTGCCTTATTAGACGTCAAACGCGCTAAAACCATGTTTGACAAAGTCCGTATTCCTAACTTAGGCATTATTGAAAACATGAGTTTTTATCATTGTCCAAACTGTGGCCATGAAGAACCTATTTTTGGTAGCCACGGAGGCACTACGCTCTCTGAACGCTATCAAATTCCTCTATTGGGACAAATTCCATTAGACATTCATATTCGGGAAAGTGGAGACAAAGGTATCCCTATTGTTTTTAGTGAGCCCAAAAGTCCGCTAGCCAAAAACTATCTTACTATTGCTTTGAAACTTGGTTGGCAATTAGCTACCCAACAGAAAAGCTATACCCAATCCTTTCCAAAAATTATCGTAGAATAAAACCTTCGCACTTAAAATGAGAGAAAAAACAATGAACCAATCCTTTGATTTAATTTGCATTGGCGGTGGCTCTGGTGGTGTTGCCACTGCGCGTCGCGCAGCTGAATACGGTGCAAAAGTTGCCATTATCGAAAAAGACCGCATGGGCGGTACCTGCGTAAACGTCGGTTGCGTGCCGAAAAAACTCTTTTGGTATGCCGCCAATACCTCTGAAGCGTTAGAAAACGCACCAATTTTTGGTTTTGAAAACATTCAAGCACCCTATCCTTTTAACTGGCAAACCTTTAAAGAAAAACGCGATGCCTATATTGCTCGCCTAAACGGCATTTACGAAACCAATATCGAAAAAGCAGGCATCACGCTCATTCGTGGCGAAGCCAAATTTATTGATAACCATAGCATCAGTGTTAACGGACAAACCTATGAAGCCAAACACATCGTCATTGCCACAGGTGGTCGTCCACACGTTTTAGACATTGAAGGCGCAGAATATGGCATTACTTCAGATGATTTCTTTGCCCTCGCGAGCCAGCCTAAACGCATGATAGTCGTTGGCGGCGGCTACATTGCCTGTGAAATTGCAGGCGTAATGCGCGCATTAGGCAGCGAAGTTCACATCATCATCCGCGCCGAACACCTTATCCGCACCCTAGACGAAGACATCAGCGAAACCCTCGCCGACGCCATGATCGAACAAGGCATTCACATTCATCGTCAAGCAAACGTCAAACGCGTTAGTAAAACCGCCGGCAGTATCATTGCCGAACTCGATAATGGCGAAACCTTACACGCTGACACCCTCCTCTGGGCGACAGGGCGCATTCCAAATACGGACAACCTCAACCTTAGCGCTGCTGGTGTAAAAACCGAAAAAAATGGAATCATTCCTGTTGATGCTTACCAAAACACCAATATCAACGGCATCTATGCCATTGGCGACATTACAGGCGCAATCGAACTCACCCCCGTTGCCATCGCTGCTGGCAGACGACTTGCTGCTCGCCTATTCAACGGACAACCCAATGCGCATTTAGATTACAATAATATTCCTACTGTCATGTTTACCCATCCGCCTATCGGTTCTGTTGGATTGACTGAACGAGAAGCAAAAGAAAAACATGGCGATGCAGTCAAAACCTACCGCACAAAATTCACCCCAATGGCACGCACTTTCGCCGCTCACCAACCGAAAACCTTGATGAAACTCATCACTATTGGAGAAAATGAAAAAATCATCGGCATTCAGATGATTGGTGATGGTATTGACGAAATGCTACAAGGCTTTGCCGTCGCGGTAAAAATAGGGGCAACTAAAGCGGATTTTGACGACACCGTCGCTATTCACCCAACCAGCGCAGAAGAATTAGTCACCTTGCGTTAATTAACCTTTTAAATACTAGCGCTTTTAAAAGCGCTAGTATTCCGTTACAATTTTTCTTCACATAATCTTCATACCATCCTCATTTATGAAGCTAATAATTAGATCATCCATTGATTATGGATGATCAAGATTTTTAGCCATTATAGTTAAATCAACTAAAAAACAATCCAAAGCAGATAAAAGAACAAAGTATCAATATAATCCATCCGCCACTCTTTGCGTATTTACTTAATCCAAGCCCAGCTCTTTACAATAGGATTTAAGTCAGGGCTATAATCAAATCATCTAAAAAAACAGAGCATCATTTACCGATAGAATTGCTAGATAAGGCTTATATTGTGAAATCTATTAAAAACCAACCCTTCTTATAATAAGAGGATAAAGCAAATTATCAAGGATACTGGAAGTATTGAATATAGTGCAATCAGCTAAAAAACAGAACACCATTTACCGCCAGAAGCACTAAGGTCATGTTTATAAAACGTCCTGTTTTTTAGTTGATTTGACTATAAGAGGAATACCTATGAAATCTCCCATTACGCAAAAACTCTTAGCCATTTTTTTGCTTTGCTTTAATATTTACCATTGCCTTGGC
>NZ_LWHB01000117.1 GCF_001889065.1 Suttonella ornithocola | reverse complement strand
TTAAGATAGATGAATAAAGTAAGCACTTGTACTATTACTGGAGTAGCGATTTAATTTCTGTGACTCTTTTATTAGCCTTTGACTATAGTGTAAAACGGAATTTTGCAAAGATCTCAGTTTGTATGCAAATTAAACCCATTCAGCTATAGTAGTGAAATAGTCGCTTTTGTATGGGGTAAACGTCATCTAAAGACAGCTAAACAACTGAGAGCTAAACTTGAGGCATTAGGAATTAGTTTTGGTTGTATTTGTTGTGATAATTGGGATAGCTTCTTAACGGCTTTTGATGGTAGCGTTAAAAAGATAGGTAAGCGATATACTACGGATATTGAAGGTAATAATAATCGCTTTAGGCAAAGGCTGAGGCGAGTCTTTCGAAAGACTTGCTGTTTTTCTAAAAAGTTGGTGAATCACTTTAAAGCGTTTGACTTACTCTTCCATTATATTAATTATGGCTGGGTTTGATCAGCATACTTTTCAAACCACTACCAAAAAAATTAAGTTTCTCTTATAGCTAAATGTCTTTAATTTTCATTAGCAACTTTCATCAGCGTTGGTTCATCTTTCCGTACTGATGTGTAATGTCTATGGTTCGTCGTTTTGTATACGAGCTAAATTCATCTAGCTATAATTTTAGAATTCAATCCCCATCCGCTTCTAATATTTTAGCTGTGACATTTAATGATTGGAGTAAATTACCGTAATAGCTTGTTTGTAATTTATTCAAGCTATCATAAAGCGACCTAGTTTTATCTGGGTTAAAGTCATAATAAAGTGTATTTATTTTATTTTCTTCCGCTTGCGATTGCGTTAATAATTCTGAACTCTGCATTAATTGCTGTTCTGCGCTAAAAAAAATCACTATTTCATTTAAATTAGCAAACGATTGTTTTAACACGAGAGAAGCTTGTGCTTCTAAAATCGCTTTAACTGCTGGCATACTTAAACCACTTAGAGAATACTCACCTCTATTAGGATCAACCTGCCCTTCATATTTTTTGGTTAAACCTGCTGGATCACCTACCCGCCAATCTTTAGTTTCAAATGTTCGCTCAGCCAATATGTTAATTAATAGAGAGAGTGCTTTTTGGGAATCTGCTAAAAATTCCGTTTCTTTTTCTCTATAAGATTGATAAATTTGATCTAATCGATGACAAATATTTTCTGCAACGACTATTGATAAAGCTAACTTTCTTTCGCTAATATCATTATTTTTATATAACAAATATTCCAGCGCGTTAATTGTTTTATAAGAATGCTTATATAGTGCTGTTTTCGGTTGGCTACTGCTATGAATAACTTTCTCCATTTGTTGAGCAATTGATTCATTGCCCACATGAAAGATATCGATAAAACGTGGGGTATCAATTCTTTCAGAATCTAAATCTCCTAAAACATAATTGGTTTCAACGCGCTTCCATGCCAAGACTAAATTAGCAAATGCATTATTTAAAGCTTCACTTCTCTCGCCTGGCGTTGATTGAGACAGCGTATCTTTTAAAACCGCACATGTAGATTGCGCATCTGCGCTATCTTTTAATAAAACATTTTCATATATAGATGCTAGCGCTTCTTGTTTATCTTTTTCTGGATCTTGTATCACAAATAACAAGATACCGATACCAATTAAAGCGGCAATTATTAGAATCTTTTTCATGCTGTCCCTTTCAAAGCAATTTTATCAATGAACTTTTGCTTTATTATATCCGAGTTGCTAAACGATAATAATTATATTTATTAAAAATAAATAAATAAAAATCTATCTAATTGATATAGGCTTTTAGCACAGTTTCTCTAATTCCTTCTCTTTCAATGCGTTTTTGCACTTTAACTGCTTCGGCTCTATCTACATATGGACCTATTTGAACAAGATATAGCTTTCCATTATTAATAATTTCAACGGGATAATCTCTTAAAATCATTCTTGCTCGAATTCTATCTGCTGATTCTTTCTCACTAAAAGCACCTATTTGAATCCGATAATTGCGACCTTTAATATTGCTTGTTTTAGACTCTTCTTGCATTTTTTGCTGCAATTCTTTTTGCACTTCGGCATTGCGCTTTTTCAATTCATCATAAAAACGATATTTAGGTTGAGATGGTGCTTGAGATTGGCTTGTTACTATCGAATTTGTTTGTTTTTGAGAAGTATTCGTTTTCTTATTATTTGCTACCGATGTTTGTGAAGGATCATGATGCGTTTTAAAGAAATTTACTGCCATCAACCCTAATATAACCGTAATTAAACACAGTAAAAAAACCCCCATTAGTCGTTGGGCAACATAGTTGCCCTTTCTTGTAGATGTTGCTCGGCGACTTTTGCGATGCTTCTTGCTCACATCCGTTCCCTCGCCGTTACACCAACAATCGTTAAACCATTGCGTAATACTTGCCCTACACAATAAGTTAATAATAATCTTGCTTCGCGAAGTGCTGTATCTTCATGCAAAACTTTATGCCCTGCATCATAAAATTGATGCCAAGCTGTTGCTAAGTCTCTTAGATAATTTACAACAATATGAGGTGCTAACTGTGCGCCAGCACTGATAATCAACTCAGGATATCGACGTAATTCCGTAATTAACGCATTTTCTTCTGTCGTCAGTAAATGGTTACGATGCGGTAGTGCATTTTCTGGTGAAAAGTCATAACCTTCTTCTTTTGCGCGCTCTAGCACTCGACAAGTACGAGCATGCGCGTACTCTACATAATAAAAAGGATTATCTTTGCTGTTGGATGTGGCTAAATCTAAGTCAAAATCTAAATGTTGCTCTGGCTTACGCATAACATAGAAGAATCTCGCTGCATCTGACCCTACTTGTTCACGCAGTTCTCTCAAAGTAACAAATTCTCCACTACGGGTACTCATTTGCATTTTTTGCCCATCTTTATATAAGACGGCAAATTGCACTAATGCTATCGTCAATTTAGAAGGATCTAAATTCAAAGCAGCTAATGAAGCTCGCACGCGAGCCATGTATCCATGATGATCTGCACCAAAAATATCAATCATCTGGTCATAGCCACGCTCATATTTATCTAAGTGATAGGCAATATCAGAAGCAAAATAAGTCGTCACACCATTTTCTCGACGAACGACACGATCTTTTTCATCGCCGAATTCTTCTGCTTTAAACCAAGTTGCACCATTTTTTTGATAAAGGAAACCACCCTCCTCTAAGCGTGCTAATGTTTTCTCTACCATACCATCGGTAAACAAAGATTTTTCTGAAAACCAACGATCAAAAACAACACCGAACTCTTCTAAATCTTCCCGAATATCAGCAACTTCTGTTTCTAAAGCAGCGTTAAAAACGGTTGTATAGCCCTCTTCGCCTAGCGTATTTTTTAAAGCTACGATAGCTGCATCAATCCATTGATCACGCTCACCATTATCTATCGCTTCTTGTGACCATTGCTCTGGATAACTAGGTACCCAGCTTGATAAATCAACCGCTAACTTTTCTCCAATCTGAGATTTTAACTCTGCTGCAATCAAGCTAACATAATCGCCTTGATAAATGCCTTTTGGTAAAGTTGCGCCCTTATCGCACTGCTGTAAATATCGCCAATAGACAGAAAGCGCCAAAATATCCATTTGGCGACCGGCATCGTTAACATAATATTCTTTATCAACCTGATGCCCATTTGTCTTTAACAAATTTGCCAAACTATCCCCATAAGCTGCGCCACGCCCATGACCAACATGTAAAGGACCAGTAGGATTTGCTGAAACAAACTCTATTAAGATTTTTTGAGGATTTACAGATTTATGTACGCCAAATTTTTCTTTTTGCTCAACAATATCTTTCAGAACAGCTGTAATACTATTACGAGATAAACGAATATTGATAAATCCCGGTCCAGCAACCTCCATACCCGCAACACTTTCCATCAACGGGACGCTCATGACCAATTTATCTGCTAATTCGCGTGGTTTAAGCTTAAAGACCTTCGCATATTTCATCGCAATATTGCTGGCATAATCGCCGTGCGCTGGATCTTTGGTGCGTTCAATTTCAATAGCTTGATCAAGGGATTCAGCAGGAATATTATGTTGTTTTGCCACTAATAATAGGGCAGCGGTTAAACCATCTTGAATTTCTGATTTCACGTAAATATCTCTTATCACTAGCAAGTAAACGCGCTATTTTACCGATATTTAACACTCAATACCAATTATGCATATAGCACGTTTACTGACTTAAAAAACCTACGTTATTCTTTTCGTTTTCATCAACAAACACTCAAAATTTCATCATAATTTTATTTTAGATGAAAGGTGCTTGAAAGCAATTTACCGACTTGTCTAGCGGTTCGTCTGAGATTTTGCTCACCATTAGCTAATGTATTTTCTAAACTATCTAAATGGGAAATCGTGGGCAAAATAGCCAAAAATCCTTGTTTTTCCAAAATCTCTATTTGCTCACCTAAGCAGCCACATAAGGCAATCACTGGAATATTTTGTTGACTTGCGCATTGCAAAACCCCAAGCGGAACTTGTCCCGATAAAGTTTGTCCGTCCATGCGCCCCTCACCAGTAATTACATAATCCGCATTTTGACAGTGTTCTAGTAGCTTGGCTTCTCGCATGACTAAACTAATACCGGACTCTAAGCTGACATTAGGCAATCCTAATAGCGCAAAACCTAATCCACCTGCGGCGCCACTTCCCGACACAGAGTGAACCGCTGGAAAACCTGCTGCCACCATTTTTTCTGCATAATTCGCGAGTGCTTTATCCAACTGTTCTACTAATTCTGCATTTGCGCCTTTCTGCGGCGCAAAAATAGCACTAGCTCCATTTGTCCCTAATAAAGGATTATTGACATCACAAGCAATTGTCATTTTACAATCTTGCAAGCGCTTATCTAATGCCAAAAGTGAAACCGAATCTAGCGCGGATAAGGCTAAACCTCCTGCGGGTAACGTTTGACCAGTTTTATCTAAAAACTTTACCCCAAGTGCGCTCAGCATCCCACTACCGCCGTCATTCGTTGCGCTACCACCAATCCCAATAATAAATTCTGTAACGCCTTCATTTAGGGCATCTAAAATCAGTTCACCAACACCATAAGTGCTAGTCACAGCTGGGTTACGTTCAGACGTGGACAATAGCTGCAAGCCAGCAGCTTCTGCCATTTCAATCACAGCACGCCGCCTATCTAATAACGCATAGCCTGCCTTAACTTTTCTTCCTAGAGGATCATGGACAATGACTTCTCGCCATTGTCCATTTGCTAAATCACATAAAGTCTTAGCTGTTCCCTCACCACCGTCTGCCATCGGCAGGCAAACACATTCAATAGAATCAATCGCTTCAGATAAACTATTTGCAATGGCTTGAGCAGCTGCGCTTGCGCTTAGACTTTCCTTAAAAGAGTCGGGAGCAATGACAATTTTCATAGAATGACCAAGCTCAGTATCCAAACCACAATCATGCCACCTAATCCTTGCAAAGCCGTTGCAATGGTTTGCGCACGATAGGCTTGTGCAACGCTCATACGAGAAAACTGACTCACTACCCAAAAGAAAGAATCATTTGCGTGTGATACTGTCATTGCACCTGCACCAATCGCCATCACACAAAGCACTCTACCCATCTCACTGTCTAAGCCAATCGTTGCTAACAATGGACTCATCATTGCAGAAGTTGCGACTAGCGCTACTGTTGATGAACCTTGAGCGGTTTTAAAAGCAGCAGCAATTACAAATGGCATAAAAATTCCTAACCCTAGACCAGAAAGCGTTTGTCCAAGATATTCACCAATAGAAGTGGCTTTTAATACTGCACCAAAAGCGCCACCTGCACCCGTAATTAACAAAATAGGAGCAGAAACTGTTAAACCTTCACTAATGGCTTTGCTCACTCTGCTTCCTTTCTCCTTACCCTTGAATAATAGGAAAGATAGCAGCATACCAATAAGTAAAGCATTTAAAGGCTTACCTAAAAAAGCAAGCAATTGAAATAAAAACCCTTCTCCTAGTGGATGAGAAGGGAAAGTGGCAATCGAGCCTAAGCAAAGTAATAAAATTGGCACAATAATGGGCATAAATGCCATTGCTGGTAAGGGTAATTCACCATACGCCAATCTTTTTTCAGCAGCTGCTTCACTTTCTGATTGAAGCCGTTCGGCAATCTTATCGCCACCATCTGGTTGAACATTGATAAAACGATTTGCCCAAAACCAACCACAAAGAATTGGAACGATACTAATGCCCAACCCTATCATAATGACTAAGCCAAGATTGTTTTCAAGACCTAAATTACCTGCTGCTGCGATAGGACCCGGTGTTGGAGGAACAAAAGTATGTGTCGCATATATAGTCAAATCACTTATAATCCAATCCATCCAAAGCAGATATAAAGAACAACTTGTAGTAGAATTATCAAAAATAAACTGAGCATATCCTATGACCTACTGCCGCCAATTCCGACAGAAAATTCTTAACGATATTGCTAATGGAGAAACTTGGCGCGCTGTTGCAAAGCGCTACAAGATCAGCAAATTCACCGTCTATAGCTGGATTAAAAA
>NZ_LWHB01000116.1 GCF_001889065.1 Suttonella ornithocola | reverse complement strand
CAGCTATAGACGGTGAATTTGCTGATCTTGTAGCGCTTTGCAACAGCGCGCCAAGTTTCTCCATTAGCAATATCGTTAAGAATTTTTTGTCGGAATTGGCGGCAGTAGGTCATAGGATATACTCAGTTTGTTTTTGATAATTCTACTACAAGTTGTTCTTTATATCTGCTTTGGATAGATTGGATTATAAGTGATTTGACTATAACAAAATGGCGACGAAATAAGCAAAAAATTCCAAAGTTTTTGCCGTTGCCATGCTTTTGAAACTGTTGAATTTTTCCATGCCGGTAGGATTGCGCCGCTTGACCCAAACAATAACCGCAATACCACCCGCTGCGAACAATAATCCCAATAAAAACAACAAGAAATTCAAAAATCCTCTGGAATTGAGCTAATCAACAAAGTAGCCGATCATGGCAAGCCTTAAGCATGAAATCAATACTTTAGCTTCTAAAGCGGGGAAAGCGAGGCAACAAAGCGCGATAACAGCGTTGGCAATTCCGATTTTGCTTTTTCAAGATGACTAAAAACAATATTTAAAACTTCTATCTTGTTTTCACCGCGATCAAATCACTTAGCCAATATTCAAAATCAAATTTTCCCTTAGGTTCATAAATGATTTTGACCGCTTTCTTATTTTCTTTATTAATAAAACTTACACAATCAGCAGTATCCAATAACTTGCCGTCATTGCCGGTTTTATTTAACCATTCCTGCCATTGCTTATTTGGATGAATGGCATTCCATAATGCTAAAGATTTCATCAAATACCCCTTTCCAAAAAAATTATTTGAGACCTTTGCAAAATTTTTTAGCGCACTTATAGGCTTTACGTCGCTCTTTTTTTTCAGAAGAAGACAATGAATGCCAAACTGTTTTTAATCTTGCTAAACTCTCTTTAGCAGTTATTGGAGTAGAGGAATGCCAAGAAGAGGATTTTTCTATGGCTTGAGTGAGCAGTTAAAAAGCGCCGCTTGCTATTTTTTGGAGTGCTTTTCTCAGCGCGGTAGAGTGCATCGGCGGAAAAGTTGTCCATCACAATCTCTAAATGCTTAAAACTATGTCATTCTCGTTCACGACGGTTAAATGTTTTTACTTTGGCAAGGACAATCCCTTCTGAAGCAGGGCAATTCATCGCGCAATGCTTTATGTATAGCTCTGTGAATTGAAACATCATTTTTCTTGTTTTTTCAATAACAAAGAAGCCAGCGTGATACAGACGAGCGCATAGGCAGCGAGGGCTAAGTAGGCGGGGATAAATTGATTAAATCCTTGTCCTTTGGTGAAAGCACCTAAGCTAATCGCTTGATAGTGCGCAGCGGGAAAGATTTTTGCCAAAATGGCGTTAAATCCGGTAATGGTGGAAACAGGATAAAGCATCCCTGAAAAATTCACCGCAGGAATAACGGTTAAGATTGCGGCGGCTGCCATTGCGGCGACTTGTGAGGATAAAACACTGGAAACAAGTAGCCCGAAGCCAGTTACCGCCAAAATGAGTAAGAGCGCGCCGAAAGTCATTGCCCAAAAACTGCCAGTAATCGGCACGCCTAAGACGACAATCGCAAAAAAGATGAGCAAGAGATAACTCAGCAATGCGGTGAGAACATAGGGCAGTTGTTTGCCGATGAGGAATTGTAGAACGCTTGCCGGCGAGGTGTAGAGATTGCTAATGGAGCCAATTTCTTTTTCGCGCACGATGCCGAGCGTGGTCATCATCACAGGAATGAGCATAAGCGCGAGCATAATCACGCCGGGGGTAATGGCGTAGATACTTTTAAAATCCTGATTATAGGCAAAGCGCGGTATGATGCGCACGGCGGGTTCGAGGTTGCCGCCATAGCCTTTAGCGCGAAGTGTTTGTTCGCCGTATTCCTGCACGATGCCTAAAATCATGCCTTTGATGTTTTCTGCAAAAAACGGTTCAGCGCCGTCAACGGCAAAGTCGATTTCAGGATGTTCACCACGCATCAACTGTCGCCCAAAATTCGGCGGAAAGGCGATGACCAGCGATACTTTTCCTTCTTTGAGTGCGTTTTCGGCTTGTTGCGGACTGTGAACAGCGGTTTGTTCGCTAAAATACGGCGAACCGCGAAAGTAAGCGGCGAATGTGCGGCTTTCGATGCTGTGGTCTTGGTCAAAAATGCTGTAGCGGATATCTTTGATGTCGAAAGAAATCGCGGTAGCGGCGGTCGCCATGATGACTAAAGGTCCAAACAGCGCGAATAACAGGCGCACAGGGTCGCGTAACAGCTCTTTGGCTTCGCGGCGAGAAAAGGTAAAAAGCAATGCCAACCACGCGCGAATGCCGCGTTGACGCGCGGGGTGTGTGGCGGTCGTGACGGTGGTTGTGATTGCATTTTTTATTTGTGCGGTTGAGATGTTATTGCGGTCAGTGGCGGATGAGGTTTCTGTATGTGCGGTGGTGGTGTGGTTGGTCGTTGTGGATGAGGCGGCTGCACAGGTAGTCGTGTCTGTATCGGTGGAACTCGGGTCAATTTTTGCACTGGCTATTTGTGGCGTTTCGTCATCCTGATTGGCTTCCAAATAGCAGATAAAGGCTTCTTCTAGGGTGTCGGCGTGTTGTTTTTTGCGTAGCGTTTCGGGTGTACCCATATCCAACACTTTTCCACGGTGCATAAAGGAAATGCGGTCGCAGCGTGCGGCTTCGCTCATAAAATGCGTGGATACGAAAATCGTAACGCGTTCTTCTCGCGAAAGCCGTATCAGTTCTTCCCAAAAGTGGTCACGGGCGGCGGGGTCAACGCCTGAGGTGGGTTCATCTAATATTAGAATTTCAGGGTGGTGCAGGCAGGCGGCAGCAAGCTGCAAGCGTTGGCGTATGCCTAGAGATAAATCACGCGGTAATGCGTCTGCAACCGTAGATAAATCATAGCGTTTAATCGCATCTTCTACGGCGGTTTTGCCTGCTTTACCATTTAAGCGATAAAGCGTCGCGTGCATTTCTAAGTTTTTGCGCACGCTGATTTCTTCATAAAGTGAAAATGCTTGCGACATATAGCCTACGCGCATTCGCGTTTCAATGCTGCCTGCTTCTACCGTTGCCCCTAAAATTTCCGCATTACCTTCTGTGGGCGCGAGTAAACCGGTGAGCATTTTCATCGTGGTGGATTTGCCGCAGCCGTTAGAGCCAAGAAAACCAAAGATTTCGCCTTTTTCTATGGTGAAGCTGACATCATCCACCGCCGTAAAGTCGCCGAAACGCTTCGTTAAATGATGCGCTTCCATTGCTGGTTTTGCGCCGTTTTCTTGCTGAAATGGCGGGATTTCTAGGTGCGGATTGCCGCGTTTGTCTTCAGGCAGAATGGCATTGTAGGCGTTTTCTAAATCGCCGTATTGCGCCAATATCTCGTCGGTGGGCGCATTGGCGAGCAGTTCGCCGTCATTCATCGCCAAAAAATGCTCAAACTGTTCGGCTTCATCAATGTAGGCGGTCGCGACAATCACGGTCATTTCAGGACGTTCCGCGCGCAAATCTGTCACTAATTGCCAAAACTGTCGGCGCGAAAGCGGGTCAACGCCTGTCGTTGGCTCATCTAAAATCAATAATTCTGGCTCATGGACAAGCGCGCAACACAAGCTCAATTTTTGCTTCATCCCGCCAGACAGCTTACCTGCTGCGCGGTTTTGGAATGGATTTAATCCCGTTGCCGTTAGCAAACGCTGAATGCGTGTTTCGCGAACTTCCGCAGAAATCGAAAATAATCGCGCATGAAAGTCGATATTCTCATAAATAGATAAGGTGGGATAGAGGTTATACCCCAAACCCTGAGGCATGAACGCGACGTGTCGGGATAACGCATCACGCGCTTTTTTCTCCGCTACATTTCGCCCCAGCACGTTAATCGTACCTGTTTGCAATATTTTTACGCCAGCAAGCAAGGATAATAAGGTGGATTTTCCCACGCCATCAGGTCCGACCAAGCCAATGGTTTTCCCTTTGGGTAGCGTTAAATCAATGCCTTTGAGCGCAATGATTTTGCCGTAGCAGTGCTGCACGCCCTCCATACAGACGGCGGATGTTTTTTCATGGATAGGTTTACTGCTTGCCGACATGGTTTCTCCTTTATAAATAAAGCTATTTAATAAACGGATAGTTATTAGGAATTATCATCCGCATATTCTATTGCTGACTCTGTTTTATGACAGCTAAGTTCACGATAATGCTCACCCCAAGCGGCTAATTGTTGTAATACCGGTTCAAGCGTTCTGCCCAAATCGGTCAGAGTATATTCCACGCGCAGTGGCATTTCAGCAAATACCATTCGCGCTAACAAACCGTGCATTTCCATTAGTCGTAAATTTGCTGTTAGCACTTTTTGCGAAATCTTGCCGACAGCACGTTTTAAATCGCTGCTACGACGACTACCCGCCAGTAAATCCCGCAAAATCAGCATCTGCCATTTATTGGCAAGAAACAACAGTGCCACTTCAACAGAACAAGCAAGCAATTTTTTTAAATTTTCCTCGCTCACAATTACTTGAAAAATAAAAAAGGATACTTTTAGTTACTACTATACATTTTTGTTCGTACTTCAAACAAAATCCCTACTATAGCAGGCTCCTAAAAAATACATACCGTACTTGTCGATAGGATGATGTTTTCAAAATGAGACCTTTGCAAAATTCCGTTTTACACGAATTTTTGCTACTAGTAGAAAAATTAACCATATGATTTTAATATATTTTCAAAATTTGAAAAATTGAAATTTCTCTATTTTATGTTTTTTTCAAAGGTCTCCAACGGTATTAGCCACATCAGCTATGCCGATTACGTCATGGCAATGCTGGATTTATGTACGCAAGATATGCCTGTGCGACAACGCTTTAGAGTCTTCACGCCAATTTCTTAACAATTAAAAAGCGACCGCTATTCTGCGGTCATTATTGGGTTGTTGCAGTTTTTGAAGGAATTTCATCAGCCGGCAACCTTACCGCTAATGACGCAGGCCATGCTGCGTTCGGATCGGTGCGCACATAGCCCACTGCGCTCATACCACCTTTTAAAAACTCGGCAGATTTCTGACTGGCTTCGCGCGTCATTTTCAGCGTAACGCGATACATCATAGACGCGCGCTCGCTTTTCGTTTCCACATATTTCGGAGTGAACTGTGCGCGGTCAGCGACATAGCTCACGCTCGCAGGGAATACGGCATCAATACCATCAATCACTAAACGCGCTTCTGCATTTAACGCGATTCTAGCGACTTGCGGCGTGGGCAGGAAAATATCCATTGACACATCCGCCGGGTCAACAATCGTGGTAATGACGCTACCCGCGGCGACTACATTGCCCACACCGGCGACAGTATATTTCACCCGTCCGGCGCGTAGCGCGGTCACGGTTAAATCCGCTATCACGCTTTCAATGACTTTTATTTCCGCTTCTGCCTGCGCCACCGCCGCCTGTGCTTCTTCCACACCGGCACGAGCTTCGGCAATGGCGGCATCTGCTTCTGCTGCCCCTGCTTTAGCTTGCATTTGCGCTGCTTTTGCGGCATTTACTGCAGCCTGTCGTGCATCATAGGCTTTTTGCCGTTGTGTGAGTTCGGAAGCGGAGATCAGGTTTTGCTTGCGTAACTGTCGCGCATTTTTTAAATCCTCTTGCGCAATGGCTAGCTGCGCTTCCTGCGTGGCAATTTCTGCTTCTGCTTGATGCACCATTCCGCCCGCACGGCTTTTTGCCCCCTCTGCCCGCGCTTGCGCACCTTTTGCACGCGCTACCGCACTTAATGCCCGATTTCTCGCTGCTTTTGCAGCTGCCAGTTTGGCTTCTGCTTCATCTGAGGATAGACGCGCTAATACCGTACCCGCGTCCACGGTATCGCCTTCAGAAACCGGGACTTCCAGCACACGTCCGGCGCGTAAAGTTGCAATATCATAGCGTGTTAGCTCAATCCTTCCGTTGCCTTCAGCAATGCCTTTTTCTTGCTCTAGCACTAATTGCGTATTGCGCCACCAAGCAAAGCCTACAGCCGATATCGCGGCAATCATTAAAATAGGCAGATATTTTTTCATAGAACAAGTAATATTAAATAAGATAATATTCACGAACTATACGCATCTGTATAATCTTGGTCAATTAACCTTTTTAACAACTTATGACAAATATCAATCCTTCTCAACAACGTATTCTCGATGCCGCCATTAAATGGTTTGCAGAACATGGCTCTTCTAGCATTACTGTAAGCGAATTAGCTAATACAGCAGGCATTACACGTGCAACTGTTTATAACAATCATCTCCACCCAGATACGCTATTTCCTGATATTTGCACACGCCTACGCCAAGAAATGGCTGAACAAGTTCTTCAATCGCTATCAGATATTCATCAGCCTTCACAAAGAATAGCGACAGGGCTAAAGCTTTATCTAGAACGCGCTGCTGATGAACCTGACTGGGCAAGATTTCTCTGCAATTTTGCTTATCATCCTGCAATGCCGGATGAATTGAATCATGGCCTTCATGCACTTGGTGATGAATTGCGCAACGGGATTAAAAGCGGAGATTTTTTAATTTCAGAGGCGGATATTCCGGCAATGCTTGGACTCATAGGAGGAACCGTGCTATCTGGCATGTTTTTGGTGATAGAACATCAACAAACCCCCGAAGAAAGCTGGCAACGTTTGGGAAAATGGATTTTAACCTTACTTGGTGTTGAAAATATAGAAGCATTTTTATCTTAAATCCTAATTGTACCTGCTCAATATTTAGCAACTTCCCAAAAAATGCATACAATGCTAACTCAATAGCCACTTTAAAAACAGTCTACTATCCATAAGTACCGTATGCATTTTTAGGCGCCCTGCTATAAGGTAATCAGCTAAAAAACAGAGCATCTTATAAGTATTATCTAGCATTTCTATCAATAAAAAATGACATTCTATTTTATAGATAAAAAACTATAAATTCATACAAAAAACTAAAACATATTTTCTCTAAAATTACCATTTCTAAGTCTTTTATCCATATAATTTAAACATTTAACTGTTATAATCAATATAACTTTCAAAGTGATTTAATTATTCAATTAAGGAGAAAATATGTCATTACTGAAACATTCTGCGATTGCTTTAGTTGCTGCTGTTAGCTTACACGCTGTTGCAGACGATCGCGCAGAACTTCGTGAAGAGCTTAAAGAAGCGCAAGCTAAGGTTGCTGAAATTAAGGGAAAATTAGCAGAAATTGAAACTACAATAGAAAATTTACCCGCAGGTGTTTTCGTACCTGCTAATCTACAAAAAGTAAATGTTGACCGCGATGATGGTGGCGAAGAAATTCAAATTGAAGGGAAGCTACCTAACGGGAATGTTAAAGAATTAGCAATGCAAGTACAAAAAGCACTTAAAGACGCTGGCTATAGCGTTGTCAAAGAATCGCTAGACAAAGATGACGATGCTAAATTAGTTTATGAGAAAAAAACTGGTGATATTCGCGAGACTATTGAAGTAGATATCGAAAAATCATGGTTAAGCGACAAAATTGAGTACGAAGTTGAGTACGAAAAACACTAAATTCATACTTAATTATTAAAAGCCCACAAGTTGTGGGCTTTTTTATTTTAATCAACTTAGCGATATAATTATAAATAAATTATATCGCTAAATATCTTTAACTCGCATACAGAGTTAGCTCGTTTTTCCGTACTGAGGTTGGCTGTCTATGGTTCGTCAGTTTGTATGCAAGCTAAACCCATTCAGTTATAGTCAACTTCCCAAAAAATACATACAACGTTAACTCAACATCTACTTTCAAAACAGTCTACTATCTTCGGGAGCCCAACTATATAATTAAATTCGATCAAGAATTTACACCAAACCATCGCTGAACTAATGCCTGATAGCTACCATCTTTTTTCGCTTTCTCTAAGCCCCCATTTAGTTTATCTAACAATCCATCATCACGACCTTTACGAACCGCAAAGCCAAAAAAGTAGCGATTATCATTTAAATGAATTAAACGAATCTTAAACTGAGGATATTTTTAGCAAAATATTGCAAATCTCTATCATTAGCAACCATCGCATCTACTTCTCCACGCCAAACTTCTCGTAATGCTAGAAAAAAGGTTGGATATTCTTTGTGAAGTTCTTCTGAGCCAGAAAGTTCAGCTGATATTTTTTTAGCTGTTGGGGCACCAGGGTTAGTAGAGAAAATTTTACCTTTCAAGTCTTCGGGCAATTTGATATTTTGATTCTTAGAATCATTCATCACGATAACCGTATCGCCGAAATCTAAAAACGGCTCACTCATATCGACAATTTTTTTACGCCAATCTGTTAAGCCATAGGCAGACGAAAAAATATCTGCTTTACCACTATTGAGTGTCTCTTCCAGTAAGCTACGCTGTTTTTGAATAAATGTCAGTTCAATATTTTCATGCTTTGCAATCAATTTTAATAAATCAACTTCAAAGCCAATAATTTCTCCTTTTCCATCTGTAAATTGAAAAGGGGGATAAGAAGGATCTGCTGCGACAATATAATTTTGTGCAATTGCATTAATTGCAATAAAAAACATCAATAAAAATGAACGTCGTATCATTTAAACTCCTTTTAAATTAAAATAAAAATTATTATCTGATTTCATCATTATGAGACCAGATATAACGACTAGAAATTTATTTTCTCATCCAAGGCATATTTAAGTTTGAATAATAAAGATAAAAGTAGTAAATAGAATTTTGTACCCATACACTTTAAAAGCATTATATAAATGACAAATTATCTCATAAAATTGATCTAGCTTTAACTTCACACCACCGGGCGATTACGGTAAAACAATAATCCCGGTAGTGCTAAGCCAAATACCAACGCAGATAATAAAAATCCTGTCTGCACAAAATTTTCGATTAAATGCGCAAATAACATTTCTGAGAAACCACTTTTTTGAATATCCAATAAAGCTAACATCGCTTTGTAAGCATATACGCCCGGAATCATTGGAATAATTGCCGCAACGGTAAAGACTTTTGGATGCGCTCGATATCGACGCCCCAGTCTTACCCCTAAAAACCCAATCAATGCGGCGGCAAAAAAAGTACTGAAAACCAAAGGTAATCCAAACCAGACTAAAAATGTTCTTGTTCCATGCCCTAAAGCGCCTAGAATGGCGCAATACCGCAACGCAGGTTTAGGTACATTAAATAAAATCGCAAATCCTACTGCTGGTAGAGCAGCAAGTAACATATCTTGAATTAACGAGATAATTTCTTTAACTACCGCTATCATAGCAACACCTCTTTAGCATCTAGCCCCAAAACCAATAAGGCAAAAATAATACCTAAGCACGCTGCTAAAGTTAAAACCGTAGCCCACATCCAGCGCCCAACACCCATATTCATATACCCCTTTAAGCCATCGGATAAAGAGTTAATCAACGGAAATCCTGGAACAAGCATTAAAACAGCCGCAGCCATCATCGTTTGTGGCGTATGACTCCATCCTAAGCGTTGGAAAAAGCCAGCCAATAAGGTTGCCACAAAAGCGGTCGCTGAAAAGGTCATTAAAGCGTTAAGATGCTTTTTCTCAAGTTTAACGCGAACAATCATGCCAAAAAAAGCAGCTAAAAAGGTAATGGTGCAACTCAATATATCCGCACCAGAAAGACGCGCAAAGCAAGCACAGCTTAGTGCCACCATTGAAACCGTTAAATAGGCAGGATAACGCGATTGTGGCACCTTATCTAACAATTTGTGTACTTGTTGACAATCTAAACGCCCTGCTTCCGCGGATAAAACAGTTCGTTGCACTGCCGTTACAATCGTCATATTTATTCCCATACTGCCTAATCGTCGTGCGGTTGTTAAGCAATAACCATCGACAATCACCGTCAGGACAATAGCATTAACGGTTAAAGTACATTCCACTTGCTGTGCACCTAAAGCTAATCCTAATCGGGTAGTCATTCCCACCACTAATGCGCTTTCAGCGCCATTACTCAACAATAACAAGGCGGTTCGCGCACAAAGTCGAGTAATTTCTCGTTGTTGCTCTTCTTGCATGGGCATTGCTTTCTTAAATAGGCTGATAATTTAAATCAAAAGTTGCTTGATGATCATGTCTATTTTTCATCATTTATCTTCTAATTCACTTAATAAATTATCTGCCATGATAAATACAGATTCAACTAAAAAAGAGATTTATTCTCCAAGTGATTTTATCATTTTAATGTAAAATTTTATCTAAAACTTATTAACATCAAATGAATACGACAACTGTCTGAAGCAGAGATATAATAGCCACTATCAATGCAAATCTAATCCATCTATGAAAAAGCCCTTTCGCCTTAGTACTTCTGTTTTAGAAATTCTCCCTATTTTTACGGCTTTTACCATTGCTGCGCTGATTATTACTTTTTTTAATTTACGCGCTTCGGCAATCGCCTTGATGCTTGGTGTAACCGCGGGCGGATTGGTTGATATGGATAGCCATACCAGTGGGCGCATAAAAAATTTAGTCATTATTCTAGCCTTATTTGCGCTTTCAGCGATTGCGGCACAACTTGCTCAACATAACCCTATTGCCATCACGATTGTGATGACAGCCTTAGCTTTTAGCATGACCATGCTTGGTGCTGTGGATGCACGCAATCGAACCATCGCTTTTTGTACATTAATTGTTGCAATTTATATTTTACTGACTTATCAGCCAAGTCTAGCTTGGTATGAAAACCCATTCATGCTGGTTTTGGGAACCCTTATCATGCAAAGTCAGTCACTACTTTTTCATTTATTAGCGCCTAACCGTCCCGTACAAGAAAACCTGTCTCGTGCTTATGCTGCATTAGCCGATTACGTTCAAGGAAAAGCGCGCTTTTTTGCGCCTGATGAAAGAGATGACCTAGATCAAGCCGAATACGAATTAGCCATTCGTACGCGCGCGGTTACAGAAGCTTTCAATGCAACCAGAGATGCGCTTTTTCATCGTTTAGCTGGCACACAAATCAGTACTCGCATTGCTATTCAATTAAATGATTTCTTTATCGCTCAAGATATTCATGAACGTATTAGCGCATCGCACATTGATTATCGTGAGCTTATTAATGAGTTAGAAAATAGTGATGTTATCTTTCGCATTGAGCGTCTTATTAACCTACAAGGTCGAGCCTGCCGAGAATATGCGCAAGCACTAAACAATGAAATGCCTTACGCTTCCCCAGCCGTTTTAGATCGCGCTTATCAAGGACTCGTTACAGCATGGCAACGCTACCAACAAGCACATACTCTAAGCAATGAAGATGAAATTCATCGCTTAATTGCTAATCTTGAAAACATCAATCGCCAGCTTTCTAGATTAGGAACCCCTAACCCGACTGGCATTGCCGACCCAACACTTGCAAATGCCAATATTACGCATTGGCGAGAAATTCCTGAGCGCTTAAAAGCCAACCTCAATAAAAATTCCATTTACTTCCGCCATGCAACACGAATGGCATTGATTACCTTAATTTGCGGCGTCATTATTGAAAGCTTGCATATTCATTTAGGCTACTGGATTTTATTAACCGCCTTACTGGTTTGCCAACCTAACCGTAATGCCACCCAAGCGCGCCTGATTCAAAGGATAGTAGGCACCTTATCTGGTGTTATTGTCGGCAGCTTATTACCCATTCTTGCACCCAATACCATTACTTTACTCACCTTATTGGTTGCTGCAAATACCTTATTTTTCTTCTTCCGTGCACGCAGCTACGGTTTTTCCACCTTTTTCATTACCATTCAAGTCTTTGCTGGCTTTGCCATGATTGGTATGGATACTTCTGGCGCTATCTTAGCGCGAATGGCAGATACCATTTTGGGAGCAGCTATTGCATGGGTTGTCGTTAGCTTTTTATGGCCAGATAAAGACTATATCAACATCAAAAAAACGGCGGCAACGGCACTCAAAGAAAACGCTGCTTACCTTGCCTTAATTATCGAGCAACTTCAAAGAGGCAACAAAGACGATATCACCTATCGCGCCACTCGACGTCGCGTCCACGAAAATGCCGCTGCTTTAGCCGGACTAGTCAACGAACTTCCTAGCTCAGACGATGCTGAAGTGCGTCGGCAACGTGCTCAACTGGTGCAGCTCAACTACCGATTAGTTTCTAGTTTATCAACGCTTGCGGTTTATCGAGGTTGTATTCGTGATCCTGAACAGCCCAGTTTACAACCCTTTTTCCAAGCTGCTGCACACATACAAACCACGCTTACTAACTTTTCAGCGCAAACCGAAGAAAGCGTATTGCATGAAAGCAAAACCTTAAAAGAAACCCTTATTCCAAACGACCATGGAGAAACAGCCATTCTCATTCATCCGCTGATAAGAATCACCAACCTATTACCTGCTATTCGCCATAGCATAGAAGTCACCAACACCTCCCCTATAGCACATCATCTCTCATCATGAGCCAAACCTATTGCGATTACGTTCATAGCCATCCAGAAGACACGCTTAACCGTGACTATCACGACCATCACTACGGCTTTCCGATTACAGATGACCGCCTTCTATTTTCACGACTCATCTTAGAAATTAACCAAGCCGGACTAAGCTGGACACTGATTCTCAAAAAACAACCAAATTTCTTTGCCGCTTATCGCCAATTTGATATCGCAACCGTTGCCGCCTACGATGAAACCGATATACAGCATCTTCTTTCTGATAGCGGCATCATCCGTAACCGCTTAAAAATTCAAGCAGCCATCTACAACGCGCAACAAATTCTAAAAATACAAGCCGAATATGGCTCCTTTAAACAATGGCTAGATGCGCACCATCCGCGCACTCTACCCGAATGGATTAAACTCTTTAAAAAGCACTTTAAATTTGTAGGCAAACAAATTGTCAACGAATTTCTGATGAGCTGTGGTTACCTAGAAGGTGCACATCAACCAAATTGCCCGATTTATGCGCAACTAAAAAACCAAACGAATATCGTATGAGCAAAACCTTATACAGCTAAAAAACTAGATATAACATACCCTATAGATTTACACACCTTTACTCATATGCGTCTCTATTCATTAGAACTCAGGAAAAAAGTAATCGCAAAACTAGCAGAAGGCTATTCGGTTCGTCAGGTAGTCAATAACTTTGGTATCCATTTCCCTACTGTTCAGAAGTGGAAAATGCGTGATTGCCTTTAGCCTACTAAAAGAACAAGAACTTCTTATCCTTGCAAAATTGACCTCAAAGCCCTAATGGCTAGTGTAGAGTACTATCCAGATGCTTATCAACATGAGCATGCCCAGCGTTTTCATTGCT
Source organism: Suttonella ornithocola (assembly GCF_001889065.1). Taxonomy (GTDB): domain Bacteria; phylum Pseudomonadota; class Gammaproteobacteria; order Cardiobacteriales; family Cardiobacteriaceae; genus Suttonella_A; species Suttonella_A ornithocola. The sequence goes on along the minus strand of NZ_LWHB01000116.1, from coordinate 451 downwards.
CACAGACAGCTATTCACAAAGCATTGAAGAAACTTGGTATTAGCTATAAAAAAACACTAAGGCATCCAAAAGCTAATCAAGATGATAGGAGACGCTTTAATGAGAGCATCGCTATAGTCAAAGACCAATAAAAGAGTTACAGAAATTAGATGGTTATTCCAGTAAAGTATGTGTACTTACTTTATTCATCTATCTTAACACTATAGTCAAATCACTTATAATCCAATCTATCCAAAGCAGATATAAAGAGCAACTTGTAGTAGAATTATCAAAAACAAACTGAGCATATCCTATGACCTACTGCCGCCAATTCCGACAGAAAATTCTTAACGATATTGCTAATGGAGAAACTTGGCGCGCTGTTGCAAAGCGCTACAAGATCAGCAAATTCACCGTCTATAGCTGGATTAAAAATCCCCATCCTAAAGGCTTTACTGAGCGTAAGCCCTCA
>NZ_LWHB01000115.1 GCF_001889065.1 Suttonella ornithocola | reverse complement strand
GGACAATGCCGCTTTTCATAAACGCAGTGATATTCAAGCAATCATTGAAGAGCATGGGCATGAGATAGTTTGGTTACCCCCTTATAGTCCAGACTTAAATCCCATTGAAAAGATGTGGGCTTGGATTAAGCAAATCCGCAAAGAATGGCGGATGGATTGTATTGATACTTTATTCTTTTATCTGCTTTGGATTGGGTTGGGTTTTAGATGATTGCACTATATTACAAACTTCCGTATTTTGGTCAGCCACTTGACTAATTGATTGATCTGAGTCTAATGTTTGTATACTCATTTAAACCTCTTATTTATGAATCGATAGAAGAGAGAGAAGCATTAAGTCTTCGCTGTTTTAACGAAGGAGGTTTAACCAATGATTCATCATTGGAATTCTTATTTTTTCTAGAAATTAATTTAATAGGAGCAGAAGATGCGCTTGGTATCGCGACTACTTGTAAGATAGGCTTTGTGTAATTCTGTTTTACTTTTGCAACATAACCATGCTTGAAGCCAGTGATACTATCGCCACTGTAATAACAACTATATGCTTGCCCCCAGTCTTTTAGCCGTTCATAGCAAGCTTTTAGTATTTTCGAACCTGCCAATAAATTGCTGCATTTATCAAATAACTTTGAAAAGGATAAATATCTATAAAAATTGATTTTGTTGATTTGGGAAAGACCAACGCTATAGTTATAGTCCCCATCTTTCAGAGCTGTAACAACAGCAAGAGCTTCGTTTTCGTTAGATGGTTGTCTTGATAAATAATGACCAACTATCCCTATGGCATAAGGATTGGCTGAGCTTTCGGTGCGCACAATGGCGCTCATCTGCTCAGGAGGGACAACGATAGGACAGCCTAAAAACTCAAACATAACTTGATATTTATATGGTAATTTAATCAATTTATATTGTAAAGATGAGGATGACTTTTTTTATATGTAAAATAGTGTTTTGAACAAAATTAAATAAAAGTTGAAAATCATGGCAAATATAGAAAAGCAACAATTTGTAGATAGGCTTAAAACAGCGCTTTCTAATCAAGGAATTGATGTAGGCAGAGGGTTATATACAACGCTAGCAAAGGAAGTAGGCGTAAGTGTCCAAACCGCGAAAGATTGGTTTGATCTAGAGAAAGGGTGCCCAAGAGCGGAACAACTAGCTCTGTTGGGGCAACGTTGGGGAATATCTATAGACTACTTACTGCTGGGAAATAACTATGAAAGATTAGATTATATTATTCCTATTTATACAGCTGGGGAATTCATTAAAGCAGATAAAGAACAAGCAGATTATGAGAGCAGGAGAATGATTCCAGTATGGAAGAATCTTAATGAGCCTTTTGCTATTGAGCTAGAAAATGAAAGTATGTTGAATATATTAAACCTGAGGGAATCTTTTCCTTCAGGTTTAATCATCATTTTTGAGAAGTTGGATTCAAATGTAGAGAATGTAGAGATTGAAAATGGAAGTTTTGTGTTCGCTCAGGTAGAAAATTTTGGCGTTTTTGCTAAATTTATTCGAGAGAGAGGGCAAACTTATTTAATGACCATGAATCCAAATTATCCAAATTATAATAATTTCAGAGTGTTAGGTAAAATGAGTTATTTTGTTGGTGCTTTTTTTAACTAGATTTTTCATTAGTTTTCTGAACCAATTCATTCTTCTTTATATTCTTTCATAAAATCTGAAAGGCTTAATTTAGCTTCTTTGGAGTCTTCATTATTAGACTTGCTACGAGATTTTGATGGAAATACTTGAAGTGCTCTATCAACTACCCTTGTTTTCCATACTGAACCATCAACTTGTCGAATAACAGCTTTATCAAGACTACCTAATTCAATGGCAAGTTTGGCGGTATAAGCTATTTTACAAGTTTCATCTTTTTGAAGAGGTTTAAGTGCTTCTAAAGTTTTCGCAGCTTGAAGTTTATTTTGACATTCTTCTAATAACGGCTGCAATTCACTAACATTCTCGCTATAGTATTTTGCATCTTTAACGATAGTTTTTTCAGCAACCTTCTTTTCTTCTTTGCTTTCTTCATTTTTAGGACTATCTTCCCCACATCCCTGTAATACAAGAGCGCACGTCAAACTCATAACTAAGATTTTTTTCATCAATAGTTCCTTATCATTTAAATTTAGCCATTAAAAGTTTCAATAATGACAAAATTATCATAATTTTGCAACTAAATGATTTTTATTTGAAATAAGATTCAATCAAAAGATTTATAGTCGCATTGCGGATACTGATCACATCCATA
>NZ_LWHB01000114.1 GCF_001889065.1 Suttonella ornithocola | reverse complement strand
TTTCTTCTTTGCTTTCTTCATTTTTAGGACTATCTTCCCCACATCCCTGTAATACAAGAGCGCACGTCAAACTCATAACTAAGATTTTTTTCATCAATAGTTCCTTATCATTTAAATTTAGCCATTAAAAGTTTCAATAATGACAAAATTATCATAATTTTGCAACTAAATGATTTTTATTTGAAATAAGATTCAATCAAAAGATTTATAGTCGCATTGCGGATACTGATCACATCCATACCAAAATTTGTTTGGCTTCTTTTTTGAAGGACGTTTGACTAAAAATCCATCTTTACATTTTGGACATTTTTGTCTCTCTTCGGGTTTCCCTTTGTTATCAGGCGCAGTATAAGCGCATCCTTTTCCACTATCATAATTCGAGCAAGCCCAAAAAGCTCCATTTTTCCCTTTCAGCCGTTTTAGATTGCCTGTTTTACATTTAGGGCAAGTATGTTGCGCTGTTTCAATGCTTAATCCTGAGATAGTCGATTGTTGAAAGCTTTTTAGCTGTTTTTCTAATTCATTGTCATAATGACTTACTACTTCAAGATAAGTTGCGCTTCCATGCGCAATGGCATCTAGCTGTTCTTCCATTTGAGCTGTGTATGCCAGTTCCATCATATCAAAGCGGTTAATAAGTGCTTTGACGATTTTTACCCCAAGCTCCGTTGGGGTAAAAACTTTTTTCTGTAAGATAACGTATTCACGTTTTTTTAATGTCTCAATGATAGAAGCATAAGTCGAAGGTCTGCCAATACTTTCTTTTTCTAGTGCTTTTACCAGTGATGTTTCCGAATATCTTTTAGGCGGTCTGGTCTCTAGTTCAATGACTTGTGTATCATTCGGATGATAAGTTTCGTTTTTAGATAGCATGGGTAGTGTTTCTGCTGTTTCACTATCTTCATTAGTGTAGTCATCTTGCATGAGCATTTGCCAACCAGCATAGATTCTTTCACTGCCTTTGGCTTCAAAGAGTGCATACGCTTGAATGGCATTGAGGGTTTTTGAGGAGGCATCAAAGCTAGCGTATGTTTCTGAATGAAGATCTATTTCTTTAAGCGTTTTTAGTGTCGCGGTTCTCACTTTATAACGCGCAGGCTTCATTTGAGAAGCAATTGCAGCACGCCAAATGACTTTATATAGTCGATTGGCTGCCTCATCGCCAAGATTAGTCGCTTCTCTTACCTTAAAATCAGTCGGTCTAATCGCTTCATGGGCTTCTTGTGCGCCGTCTTTGGCTTTCCATGTATTCGGTTTATCAGATAGATGTTCCTCTTGATTGACAGAAGTCATAAAGATTTTGATTGCAGCAATGGCATCATCAGATAAATTCGGATTATCTGTGCGCATATAAGTGATTAAACCGGCTTCAAACAGTTTCTGTGCAGCTTTCATGGTATCGCCAACGCTCATATTAAGTTTATTCGCTGCTGCTTGTTGTAAAGTTGAAGTGATAAGCGGTGCAGGTGCTTTACGCGATTGTTCTTTTTCTTCAAAGTCAATAAGGATTAAGCCTTCTTTTGCCGCTTGCTGGACTTTTTCGGCAATCCTTTTGTCAAGGATATAAGGATTGTCCTCACTAACTAAGTCTTTTGTTTTCCATTTGGCTTGCCATGCGATACCATCGGTTTCAAAATTTGCGGTAACACCAAAATGCTTTGTGATTTTAAAGTCATGAATAGATTGCTCTCTATCGACAATCAATCGTAAAGCCACTGATTGAACGCGCCCAGCAGATACGCCCCAACGATCTAGTTTTTCAGCTAATGCAGGGGATAATTTATATCCATACAAACGATCTAATACACGCCGACCTTCTTGCGCTTTGACAAGGTTAATATCAATATTTCTTGAATTTTGAATGGCTTTTTTAACCGCTGTTTCGGTGATTTCATTGAAAGTAACGCGGTAGGTTGGCTTCTTTGACTTTAATACTTCATTTAGATGCCAAGCAATCACTTCACCTTCTCGATCAGGGTCTGTAGCAAGCCATATTTCATCGGCTTCTTTGGCTAGTGCTTTTAATCTAGCGACCTGATTTTTCTTACTTTCACTCACTTCATAAACTGGCTGATAGTCCGGTGCAGTAACGCCAATTTCTTTGACCGGCATATCTCTAATATGCCCAAAACTTGCCTCTACCCGCCAATCTTTGCCTAGATAGTGCGCGATTTTCTTAGTCTTTGCAGGTGATTCAACGATAAGGAGCTTCATCTCAATCAATCCATTTTTAAATAAATAATTTTAAATAATCATGAACTTTTATGCTTGTCATATATAAATATTACTTGAATTATTTATTTTTATCTACCATAATCAATCATTATCAACTAATAAATAGTGTATCAATGATGAAGATGATGAAAATGAAGTCCGTTGCAGAAGTATTGGATTTAGATGAAAGCACCATCTATAACTTGATTAGAGAAGGATTATTCCCCCAAGGCTATGGTGATGGTAGATATCGTCGTTGGCTATCATCAGAAATAGAAGCTTATGCCATTTTCTTTTGGCAAGTAAAATCTGTTACACCAACAAATTTAGCAATTGATAGGCTTGAAGAAATTGAAGAAATGGCGACTAACGCTTCAAAGAATAGGATAGATAAAGCAGGTTCAAAAAGAAAATCATTAGAAGATATCCATTCCATACGTCATCGTATTGGAAATCAAAATATCAATAGGAGAACCTAATGAACGAAGTTTATTTATCAAATGAAAAAATACGTTTAGCTAACGCAATTCTATCCGCTTTAAGTATTGCAGAAGAATGTTCTGATAGAGAGATGAGAAAAGATGAAAAAGTTACTTTAATTGAATTTGTTAAGGATACGGTTACCGAAGCAATAATCCAAATAGAAGATGAACAAGCAAATAATAGAAAGGAAAAATTATGAAAGGAATCAATAAAGTCCAACTGCTTGGAAATATTGGCGAAATTTATGAAAGAAAAGTCATGGAATCTGGTGATTCTGTTATAGTCAAATCAGTTAAAAATAGAGGTAGTGGTTTGAAAAGTATGCTGGAATATTATCAAATAATCCAATGGTAGTTAAATATTTAAATATCAATATATTAAAAGAAATATTTTTTGTAAGAGTATGGTTAGC
>NZ_LWHB01000113.1 GCF_001889065.1 Suttonella ornithocola | reverse complement strand
GTAAGCTTTAGGATGGGGATTTTAATCCAGCTATATGACGGTGAATTTGCTGATCTTGTAGCGCTTTGCAACAGCGCGCCAAGTTTCTCCATTAGCAATATCGTTAAGAATTTTTTGTCGGAATTGGCTGCAGTAGGTCATAGGATATGCTCAGTTTGTTTTTGATAATTCTACTATAAGTCGTTCTTTATATCTGCTTTGGATAGATTGGATTATAAATGATTTGACTATAATCACTCATAATCACTCAATTTTCAGCAGTGATTATGAAATTCGAAACATATTTTTCTAATACAAACAGATTATTACATGCGCTCATAATCACATAATCACCATAATCACTCGTTTTGAAGCATTTTTATACTTTTCATCTCAGAACATTAACGCTGTCATCGGCGGATTTCGGCGAAAACCTGACACGTTCAGGGCTATCCAGTGAGGTTTGAAAAGTGATAGAGGAAAATCGTGAGCCGCGGTAGAGATTGACGCCATATCGGAACTGATATAAGCTAGTTTATATCAAAATCAATATATTTTTATGAAGCCGATAACCTTTCTAGGCAGCAGCCTTGATGACTTAAGAGCATTTCCAGCAGACATCAAGCAACGGGCAGGATATGAACTTCACAAAGTGCAATACGGCGAAATGCCTACAGACTTCAAGCCAATGCCAACGATTGGCAAAGGTGTATCGGAAATACGCCTTAAGGGAGAAAACGGCGCGTACCGTATCATTTACACCGTAAAAATCGGCGAACATTTCTATATCCTGCACGCCTTTCAGAAAAAGACACAGAAAACCGCCAAAGTTGATATTGAACTAGCGAAAAACCGCCTGAAACAGCTCATAGGAGGGAAATAATGCAACAACACAGCTTTCAATCCGTTTTTGACGCCATCAGCGATACACCAGCAGAAGCCGCCAACTTAACCATGCGAGCCGAAATCATGCGCCATATTGCCAACACCGTCGCACAAAACCAGTGGACTCAATCCCAAGCCGCTAAGCATTGCGGCATCAGTCAGCCACGCATGAATGACCTGTTAAATGGCAAGATTGATAAATTTTCCTTAGATGCGCTGGTTAATATCAATGCACAGCTAGGGCATTCTATCGATCTGATATTTAACGATGATATGGCGCAACCCGTGGAAGCTTTGCCATAACAAGCAAATCGCATAATCAAGTAAGCGCCTATAGCAAATACTCTAAAAATCTGCCAAGATAGCACCTACATTACGGGGCAAACATGGGGGAAAAACATAAATCGCCCCAATTGCAATTAACGGTTTTTATTAAATTTATTCGGATAGATATATTCTCCCTCTCAACCTTATGTTTTACATAGGGTTTTTATTATAAAAACAACCAGTATACCATCTAGTATGCCATTTATTGTTTGATTAATATCGTATTCCGTTAGACATTATTGTATCAGAAGCGCCAAATATAAAATATATTCTGAAACATGAGTGCTATAAAAACTCTGACTGGGTAAGTTAAAACATCCTAAAATCTATTTTGAATTTTTCCTGATAGATATAGTTGATCAATGATACTTTTGAGACATTTATATTAAATGCTGTTTACGCAGCATGAAAGAATCATCCGGATAGTCTTATTAGACACATCAACGCAGTTCTTAGAAGTTTGAATCATCGCTACTTAAATTTTCATTGTTCAGCGCTGATACAGAAGGCTCAAGTCTAATCATTTCCAGTGGATTTTTACGTTTATTATAAGCCTGCTGAATCAACGAAGAGAGTAACACCTCTTTATTGACCCCATTTATCCGCATAAGCTCTTCAAACATTCTTTTATACTTAGGATCCAATCGTACATTAAAAGCCTTTTTCTCCATCTGTTTAAGTTGATATTTTTTTTGACTCCATTTATTGGATAACTGCTGAAAAATAGTCTTTTTGACCGGTTCCGGCAGAAAAATACTGTTAGCTATCGCAGTAAAAATTGCAATTAAGTGTTTATTGCTTATTGTTTTTGTTGTATCTATATAAAAAGGTTTAAGTTGAGAATGATCGATCTGATTTGCTGTTTGTATTATCGTATTGATATTTTTTATCCCCTGCTGAATCAGCCATTCTTTAATATCGATATCCTCAGGTACATCAGATAAAAACTGATAACAGTTTGAGTCAAAGAGCCCACTTTTATTCAACGCAACTTGATATATTGTTTCAATATTTTCAGAAAATATTGTAGATCTTCGTTTTATCGCATTATAAGCACCACAGTAAAAATAATACTGATTTTTTAAAGCTGATACCTGCTCTTCTTGAGGTAAATAGATATCAGAATAAACAAACTCATAAATATCTATGTTTAAGTTATTAAAACTAAATGAATTATTCCAGAAATAGTTAGTAAGATAAATTATTCTTGCAAAATCATCCGATATGCTATCTATACTACTTTGAATAAAGTTTCCGACCTTAATTTTTACGATATATATCATATGTTTAATAAAATTATCATGGTCAATATTTAAGAATATCTCCGGCAATTGATTTTCTGAAAACCACTTTACCAGTGTTCCCTCTCTATCATTTCTAGAAATATGAGATTGTAATTTTAATGGATAAAGAGATTTATTGTGAGCTAGACTCTGTAAAGACAAACATGCCCCTATAGAATAATAAAAAATCTCATCGTCTTTTGATAAAAGATATCTGAGATTATCTTCATTGTTATCGAATATCATTGTCATGAATACAATCTCATAAAAATATTTATGCATACTTTAGCACTATTTTATACTGCATTTACGATTATTTTAAAGATAATTTATTTACATCCACATAACTAACAAAGACATATAAAACACAAGGTTAGACATTATAAGCTCTTTTTTTCTGCTCTTACTGCTACTTTCTATTCTTTAAAACTATCATAGTCAGACAGACTTAGCTCACATACAAGGTAATGAGTCTCAGACACTACACGGAAGTTAATCAAAATGAGCTAACAATGTTTATAGTAAAATCACTTAGAATCCAATCTATCCAAAGCAGATATAAAGAACAACTTGTAGTAGAATTATTGGTAGTTGTTTGAAAAGTATGCTAAACATACTCTTACAAAAAATACTTCTTTTAATATATTGATATTTAAATATTTAACTGCGATTAGATTAGATAATATTCCAGCATACTTTTCAAACCACTACCGAATTATTAAAAACAAACTGAGCATATCCTATGACCTACTGCAGCCAATTCCGACAGAAAATTCTTAACGATATTGCTAATGGAGAAACTTGGCGCGCTGTTGCAAAGCGCTACAAGATCAGCAAATTCACCGTCTATAGCTGGATTAAAAATCCCCATCCTAAAGGCTTTACTGAGCGTAAGCCCTCAAAGATTGATGATGAAGCCTTGCTTAAGGATATTGAGCAGTATCCTGATGATTACCAATGGGAAAGAGCTAGACGTTTTAATTGCTCGCAATCAGCGATTTGTTATGCTCTAAAGCGACTAAAGATAACGCATAAAAAAAGATTAACCAACATCCAAAAGCCGACACAGAGAAAAGAGAGCACTTTCAAGAACAAATAGTAGATAAGACCGCTCAAGACAAACCGATAGTCTATCTTGATGAATGTGGTTTTAAAGCCTTTGATCATAGACCTTATGGCTACAGCACAAAAGGACAAGTTTGTCATGGAAGTGATAACTGGCATTTAAAGAACCAGAGCAATGCGATTGGAGCCATTATCAATGGAGAATTGTTTGCCTTACGCTTATATGATGGTTCTATTAACAGCGATATTTTCTCTCATTGGGTGAGAGAAGCACTGTTACCTGAGTTACCTAAAAACAGTGTAATTGTCATGGACAATGCCGCTTTTCATAAACGCAGTGATATTCAAGCAATCATTGAAGAGCATGGGCATGAGATAGTTTGG
>NZ_LWHB01000112.1 GCF_001889065.1 Suttonella ornithocola | reverse complement strand
GGGCGATATGGTTATACTTTTGGCTTAGAAAGTTTTGGTAAACGAGAGCTTGAAGTTTTGTCTTCTCAAGAGGACATATGGGAGATTTATCAAATGCTTTATAATATCTCTACCTATGTGATTACTCATGATGTAACTTTCCAAGAGGGCGAAACACTTGGTTATTCTGAAACGCAAAAATTAACGCTGACTTTTAGTAAAGGCGTTGCTTTGCCAGAATACGATACGATTAAAATTGATTTTTAGAGTTGAGGAGTTTGTGATGTCGGCAGTAGATTTTTCTCAAGCGACTTTTTCACCGCTACCGATGACAGGAGAGCAGCTTTTTACCCCAGCACAATTACAAGAGGGTTGGGTCGTTCTGTATTTTTATCCGCGCGATGCCACGCCTGCTTGCACAACTGAAGGATTGGATTTTAATGCGGCGGTAGAAGCATTTAGCGCTTTAGGGGTGAAAATTTATGGCGTATCTCGAGATACGCTTGCCTCTCATCAGCGTTTTAAAGAGAAGCAGGATTTTGCGTTTGACTTAGTTAGCGATACAGAGGAAGTGCTGTGTCAGCTTTTTGGGGTTATCAAGGAAAAGATGATGTATGGGCGCAAGGTGATGGGCATTGAGCGGAGTACCTTTATTTTGCATAATGGTATGGTGCAAAAGGCGTGGCGAAAGGTAAAGGTTAAAACGCACGTTGCGGAAGTATTGGAAGCAATTAAAGCCTTACAAGCAGAATAGCACTGAAAATAGGCTTGCTCAGATTAAATGTTATCTGAGCAAGCGAGATGTGTTTTAAACGGTTACCCATACAGGCGTATGGTCGCTTGGGCGCTCTCGTTTACGGGGTTCTATATCAATGCCAGCATCAGTAATTGTCAGCGCGGAAGAGGTTAAGGTAAGGTCTATTCGCAAGCCTAAATTGCGACGTAATCCACCCATGCGATAATCCCACCAAGAGAAATGTTGGGTATCAGGATGGATGTGGCGATAAGCATCCGTTAGTCCTAAATCTAATAGTGCTTGAAGCGCTGCGCGCTCTGGCGGTGAGCATAAAATTTTATCTCGCCAAGCCTCAGGGTCGTGGACGTCAATATCGGCAGGGGCAATATTAAAATCACCAATAATGACCAATTTGGAATGAATGGTGAGGGTTTGCTTAACGTATTGGATCAGCTTTTTTAACCATGCTAATTTATATTGGTATTTTTCATCGCCCACACTTTTACCATTGGGTACATATAGGTTTAGAACACGAATATCCCCATAGCTTGCTGCGATTGCTCGGGCTTGTGGGTCATCTTCATTGCCGGGGATACCAATTTGGATATCTTTAGGCTCAATTTTGCTAATGAGTGCAACACCATTATAGGTTTTTTGACCATGCGTAATGATATACCAACCCGCGGCTTCAAAAGCCTCGCGTTTGACGGCTTCGTCGGTTTGTTTGAGTTCTTGCAAACCTAAAATATCAGGTGTAGCTTCGCTTAGGTAATCTAAAACATGTGGTAGGCGGACGTTTAAGCTGTTCACATTCCAGCCTGCGATTTTGGTGCTCATCGGTAGTATCCGTTAAAATAACCCTTTTATTTAATCATTTTTGCGATAGTAATGACAATTTTCCGTCATGCTACTTTATGCTGAGGAGTTTGAATGCGTTTGGTTCGTTTTTTTCACAGTGTTGTGCCAACGGTTGGTGAGGAAGTGTTATTAGAGCCGAATGCTGCTCGTCAGGCGAGTAAGGTTTTGCGAATGCGCGAGGGAGATGCGGTAGAGTTGGTTTGCGGTGATGGGATAAATTATGTCGCAGAAATTGTGAATAATACGCGTCAAGAAACTTGGGTGCGTATAGATAAGGCAACGCCTTCTTTGGCAACGCCTAAAGCAGAAATCCGATTATATTTAGCCTTATTAAAAGGAGAAGCCATGGATTGGGCAATACAAAAGGCAGTGGAGTTAGGCGTGAGTGCCATTATTCCGCTAAATACGGCGCGCAGTGAACGGCGTTTAGATGCCCAACGATGGGAAAAACGCGCTCAACATTGGCAAGGGATTATGATTGCAGCAGCTCTGCAGTGTGGTAGAGCAGAGTGGCCACAATTATCTGAGCCAAAAGGCATTGATGCAGATATTTTACAACCTTCTTGTGAGCAAAATTGGCTATTTTCGCCGCATGATAGTGCTGAGCAGGGTAGTCTTATCAAGGCGCCAAGTAGTATTGCGGTAATGATTGGACCAGAGGGAGGGTTTACGCCAGCGGAAACACAAATAGCGATTCAAAGCGGTTGGCAGAGCAAAAGTTTTGGTACGCGTATTCTGCGCGCTGATACTGCCGCCGTTGCGGCATTGGTCTTAGCGCAATCAGCGGTTGGGGTAATGGTCTTATGAAGCGTACACGGCAACAACATATGGTTGCGCTTAATAATCCCATGCAAATGGGATTAGCTATTACCACAAGAAGCTTAGATTATCGTAAAAATATTTTGCAAACGGCGAACTTTGTTCGATTGCTTTTTTGTTTATTGGCTTTGATTTTTTCGCCTTGGTTGCTTGGTGTGACGGATAGCGCAAAGTTTTTGTGGTCAGCAAATTTCCCATTACGAGGGCATATTGTTGTCTTGGGCAGTTTTTATATTGTCGTTATGGCGTCTTTGACTTTGTATGCTTTAGATAAGCGATTGGATGATGGCTTTTTTCTTTTTAATGCACTGATTGATTTAGTCTTTGTTGTCGTTTTTATTTTGACCTTAGATTTTTTACATAATTGGCAGTTTTTAGGCATGTGCTTAATAATTAGCATTTTATTGTCATTATTGACGCTGAATGTTTTTCAATGCGCTATTTATACGATTTTTCTCTACGCAGAAGTGATGTTGATTTATAGCTTATGGCAAGCATACGGCGATTTAGAGTGGTCTAATTTATATACTCGAACAATGCATGAGCATTTTTCGAGCACTTTTCAAACGCTTTATTATTCTTTTTCAGTATTAGGAAATGCGGCTTTAATTTTTGCAGGCATGGCAGTTTTGGTCTTTTTGGTTGGATACTTAGCCAATAATGCAAGAGAAAATAAAATTTTAGCAGGGGTTAATCAGGCATTTTTCAATCAAAGTCGGTTGTTAAACGAGTCTATTATTGCTGAAATGCCTAATGGATTAGCAGTGGTTAATGGAAAGGGTGAAATCGTTGCGATTAACCGACAAATGCGTGAAATTTTCCGTTTACAAGAGGAAAGTGAAGTTCCGTTTCGATTATATGGATTGAGTGTAGAGTTGACACGAATGTTATCGCGTTGGCAAGATGTAGGAAATGAGGATTTGCAGCCTCTTTCTTTATTCGGAGAGATATATAGTGTGACTTTTACGCCTTTAGCTTTAGAAGGGTATGCGCCTTTAATTGTTGCGTCATTAGAGAATGTGCAAGTGAGTTATCAACGGGTTAGGGAAACGCGTTTAGCAGCATTAGGGCGTTTAACAGCCGGCATTGCGCATGAAATTCGTAATCCTTTAGGTTCTGTTCAAAGTGCAAATGAGCTGATTAGTGAACTCACAGATAATCAACAAATTCTCTATCTCACGCGTAAGATTATGAATAATTCAAAGCGGATGAATAATATTATTAGTGATATATTAGATATGTTTACTGACCGTCCTGCGAGTCCTGAAAAAATTATCTTAAATCCGTTCTTACAGCAGCTCGTGGTCAATGCTAAGGATAATGATGTATTAGAAAAAGTTCCCATTTTATTGAAAATAGACGAGAGTAAAGGGCTGGCAGTCAGTGTTGACCCAAGCCATTTAACTCAGGTTTTACATAATCTGATGTTAAATGCAGTCACGCATAGTGACCAAAATGAATTAAAAATTACTTTGGCAACGCATTTAGATGAAGGAAAGCGGAGCTTGTTTTTAGATGTCATAGATAATGGAAAAGGGGTAGAAGCAGGTGATTATGAACGGATTTTTGAACCGTTTTTTTCTAGTAGAAAAGGAACCGGCTTAGGCTTATATTTGGTACGTGAGATGTGTTTAGCAAATGGTGCCAGTATCAATTATGTTCCAAATCAGGGGGGGGCCTGTTTTCGAATTCGACTTGACCGTTATCTTAGTGGAAAAACAACAGTACCTGTAAATAGCATCAGGAAGGTGTGAAATGTCAACAGCGTTGATTATTGATGATGAACGTGATATTTGCGAGTTAATTGAAATGAGTCTTACTGGGCAAGACGTCCGTTGCGACAGTGTTTTTAGCGTCAAATCGGCGATAAAAATGCTGAAAGAGAAAAGCTATAATGTGATTTTTTGCGATATCAGATTGCCCGACGGAGATGGTCTAGATTTGCTCGCACATATGCAAAAGCATTATCCACAAACGCCTGTTTGTATGATAACTGCGCATGGTAATATGGATATGGCAATTCGTGCCTTAAAACTAGGAGCTTTTGATTTTATCAACAAGCCTTTTGAGCTTAAGCAATTGCGACAGGTATGTCGAAATGCCTTAAAGCTTAATGAAGAAAATGAGGCAAATAACAATCCTATCTCAGAAGCCAAAAACAATAGTAATAATACTTCCGTTTCTAAAACTACTGGTCGGCAAACGGTGTTAATTGGTAATGCGGCAGTAATGGAAAAAGTGCGGCAAATGATTGGGAAAGTAGCGCATTCTCAAGCGCCTGTTTTTATCCATGGAGAGTCGGGGACAGGGAAAGAGGTTGCAGCGCGCGCGATTCATGAGCAAAGTCGTCGTGCAAATGGTCCTTTTGTGGCGGTGAACTGTGGCGCTATTCCAGAAAATTTAGTTGAAAGTGAATTTTTTGGCTATAAAAAAGGGGCTTTTACGGGTGCAAATCAAGACACTGATGGTTTATTTGTGGCAGCCAATGGCGGCACCTTATTTTTAGATGAAGTGGCGGATTTGCCGTTGGCAATGCAGGTGAAATTATTACGTGCGATTCAAGAGCGAGCGGTTCGTCCTATTGGTGGTGATAAAGAGGAAATGGTAGATACGCGAATTATTTCAGCAACGCATCATGATTTAGCCGCAAAAGTAAAAGCGGGAGAGTTTAGAGAAGATTTGTTTTATCGCTTAAATGTCATTGGGTTAACCATGCCACCTTTGCGTGAGAGAGAGGGCGATATTGTGGTATTGGCTGAGTATTTATTAGCTAAGTTAGCACGAAATGCTGGCTATCCAGAGGCGCATTTAAGTCAAGAAGCTTTGCAAAAATTACAATCTTATCCTTTCCCCGGTAATGTTCGAGAGTTAGAGAATGTGTTAGAGCGGGCGTTAACTTTTATGGACGGGAATACGATTAAAGCTAACGATATTCATATTCAACAAGATTCCTTTTATAGAGATACTTTTCAAGTTGAAAAACAAGTTGAGGAAAAGCAGTTAAGTGCAGTGGCTACCACCAATGAGAAGAAAAGTTTTGATTTTTTTGACTTTGAGTTGGCAAGTAGCAATTTAGTTGCAACACAAGCACAACCTAAAAAGACTACAAAAAGCATCTCAAAAGAAACAGGGAAGAAAGAGAAGAAAGTGCTACAAGCTTCTTCTAGCATTGAAATGGCGATGCGTGAGCATGACCTTCCAGAAGAAGCACCTACAGATTTAGAGCAATATATGCAAGATATGGAAAGACAGTTACTAATCAAAGCGTTAGAAGACAATAATTATAATAAAACAAAAGCTGCTGAAGCACTTGGAATTAGCTTTCGTGCCATTCGATATAAACTGAAAAAATTAGGAATTGATTGATGCGAATTTTGCGCCATGTTCCTTTGGCACCTTATCATGCGTTAGCTGCAATAGAAACACAGGCTGATACTTTGGTCATGATTGAAGACGTGCAAGAGTTGTCAGAGATTTCGATAGAGGATCATATTCTTGGTGGAGGCAGTAATACCATTTTTGTGGGCGAGGTAAAAACACGCTTGGTTAAACCTGTTTTTCAAGGAATTACAGTTGAAAAAGAAACAGCTGAATACGTTATTGTGTCTGCTTTGGCAGGAACGCAATGGCATGATTTGGTTCGCTATACGGTTGCACAAGGATGGTATGGTTTAGAGAACTTGGCTTTAATTCCTGGAACCGTTGGTGCCGCACCGGTGCAAAATATTGGCGCTTATGGCGTGGAATGTGCGGATTGTTTATTATCAGTAGAAGTGTATGATCGTATTGAACATTGTTTTGAAACGTTACCGCGAGAAGCTTGCGGCTTTGCGTATCGGCAAAGTTATTTTAAGCAGCACTGGAAAAATCGTTATTTGATTACCGTCGTTCGCTTTATGCTGAAAAAGCAAGGAAAAGTGAATGCAGATTATCCTGGTTTGTCTGAAGATTTGAGTACACCTAAAGAGATGTTTGATGCCGTATGTGCGATTCGTACGCGGAAGTTACCTGATCCAAATGTGTTACCCAATGCGGGAAGTTTTTTTCATAATCCCATCGTCAATCAGTCGCATTTTCTTCTTTTACAGCAAAGTTATCCGAGTATTCCGTCTTTTGCCTCTGGCAATGAGCAAGTCAAAATTCCAGCCGCTTGGCTGATTGAGCAATGTGGCTTAAAAGGGGTAAGCAAAGGACAGGTTGGCATTTATGAAAACCATGCGTTGGTATTGGTTAATACGGGTGGTAGTGGTAAAGATATTTTGCAGTTTGCTGAGCTTGTTAAGCAAGCAGTTGCCGATAAATTTAACCTATCATTGCAAATTGAGCCAACGATTATAGGAGACATACATGAGTAGTATTGAAGCCATCGCATTTGACAAAGATGGCGTCATTTTTGATACAGAACAACTCTATAAGCGTTCTTTATATTTAGCCGCTGAGGCAGTAGGTATCGAACTTGAACCAGATGTTCATGAAAGAATGACGGGGCTAACGGCTTCAAAGTCTTTGCAAGTGATAGATGACATTCTAGCGGGGCGGATGAGTGGTCAGGAATTTACGGAAAAGCATTGGCATGTCAAACTAAAAGAACTATTGGATAATGAAGGCGTTGATTTTATTCCCGGTGCAGAAAGCTTGATTGAAACGCTTTATGAGCAAGGCTATCCTTTGGCGCTGGTGACCTCAGATGCACAGGAAAATATGTTGGCAGATTTTAACCGTACGCGCCCTGATTTATTAAAGTATTTTTCCGTCGTGATTAGCGTAGATGATGTGGTTAATCCTAAGCCACATCCAGAGCCGTATCAGCGAGCAGCGGTCTTATTGGGCGTTTTGCCTGAACAGTTATTGGTGGTTGAGGACAGTGATTTTGGTGCAACCGCAGCAGCCGAGGCAGGGGCAAAGGTCTTATTGTTATCACATGGAAGAATAGTACCACCGAATATTGCAGATAAGGTTCATCGGATTATTGATACGCATAGTGAAGTCTTACAGGAATTATCATGAGCGCTAAGGTGCCCGATACTTTACGGTTAAATGTAGAGCATAATCAGTTAACCATTTGTTATGGTGATAAATCATACGAATTGAGCGCAGAATATTTGCGCGTTTGCTCGCCATCAGCCGAAGTAAGAGCGCATGGCGGGGAATGGAATATTATTGGTGGAAAAAAATCGGTACGAATTGATTTAATCCGCCCAGTCGGACAATATGCAGTTCGCCTAGTTTTTTCAGACGGACATTTTAGCGGTATTTATAGCTGGGAAATTTTGGAAGATTTAATTCAAAATAAAAAAGCGTATTGGCAAAATTATCTTCAGCGCTTAGAAGCATTAGGAAAAACACGGGAGCAGGCATGAGTAAAACCACGCATTTTGGTTATCAGCAAGTAGATGAAACAGAAAAAGCAGAAAAAGTAGGAGCGGTATTCAACTCCGTTGCAAGCAAATATGACATCATGAATGATGTCATGAGCTTTGGTGTGCATCGACTTTGGAAAGATTGGTATGTGTGGCAATGCGCCCCTAAACCGGGTGAAACCGTTTTAGATTTGGCAGCTGGAACTGGGGATATTAGTGCGCGTCTTGCCCGTCAAATGTGTCGAAAAGGTGCTGGAGGCGATGTAGAAGGACGATTGATTGTTTCTGATATCAATGCTTCTATGTTAGCTCGTGGGCGTGAACGTCTCATTTCAAAAGGTTGGCTGCAAAATTTAGAATTTGTCTTAGCGGATGCTGAAAAATTACCATTTGCGGATAACAGCATTGATTTAATTACCATGGCTTTTGGTTTACGCAATGTTACCCACCAAGACCAAGCGTTGCGTGAAATGGTGCGCGTATTGAAACCAAGTGGACGAGTATTGATATTAGAATTCTCTCATCCAACTTCAACGACTTTTGGCAAGATTTATGATTGGTATTCTTTTAGCTTTTTACCACAAATGGGTAAATTAATTGCAAAAGATGCAGACAGTTATCAGTATTTAGCCGAATCTATTCGGATGATGCCTGATCAAATGGCATTACAGATGCTATTCGAAGAAGCTGGCTTGGTACGCTGCGAATATCAAAATTTAACGAATGGCGTGGTTGCTATTCATCAAGGTTTCAAACCCGAATAATGCTTATGATTGAACATTTTTTTAATGCAACGTTAATT
>NZ_LWHB01000111.1 GCF_001889065.1 Suttonella ornithocola | reverse complement strand
CTAATCTGAATTTCTATTTAGCGTTAGTCTTTATTGGCATTTGTTTTAATTGCAGGTCCAACCGTTTTTATCTTAGATACTGGATTAGAAGCTGCGGGTCGTTCGCTTAGTCATATGATTACCATGATGACAACCATCAATCCTTTCCGTGAACATACAGAACTCGGCTTTTCTGGAAGTACATTTGCACAAGATTGGACCATTTTCTATTGGGCATGGTGGCTTGTTTTTGCCCCTACAGTAGGGCTTTTCATTGCGCGTATTTCCAAAGGACGCACCATTCGCCAAATGACCATCGGTTCTATTTTCTTTGGTTCATTAGGTTGTGCCGTATTCTTCATCATTTTAGGCAACTATGGATTGTATCTACAAATTAGTGGTATCAAAGATATCGTTGGTATTCTTAATGAACAAGGTGCAACAGCAGCAATCTTCTCTATTCTAAATACTTTACCAATGGGCAAAATTGTTATTGCCGTTTTCACCTTTTTAGCAGTCATCTTTACGGCAACCACTTTTGATAGTATTTCCTATATCTTAGCGTCAGTCGTCCAACATGAAGTTAATGATGAACCACATCGCTGGAATCGTCTATTTTGGGCATTTGCTTTATGCTTCCTGCCTGCTGTATTAATGTTCTTAGGTGGATTATCAACCTTACAAACAGCCTCTATCTTTGCAGGTGCGCCATTGATTATCATTTTATGCATGATGATGCTTTCCACCATTCGAGCGGCTAAATATGACCTCTATTACCAGTCTGATTATTCTTTAAGTACTATTCATATCGAAGAATTTGCTGATAACTCTCCTTGGGAAGTTGGAGAAACTTCTGAAGCCCCTGAAGGCTCTGTATTAGCACAAGAAGAAGAATGGGCAGAAATGCGCGAAGAACAACAAGCGCTATTGGAGCAACAACAAGAGCAAGACAGACAATAATTCCTCTTACTAACATTCTTTATACTTAAAAACTGGCAGTATTTTGGCTGCCAGTTTTTTTCGGAATAACGATTAACTCGTATAATTATTGCTCACTAATAATATGCACCGTTGGATGAAATTTACGTAGCTCATCTACTTCATCTAACAACCGCATAATTAACGCCAATGCAGGTACGCCAGCTTCAAAATCTCGGCTGATTCGACGAGCTTTGCGAATTCTTGCTAATTGCAACCCACTAAAAGTCGCTGTTTCTGGCTGACCGTCCACTAAAATAATTTCTTCTTCAATCAAAGATAACAACCATTGGCGATCATTATCACAATTGCACAATAACTCTTCAAAGCTAAGAGAAATATCCGTATTCATGATGACCTCTCCTTTACATTAACCTTTACTTGAAAAATGCTCAGCAACTTTCTGCCACAAAGCTTTATCGGCCTCATTTTCCATTTTTGGCACAATAATATTAAATGTAAGATATAAATCTCCTGGTGTTTTCGCTGGAATCCCCTTACCTTTTAATCGAATGGTGCGACCACTTTGAATATTTTCTGGTAAATTCACTTGCAAACCGCCAGCAACGGTATGGAAAGTTGTCTTTCCTCCTAACGCAGCCTGCCAAGGATAAATATTCATCGTTTGATAAACATCAACACGATTCTTCACATGAACATTATCTTGCTCTCTAAAACGAATTGCCAAATATAAATCGCCATTTTCACCGCCATTGATTCCCGCCATACCTTGACCGGCTAAACGAATTTGCTGCCCCTCGCTGATACCTTTCGGAATTTTGACATTTAGCGTTTTTTCTTGCTGTCTTAATTGCCCATGCTCATCAATGCTAGGCACACCTAATTTTAGCGTCCTAGATGCACCTTCATAAGCAGCCTTTAAATCAATCGTTAACTCTGCATGCTGATCTTCTCCCTTAATCGGTGCTGTACTACGCTGCTGACGATGCGTACCACCACGTGCACCTGAAAAAGCTGAGAATAAATCTTCAAAATGAAAATCCCCTTGCCCAAAAGGTTGCCCACCAGCATCTTCATAATAAAAATGCGTTCCGCCTTGCCCCTGTCCAAAGCCACTAAATGGATTTCCTTGTCCTGCCTGACCAAAAGGATTAGCAAGCATTGCATCATATTCTGCACGTTTATCTTTATCCTTTAATACATCATAAGCAGCGTTAATTTCCGATGTTTTTTGCGCAGCATCCGGCTCTTTACTAATATCAGGATGATATTTTCGAATCAATTTGTGATAAGCCTTTTTAATGGTTGCCGCATCTGCATCCTTAGCAACACCAAGCGTTTCATAATAGGTTTTTGCAGTCACTATCTTACTCCATTTGACAGAGAGGTAATGATTATAGACATTCCCTACACAGAAAACTAGAATCTTTAATTTTGAACCAACTCGGGATAATCGGAGAATCATCAATCTGAGAGAATAAGGCTATAAGTCGTAAAAGATACCCCCCGAAAATGAGAGGAAGAACCGTTTGCCTACTGATCGAAGTTAAAGGCGATTGCCTGTCAAGATAGACGGCTATTGAGATCATTGCAGCCAAAATCGGTTGTAGTAGTAAAACGTTGCGAGCTTGGTATAACAAATATGGCAGCACCTGGCAGATACACATAAAGGCAGCTATGGTACAACTGCCATTATAGGAGGTGCAGAAGGCATGAGTGGCGCTGTTATTCTTGCTGCTTCAGCTGCACTTTTAGCCGGATGTGGTAAAAGTTACGCACTATTTGCACAATCAAGTTTACCCATGCCAATCATTCCTCAATATCCAGAAATCATGCTTAACCTTGCAGAGAACTGGAAAAATATAAATGCAATTGCTATATCAGCAGCCGCTTGATTACACGGTGCTGCGGCACAATGGCTTGGTGATGGATATTCACTTTCGGGACTCACCGCACAAGAAATAGCGCCAACCATTCGTACTATTCGCCATCAAGCTATGATCTGAAAAACATAATGAATTAGCAAATTATCATTTTGAATATTAAATTTAATTTTTTAACATCAATATGAAAGTAAAAATCATTATTCACTTATTTCAGTAATTCATATACACTATATAACTTCTTATAAGATAGTTTTTAACACATTGACAAATAATAAAAACAAAGGAAAAAAATGAAAAAACTTCTATTACTAATGCTTATTTTTTCTTTTAGTGTCCAAGCTGAAACATACACAATATCTACCTACCCTAAGGCACTGCCTTTTAACTATATTGATAAAAATGAAGAATTTACTGGGTTTGAATACGAACTCTTAAAAGAAATTGGAAAATCAGAAGGGATTGATATTCAAATTACCTCGGCTACTTTTCCAAAAGTATTTCAAGAGCTATCAAATGGAGAAATTGATGCAATTGGGACATGCTTACTATTCTAAAGAACGGAATGAAAATTACTCAATGAGTGATCCTATTTATATTGAGAAACTTGAGTTTATTGCATTAAAAGATAATGCAGAAAAAGTAAAAGATTTTAATACCGATAAGCCCATTTATGTTGCGACTTCAAGAGGTTCTCCAGTAGAAAAAATTCTAGACGAAGTAATAAAAACTTATCCCAACTTACACAAAACAGAAACGGCTCTTCCATTTTTAGGGTTTAAATCTTTATTTACTAAAGAGGCTGACTTACTATTTAATACTCAAGCGACATTGGATACTTACCAAAGAAATTATCCTCAATATGATTATATACAAATTCCTATTGGAAAAGAGTATCAGCAAACAATGAGTTTACATATCATGGCTCGTAATGATGATAAAGGAAAAATGCTAACAAAACACATCAATAATGGTCTTAAAAAACAAAAAGATAATGGTACTTACCAACGTTTATTAGATAAATATCATTTAAGATAATCATTTTCTCTAGAATAAAAAAGACCTCTATAAAATATTAGAGGTCTTTTTTATTATGGCTCAATCGCAATTTCAGAAATGTTAGGAACATCATTTAGCAATCCGATGGATTGCATAAACTCTCCATAACGGCGATAACGATTAGTATCGAGTGCAGCCGGACGTAAGGCTAGTCTAGGAAGTGTTTCCGTCCAAGTACTCCGATTAGTATCATCATTTAAATCTTTTTTATAGCTAATATAGCTTTTCCAAGCATCCTCTGGATGATTCAAAATATATTGTGTTGCATCTTCTAAAGCTTCATTAAATCGGCGATAGCGTGGGTCATTACGCTTATTATTGTTTGCAATCAAAATGAGTTCATCATACGCAGGAATACCATGTTCTTCTAAATAAAAAGCACGACCCGGCTTTCCATGACTTTTCATCTCATAAAGCTCAAAGTTTCTATATCCACCAATAACAGCGTCCACTTGTCCACTCATTACCGCTGGAGAGAGACTAAAATTCACATTCACCAATTTTACATCATCTAAAGTTAATCCACCTGTTGCCAGTACCGGTTTTAGCATTGCTTCATCAATACCGGCTACGCTATAACCTATACGCTTATCTTTTAAGTCAGCAATGGTTTTAATTGAACTATCCGCTTTTACAATCAGGGTATTTAATGGGGTACTAATTAGTGTTCCTACTCGGCTAACAGGTAATTTTTCTGCATGTTGTAAATATAGTTGTGGTTGGTAACTTACCGCTAAATCTACTTTATCTGCTGACACCATTTTAGGTGGTATTGAAGGATCTGACGGCTCTTCAATATCCACATCTAAATCATACTTTTTAAAATATCCTTTCTGTTTTGCCACAATAATGGCTGCATGGTTAGGATTGATAAACCAATCCAACATTAAATTCAATTTGTCAGCACCTTGTGCACTACTCATCCAGATAGCGCTAAGTATCAATAGTTTTTTCATCATTATCTCCAATAAACAAGTCGATTAAGGAAAGTATCAATAAGGGCATAAAGCAATAAGGTAAAAGCCGTAATCACTAAAACGGCAGCAAACGCCAAATCTGTTTGACTACGATTGATTCCATACTGCATGAGGTAACCTAATCCCTGACTTCCGCCAATATATTCCCCAATAATAGTCGCAATAGGCGCAATCACTGCAGCCGTACGAATTCCACTCGCAAAAGTCGGTAAAGCAGCCGGCAACCGAATATGCCATAAAATAGACAAGCGAGATGCATTCATGGTTTCGGCTAAAGCAATATAATGCGGCGGCGTATGACGAAGTCCGTCATACGCCGCTGTGGTAATTGGAAAAAAAATAATAATGACGGCGATAATAATTTTTGGCGTTAACCCATAGCCAAACCATAGCATCAGTATTGGTCCAAGTGCATAAACTGGTACGGCTTGAGAGGCTAAAATCACAGGGTGCAACCATTGCCGGATATGTCGATTACTATGTAAAAGTAAAGCGGTTGCTATTCCTAAAATAATTCCTATCAATAAACTTAAAAATATTTCCCATGCGGTAATAGCTGTATTTTTCATCAGCTCACTTCCATTAGAAAACATTTTTTGAAAAACGGCTAATGGACTAGGTAATAAATAAGGCGGCGTATGCGTCACACTAATAAACACCTGCCAAAGTAAAAGCAGCCCAACCGTTGTAATCATTGTCTGAATAATTTTTTTACACATAGGATGTTGAAGATTCTAATAAATGCAAAAGATGTTCTTGTGCTTTTGCTAAGCCCTGAACGTCCATTGGTCGAGGAGGAGAAGAATTTGGCAAGGTTACAGGTTGAAGTTGATTATTTCCCAAAATATGTAAAGTATCTGCTAACCTTAATGCTTCTGCCGGATCATGAGTAATCATAATGACAGTTTTGTCTGCCAGAAGTTCCGCTGACAAATTTTGTAATTGATATCGCGTAATCGCATCTAGTGCAGAAAAAGGTTCGTCCATCAATATGATAGGTCGTTTTTGCATTAAAGTTCTTGCCAGCGCCACACGTTGTCTTTGTCCACCTGAAAGCGTATGTGGCTGAGATTTTGCTAGTTTTTCAATACCACAAGCTTCTAATAAAGCATAAGCATATTCACGACTAGGGGACTGACGATGTAAACGATCAGCCAAAGTAACATTATCAATCACATTCAACCATGGCAAAATATCATTTTTTTGCGCCATCAAAGCCAATTGCTGCTTGATAGGCGCATGATTATCTAAAAAAATTCGTCCACTCATGGTGGCGTCTGTAGGCAATAAACCAGCAATCGCATGCAACAAAGTACTTTTTCCAACACCACTACGCCCTAATAAGACATGCCATTGCCCAGCCGCAAACGTATGACTTAAATGTTCAATAATTTTACGATTTCCATACGAAACGGATAAATCATGGATATAAAGTGCCGTCACGCTGACCACCATTGATGAAAATGGTGAACGGGACCATATCCATGACCAATACCTAAACTATCTACTTGCGCAATCGCATTCACAAGATAATCAATCGCTTTTTCAACAGCCACTTCTAAAATTTGACCTTTTGTTAAATTAGCGGCAATAGCTGCTGATAACGTGCATCCAGTTCCATGTGTATTAGCCGTTTGGTGGCGAGTATGTTTAAAAGGTTTTAAGCCATTTTGAGTCATCAGCAAATCATGAAGCATTGCATTTTGACTATGCCCATCTTTTAATAAAACCGCCTGACTCCCTAAATTCAGCAAAGCTTTTGCAATTTTCTCATTCGCATTTATCGGCGTCTCAATATCAAGTAGAACAGCTGCCTCTGGTAAATTAGGAGCGATGATCATTACCATAAGAATAAAATACGTCTTTAAGGCATCCACCGCTTCTTTTATCAAAAAAGCATCACCATTTTTGGCAACCATCACGGAATCTAAAACGATTACGACATTTGGATATTGCGCTAAAGTATCGGCAACAGTTTGAATAACCTCGGTAGTTCCTAACACCCCTATCTTAATCGTGCTTGGGACAATATCATCAAAAATTGTTTCAATTTGTGCGCGAATCACTGCTAAAGATAAGCCATCAATACGATTTACCTTGCATGTATTTTGAGCAGTGATGGCAGTAATAACGCTCATCCCGTAAACGCCCAAAGCAGAAAATGTTTTAAGATCTGCTTGAATATCAGCGCCACCACCAGAATCTGAGCCAGCAATGGTTAGAGCCGTTTTAATCATCGTGTTCTCCTTTCCGACAAAGAGAGGCAAACGCGATTGGCTTGTTCCCTTCGACGGCATAATCCGTACAGGTTCAACGAGTATTCTCTCAGCGTATCTATAAAATATGTACGCACCCCGACAAGTACTCTATAGCTTATCAAGCTTTTAGAATAAATCGCAATTTTCTTTTATCTGAGTGAGAGTGGTAAAATTCTCTCTTTAGCATTTTGGGGGATACGTGGCTAACGCAAATTGGAAAAGTGGCGTAGGCATCTTAACGGGTGTTTATGTTTCACGAATGTTGGGAATGTTTATGGTCTTTCCTGTCTTTAGCTTATATGCTCAAGGACTCATTGGCGCAAACGCTTTTCTCGCTGGGATTGCCTTAGGCGCTTATGGTTTTACCCAAGGACTTCTTCAACTACCTTTTGGCTGGCTATCTGATAAATTTGGAAGAAAAAAAATCTTATTGCTCGGTCTGCTGCTCTTTCTGATTGGGACCATTATTGCTGCAATCGCAACCTCTATTACCACGATGATTATCGGGCGCGCCATACAAGGAATGGGAGCGATTTCATCCGTTGCTTTAGCGTATGCAACCGATATCTCTCCTCCTCAAAAACGAGGAACCGTGATGGCAATTATTGGCGGTTCTATCGGTATGGCTTTTGTATTTGCTCTAATTTTGGGTCCTCTGATTACCGACTGGACGGGAAGTGTTTCAGGTCTCTTTTGGGTCATTGCTGCACTTGTCGCTATTGCTATTCTTTCTGCTGTTTTTTTACCTCCTCTTGATAATGTGCAAGCACGAGGTGAGCAATATGAAAGACGCAAACTCTATCAGGCATGTTTTGCCGTATTTATGCTACATGCAACCTTTACCGGCGCATTTACTACCTTGCCCGGTATGATGCTGAATACAGGATTAGCTAGCGATCAATTTTGGTGGATATATTTACCTGCCAATATTATTGCCATGGGCTTTATGCGCTATAAAGCAACGCCCCATCCACTTAATTTTGGCATAAGCTTTCTGATTATGGCCTTTGCTTATGCCATCCTAACCCTTCCTACTGGTTTATGGATAACAAGCATCGGCATTACCATTTTCTTTATTGGATTTTATCGGCTAGAAACAGGATTACCTCATTGGGTCAGTCAATTTGCAGACCCACAAAGTCGTGGTAAAGCCATGGGAATTTTTTCCACCTGCCAATTTTTTGGAAGCTTTATTGGCGCTGCTGTTTGTGGAGCGCTCTTACAGCTTGGCTCTGCTTGGTGGGTATTTATTACGCTCCTTATCCTATGTGCATTAAGTGCAATGATTTTACTTTGGTTAGGGAAACAAGATACACTTATATATCATTCATAATTTAAATTTATCAAAAGGAATCTTATGGCTTCAAGAGGTGTCAATAAAGTCATTCTCATCGGTAATTTAGGCGCAGACCCTGACTGTCGTACCTTTCAAAATGGCGATATGGTGGCAAATTTTTCACTAGCAACTAGTGAAACTTGGAAAGATCGCAATACTGGCGAAGATCGTGAAAGAACAGAGTGGCACCGCTGCGTTGCTTACCGAGCATTAGCCGGCATCATCCAGCAATACGTTAAAAAAGGCAGTAAGCTCTATATTGAAGGTAAGCTACAAACGCGTAAATGGCAAGACAATACTGGACAAGATCGATACACCACAGAAATCATTGTTGACCAAATGCAAATGCTTGATTCTCGCTCAGGCGGAACTAGCCAATGGGATGAGTCTCAAAATTATCCACAAAATACTTATCAAGGTATGGGAAATTCTCAACCCAATAATACCTACTCCCAAGCAAACAACACCTATTCATCGAATCGCACAAATAATAATATGCTGACCAATCCTGTTCAGCCGCAACAGCAAAACTACGGCCCAGATCCTGACCTTGATACCTTTAACGATGATGATATCCCTTTCTAATTTCTTATAAACTTGCGGGAATAAAGAATGAACATTGAAAATACTACCCGAAATATTATTCTATTGTACGAAAGTGAAACAATCTTTAATCGTTTCCACCGTGTATTTGGTAATAACTACCAAATCTTTTGGGGTAAAGACCTCAACTCGACAATGGATATTTTGGCAGCAAAAGATATTGGAGTAATGATTTGCGATGTTCATTACCACAATCAAGATATTTATCCTGTTGTACTTGCCTTAAAAGAACTTCATCCCGAACTTGTGACTATGATTGTGACACAATCGCAAGATGCTGAACAAATTAAACATCTAGAAGCACAAGAAGAAATATTTGCTGCATTGGTACGACCTATTACGCAAGAAAAACTTAATCACGTACTCAATGAAGCATATCAACAACATCTTAAGCAAATTTCTGACTTACCGCCCGAACAAGAGGAAACTTCTAGCCATACTTCATTGGTGGGCTTGAGCCTCTCAGAAATCTTGCATTCTGCTAAAATTCCAGAAGACATTCGTCAATTAGACATGTTAGATTTACCTGAAATTGAACATAAACCTGCAGCACCAATAGAAGAAAGCGAAATTTCTGCTGCTATTAACAGTACTGATATTTTCTTCAGTGATGATGAATATACAGAACCAGAATCACCGACACTTGTCCCAAATACTGTCAATAAAATCAGAACGCCTAGAGATCAATTTTTTGAAAGCATAGAATATGACGAATAAATTTGATATTGCTATCTTTATTGGACGCTTCCAACCTTTTCATAATGGACATTTAGCTGTTGTCAAAAAAGCATTAGCGCAAGCGCAATATATATTGATATTATGTGGCTCATCAAACACACCAAGAAACTTAAAAAATCCTTTTACCTTTACAGAACGAGAAAACATTATACTTAACGCCTTTTCTCCAGAAGAACAAAAACGTATCTATTGTGCAACGATTGACGATTATCCCTATGATGATGCCACTTGGCAGCTTAACGTCCAACAAATTGTCAACCAGACCTTAGCGCAAAATAAACTCTCTCAATATACCAATATTGCGCTAATTGGACATAAAAAAGATAGCAGCTCTTACTATTTAGATTTATTTCCAAGTTGGCAGACACTATTTGTTGAGAACTTCGATAATATTAGCGCAACCCCTATCAGAAGAGCCTACTATCGATTATCTCATCAGGAAACCTTCCCCAACTTCCCAATACCAAACTCTACACTAACCTTCTTAGAAAAATTTAGAGAAACAGAAGATTATCAATACCTGAAGGAAGAACAAAGCTTAATTGATACAGAAAAAAAAGCGTGGTCTACTGCGCCTTATCCACCCATTTTCACCACAACAGATGCTCTACTGATCCATCAAAACGCTGTTTTATTAGTAGAACGTGCAAAAGCACCGGGAAAAGGACTATACGCTATGCCCGGCGGATTTTTAGAGGAAAATGAAACACTTTTTCATAGTTGCCTAAGAGAACTACAAGAAGAAACAGGGATTTCCTTAAATGAAACCCTTTGGAAAAATTTTTTACGCAAAGAAAAAATCTACGAACAACCGGGGCGAAGTGAACGCGGTAGAATTATTACGCACGTTTTCTATTTCCATCTACCAGACGATGTCTTACGCCCTACTGTTAAAGGTAGAGATGATGCAGCAAAAGCTTTTTGGTTACCGCTTGATAAACTAAACGCAAAACAATTTCATGACGATCACTTTCATATTATTAGAGAATTAACCAAGCGCTAAAAACAATTGCATACAAAACCGATATTTCAATAGAAAAAAGCATAGATATCATTAACAATATCTATGCTTTTACTTTAGTAAATTAAGTAGAAAACTCTATCGCCATCAATAACAAGCGCGCTAATAAAAAAATATAGTCAAAGACCATCAAAAGCGTTACATATCCACATAAAATAGAAGAATAAGCGGTCAATGCAGTCGCCATTCTTTACGCTTTTGTTTTATCCATGCTCATGTATGCTCAATGGGATTAAGATCAGGGCTATAAGATGGAAGCCAAAGGATAGTATGCCCAGCCTCCTCTATCAGTATTTTGATATCCTCACGTTTGTGAAAAGCCGCATTGTCCATGACAATCACACTATCAGCAGGGAGTTGAGGAAGTCATATCTGTTCTACCCAGCTGTAAAAGACATCGCTGTTGATGCTATCATCATACAATCCAACAGCAAATAACGGGTTGTTCATCACAGCACCAATAGCATTGGTTTGGTTTTTGAGTTACCAGTCGTACTGACCTAAGCAAGCTTCGCCTCTTGGCGCATAACCATAACCTCTGCTCTCATATAATTTAAAACCACTTTCATCTAAGTCAGCTATCTCTTTTCCAGCTTGAGACCTTTGCAAGACCCTAAAAAACCTCTAATCTTTCTCTTAAGCCGATATAGTCAAATCACTTATAATCCAATCTATCCAAAGCAGATATAAAGAACGACTTATAGTAGAATTATCAAAAACAAACTGAGCATATCCTATGACCTACTGCAGCCAATTCCGACAAAAAATTCTTAACGATATTGCTAATGGAGAAACTTGGCGCGCTGTTGCAAAGCGCTACAAGATCAGCAAATTCACCGTCTATAGCTGGAATTAAAAA
>NZ_LWHB01000110.1 GCF_001889065.1 Suttonella ornithocola | reverse complement strand
GGATTGTGCAGCCTCACCTGATGAAGCTTTATCATCTGAACTAGTCGTTTCTGCTGGCGCTTCACCAGCTTCCATAATAGCAACAACATCACCACCAGTCACTGTTGAACCATCATCTACTTTAATTTCTTTTAGAATACCGCTCATTGGTGCAGGCAATTCTAAAACGACTTTATCTGTTTCTAAATCAACAAGGTTTTCTCCCTCATTGACAAAATCACCTGCTTTTTTATGCCAGTTAACCAAAGTCGCATCAGCAACGGATTCTGGCAAGTCTGGAACTTTCACTTCTGTTGTCATATATACCTCTCTTCAATTCCTATAAATCTAAAGCCTTATCTACTAATTCCGATTGCTCTTTGGCATGAACTTTGGCATACCCTGCTGCCGTTGATGCAGATTCTGGACGACCTGCATAACGAATTGAACGCCCGTCTAGTATATTCATAAATGGTTCAATTAAATGATGCCATGCTCCTTGATTGCGTGGTTCTTCTTGACACCATATTAATTCTGCTTGTTCTGGATATTTAGCTAATATCTCTTTAATCGCCTTTTTCGGGAATGGATAAATTTGCTCCAATCGAATAATGGCAATGTCAGTAATCTTGTCATCACGACGTTTTTGCAACAAATCGTAATAGACTTTTCCTGAACAAAAAACAATTCGCTTAACTTCTTTAGGTTCAATTGCATCAATTTCGCCAATGACCTCTTGGAAATGTCCTTCTGCCAACTCCGATAATTCGCTGACAGCAAGCTTATGGCGCAACAAAGATTTCGGCGACATCACAATTAATGGCTTACGGAAATCACGCAATACCTGACGACGCAACATATGATACACCTGTGCTGGTGTTGTTGGGACACAAACCTGCATATTATCATCTGCACATAACTGTAAATACCGTTCTAATCGTGCTGAAGAATGCTCAGGTCCTTGTCCTTCATAGCCATGTGGTAACAACATAACCAAACCACTATAACGTCCCCATTTGGTTTCACCGGAAGCGATAAACTGATCAATGATGACCTGTGCAACATTAGCAAAATCACCAAACTGAGCTTCCCAAATTGTTAAGCCCTTAGGTTCAGCAATAGAATAGCCATATTCAAACCCTAATACGCCCGTTTCTGATAATAAAGAGTCAATCACGCGAACAGACGGTTGATTGTCTTTTAAATGTTGGAGAGGTAGATAACTTTCACCTGTTTTTTGATCATGTAAAACAGCATGACGATGCGAGAAAGTTCCTCTACCGCAATCTTCTCCAGAGACGCGAATTTGGTAGCCTTGATCAAGTAAAGTAGCGTACGCTAAATTTTCTGCTGCACCCCAATCTAAAGACTGCTCACCTGCAGCCATTTCACGGCGGTTAGCTAAAATACGCTTAACTAAAGCATGAGGTGTGAAATCTTCTGGGACAGAGAACGTCCTTTCTCCCAATACCTTCAAGCGGTCGATAGGGAAAGTAGTATCAACAGTCGCATCCCAATCTTGATTAGCTAATGCTTTCCATTCCTCTGCTAAGAAATCACCATTACCATCAATTTGCTTAGCTTCTGCAACACGCTCTCCACTTTCTAAACGTACCCGATAATCTTCTTGATACGCTTGATAAGTATCTTTATCAATCACCCCTTCTTTAACTAACTTATCTGCATACACTTTTGCCGGAACAGGATGATTACGGATTTTTTCGTACATTTTAGGCTGAGTCGCTGAAGGCTCATCAGCTTCATTATGACCTAAGCGGCGATAACAAACCAAATCAATAAAAATATCTTTTTGGAATCTTTTCAAATAGCCAACTGCCATTTTTCCGGCAAACGCTACTGCCTCTGGATCATCACCATTGACATGGATAATAGGAGCTTGAATAGATTTAGCAATATCGGTGCAATACATAGATGAACGGGCATCTTGTAAATTTGAAGTCGTAAATCCAATTTGATTATTCACTGCAATATGGATAGAACCACCAACTTGATAGCCCCGTAATTGCGATAATTGCAAAACCTCTTGGTTAATTCCCTGACCTGCTAACGCTGCATCTCCATGAATCACAATTGGAACTGCCTTATTCGCGACATCTAGCATTTCAGCATTCTGACCAACTTCCATACGGCGTCTTTCTAAGCGCGCACGAGTTGATCCCAAGGTAACTGCATTAACAAACTCTAGATGTGAGGGATTATAAGCCAAAGACAAATCAACCTTTTGACCATCTACTTCAATATAAGAAGAAAAACCCATATGATATTTTACATCTCCGCTACGATTAGCAGCAGGAACGAACTTACCATCAAATTCATCAAACAATACTTGTGGCTTTTTCCCTAAAATATTAATTAGCATATTAAGGCGACCACGATGCGCCATACCGATACAAATTTCCTCTGTACCAATATGCGCTAATTCACATATCAAAGTATTGGTTAAAGGGATTAACGCATCTCCCCCTTCAAGAGAGAATCTTTTTTGTCCAACATAACGCTTATGTAAATACTTTTCCATACCATCTGCAGCAACTAGCTGACGTAGTAGATGCTTTTTATCGTCTGCGCTATGGGGATATTCGCCCGCACTTTTTTCAATCGTTTCTGTTAACCAAACCGTTTCTGCTTTCTCCCAAACATGGGCATATTCCAAGCCTAGATGACTGCTATAAGTTCGGGATAGCTTTTCAACCAAATCTCTGAGCTTCATTTCTGATTGCCCAAAAGCACCATTGACACTAAAAACTGTGTCTAAATCTGCTTCGCTTAAACCATGATAAGCTAAAGTAATTGCTGGAACTTCATGACGCTCACGAATTTTAGCGGGATCTAAATCTGCATGCCAATGCCCACGCAAACGATAAGCTTTAATTAAATTTAAAACCCCTAATTGCTTATTGCTAATTTCAGCATTTCCAGAAGCCATTGCAGGAAGTTTCGCCAACGCTTCAAACTTTGCCTGAACGTCTAATCGGGAAACTTCTGCCTCAGAATTTGCTTTTATTTCTTTAAAATATTGTTGCCAATTTTCACCAACTGAATCAGGATCCGCTAGGAAGTCTTCATAAAGCTCTTCAATATATGCGGCATTGCCACCCGAAAGACCCGAGCTTTCAATTTGTTCTTTATATGATGCCATTATATTATTCCATGTCCTTAAAATGCGCAAGCATTAAATTATCGTGGCGTATAATACCTGCTAATCCTTGAATTCTCAAACAGCATCAAAGCCTTTGCGCTAATTTTTAGGAACAATACTCAATAAAATAAAAGAAATTTCACAAATAAGCATCGAATTTTTTTCACATCACAAATAAATAAAAAAGCCTTCTACAGCTGAGAAGGCTTTTAAATAGAAAACAGATAAATGACTAACGCTGACGCGCTTTTAATCTTGGATTACTTTTGCAAATCACAAATACTTTTCCACGACGGCGAACGACTTGACAATCGCGACTACGATTTTTTGCAGATTTTAAAGAAGACAGAACTTTCATCATCCCTCCGGATTTCATTTAAAATGTTATTATATAACATTTTAAATGAAAGGAAAAATTTTCTTTTTTTTCATTATATTTTTTCGCATAATGGTTTTTTTATGGAGAAAAAGCATGCGTATTCATATCCTTTCAACAGCTATTATTCTTTCCTATAGTTCTTGCCTTTATGCCGAATCTATCAATATTGAAGCACCTGTGACTTCTGCTACACTTTATTTACAAGGTGCCGATATTATTCGAGAAGCGCAAGTACATCTGCCTCATACCCCCAACGAAAGCGCAACTTATCAAATTACCATTCCTAAAATCCACGATTTACAACAAATAAACATTCAAGGCGCAACCCTATTAAGCCAAGCAGAAACGCAATATTCCAATGAGTTAGCAGAAAATACGCCTTTAATGCAGGCACAAAATGCTCTAGCTGAAATAAAAGCTACTTTGCAGCACAATAATACCTTACTCACTCAACTGGCTAATAGTCTAGCCAAACAACCAGAGTTATTAGATACCATTAGAAAAGATAGTCAAAGTTTACTCGAACAAAATCAACGATTAAGAGAGAAGCGACAGTTACAACAACAACTCGTTACTCAATTGGAGAAAAAAGCCAAGCAACAGCCTAATCGTCAAAACTTAGTTTTAGAAATTGGAGAAATTAAACAGCAAGATATTAAAATTACGCTACGTGAATATACACCGACAGCTTCATGGTCGCCCTCAAGCCAACTTAACCTCAATACCAAAGAGAAAACACTCTCTCTTAAGGCTTATGCCAAGCTTCAACAGCAAAGCTTAAGCGATTGGAAAGATGTAAAATTAACTTTAGCATTAACGCCTGTTAGAGATGCCCGCTTACCTTCGCTACACAGTCGAAGTATCTCTGCTGTCCTACCGCCAAAAGAAGATATGGCGTTAAACCGTACAGAAACAACGCCTTATGGTTCACTTTCTTTTTCTGCTGAGATGCCAGCACCAGCTGTTGAAGCATTTGCTCTAAAAACAAGCGCTCCCATTATTGAAAGCAACGGTATAGATTTTCAGATTATATTACCTAACCATTATCAATTACATTCTGGAGAAACCAGTAGCGTTCCATATTATCAACAAAGCATTTCAGCAGATATTTATAGTGCGGTTTACCAGTGGGCACAACCTGAAGCCATCTTAGTCGCCAAATGGAAACAACCTAAAGAACTCAATTTCCTACCGGGCGAAATGCAAATTCTTCGTGACAATTTAACCATTGGTAAACGTTATGAAAATCATTTATGGCAGATAGATAGCGAACAAAAATTAAGTTTTGGTATTGACCCAGCCTTTAAAGTTACCAAAACCGTTCCTCCTAACTATACTGACGAAAACGGTATCTTTAATAAACAACATGTCCAAGAAGTGAGAGAGAACTTTACCATCACAAATTTAAATAATACCCAACGCCCACTTTATTTCTACGCACAACTCCCTATTGCAGGCAATTCGGACACAAAAATCACCCCTAAACTCAGCCTAAAACCAGATATCGAAAATGTTGATGGCATTAAAGGTATCCTACAATGGAAAGTGCCTACGATTACCTCTAATAAACCTTGGAAACTCGATTTTGGCTATGACATTAGCTATCCACAAAATATGACGCTTATACCATCCCTATAAAGTTTTCATCAATAGTGCGCTATAATGCGCACTATTTTTATCCTACATTGATTACTATGAAAAAAGTTGAATTGCTTGCGCCAGCAGGCTCTTTAAAAACCATGCGCTTTGCCTTTGCTTATGGAGCAGATGCCGTATATGCAGGCGCTGCGCGCTATTCTTTGCGGATGCGCGGAAACGAGTTTAATGACGAAAATCTAAAAATTGGTATAGACGAAGCACACGCCTTAGGAAAACAATTTTTCCTTACCGTGAATACGATGCCACATAATTATAAACTCCAAACTGCTATTCGTGACCTCACTCCAGCACTATCTGCCAAACCAGATGCTTGTATCATGAGCGATCCTGGTTTAATTATGCTGGTTAAAGAAGCATTTCCAGAGATGCCTATTCATTTATCGGTGCAAGCCAATACCGTTAATTGGGCGACAGTTAAATTTTGGCAGCAAAATGGCATTAGCCGAGTTATTCTCTCGCGAGAACTCTCTTTAAAAGAAATCGAAGAAATTCGCCAACAATGCCCGGATATTGAATTAGAAGTCTTTGTTCATGGCGCACTTTGTATTGCCTATTCAGGACGTTGCCTACTCTCTGGCTATTTTAACAACCGCGATCCCAACCAAGGAACTTGTACCAATGCTTGTCGTTGGTCTTATAAAACACATGCTGCTGAAGAAGAAAGCGAAGGCAGCTTTATTCCAACGCCTGACCAAATCTTCTCTCCCGATGCCTTACAAGGAATTACCGATAGTCGTGAGCGGCATCCCGCTGCAGATGGCGTTTACTTCCTAGAAGAAAAAAACCGTCCCGGCGAATACATGGAAATTACCGAAGATGAACACGGGACTTACATTATGAATAGCCGTGATTTGCGCGCGATTGAACACGTCGGTGAGTTAGTAAAAATCGGAGTGGACTGCTTAAAAATCGAGGGACGCACTAAATCACACTACTATGCAGCACGCACAGCACAACTCTATCGTCGTGCGATTGATGATGCTTATGCCGGTCGAGCATTTAATCCACAACTTAATGAAAAACTCGAAGGCTTAGCCAATAGAGGCTATACCGATGGCTTCTTTGTTCGCCGACAAATCAAAGCCCAACAAAACTACGCCACAGGTTCTTCAAACGCCGCTACTCAACAATTCGTAGGAGAAGTGGTTGCTTACGATGAAGCCAAAGGACTAGCAACCATTGAAGCCAAAAATCACTTCAAAACAGGAGATGTTGTTGAAGTGATTCATCCGAGTGGCAACCGAGAAGTAACCATTGGGGAGCTTTTTGACCGTAAAAATTGCGAAATCGTTGAAGCCGCAAAAGGCAGTGGCTGGTTAGTCCAAACTGATATTGGCAAAGTAGATACTTATACCCTACTCGCTAAAAATCTTTAAGGACATAAGATGAAAACCTTATTGTTAATACTATTAATTATTCTATGTTTACTCTTGGCGGTAATTGGCATGCTTTATCTTTCGGTGGCACGTCGTGAAAAGCAATATGGTTACCCAAAAGCAAACGAAACCGACGAAGATGTCAAAGCACTCATTGCTTTAAATGAGCCTGTTCTTGCCATTCGTTGTTATCGACGTATTCATGGCAACAACTTAAAAGCGGCCAGAACAGGAATCGAACGCTTGTATGCACAAATGCGTCAAGAGATGATGGCTGAACAACAAAAAACCGCTCAAAAGACATCATCAAACTAATTCATAAGCTTGGCTAAGACTTTATCACTTAGCCAAGCTCCCATTTGAATACAAACTTTTTCGCGCATTAACCAAAGCTGATAAAGCTGCGTCTGTATTAACTTTTTCAGGTAAGCAACTTTTTTCAAACGCTTGCTCAATTTCTTCTAACAAACATTCAGCACGCTGTATCAGCGTTCCATAGCGATACTTTCCTTGCTTAATAGCAAGTAATTCTTCACGATTTTGTCGTCGGATTTGAACCTTCCCCGTTTCTGCAATTTCTAACGCAGTTTCTAATAAACGAAACGTATGCATCATATTTTTAGCATCATATCCCTGACCGTGAGATTGTGTTGCTTGATAACGACTTTCGTTGCGCTCGCGTAGCCACTGCTGATAAGACGCATATTCTTTACAATAGCTACTATATCCATCTTTATTAACCACCAGCAAAGCCAAAGGTTTTTCATCTTTTGGAATCGTACTTAATCGCAATTCCTGTGCATCCATTGTAGAGAGCAATCCACGATAGTGATAGGCATTTTGTTTATCATAAAATAATGCATAAAGCTCTCGCGCATGCGGAATTTTACTTAAACCAATTTGATTAGAATCAATACCGCACTGATGTAACCATGTTAATAAAGGTTGTGTTTTAGCACCAATAATGACGTAACAAAAATCCAATAAAGACTTTTTCCTCTGCTCAATTGGATTAACGATTTTTTTATTCAGTCCCCGCGCTTTTTTAATTTGCCCATAAGCATATAGTGAGATCAGCTAAAAAACAAAACATCCTATAGCCCTTATCTAGCCATTCTGGCGGTAGATAACGTTCTGTTTTTTAGCTGATTTGACTATAACCTGCAAAAGTCTGCTGACATTGTTTAGAAACAAACCATTCTGGCTTAAACTGCGTTATCAATGGATGATAAATACGAATACAGTCGCTTGGTGGAAAAAGTAATTCCATCACATTTGGATTACTTTCTAATAGCAACTCAACAAACCGTCCTAATTCATAATAAACAATATCATTGGTTTCGTTACTGATTTGATGAATCCTTTCTAAACCATAAAAATCGGCTTGTGGTAGATAAAAAACATCTTTGATATCTATATCTGAGGTTTCTGTTGCTAAACCATAAGCACGACTACCAGAAATCATCTCCAATAAAATAAGATTATTTTCTCTTAGATCTTCAATGGTTAGCATAAATACGGCGGATAGTATGTAGAAAAAATTGATTTAATATTTCAAAATCAATGGGCTCACTTTTTTCGACAGAATATTGACTCACTAGCTGAACCAGCCTTTCCGTCCATACGCGTAAATGTGGCGAAAGCAAGTGATGATAACCTTCTTTCTCGTTTGCTTTAATTTGCAATAATGCATCAATTTCTGCCGTTGGCGCTTGCGGATAGGCATCTAATAATTCCGCAAAAGTCATTGGTACCAGTTTACCTTGCGTAATAATCCAATGTGCTGCTAATAATGCTCGAATAGCATAGAACTATTTTTTTAATCGAATAGGTTCTTCCAATGTCAGTCCATATAAAGAATGCTTAGCAATACCACGATAATGATGCAATAAAGGCGCTGCTTGAATCACATCGGATAAAAGCCAGCGCCATTCATCAATAAAAGTTGTATCTTGTAAATAGACAATTGGAGAATGCGTCCATTCTAATAACGCCGCATTACTTTTCCATAAAAGCCTTAAAGATTTTTGCAAATCCCACGCGCCAATATCAAACCAATGATTTTCAATCCATTCAAAAGTATCTTTTGGTTTTTCAATCTTTAAATATTCATCAGGTGGTCTGATATAAATGCCACGTACATCATAATCGCTATCGGGAGAAGCAAATCCCCAAGCTCTACTGCCGCTTTCCACCACCCATAAAAAATGGATATTTTCAGAAATCGCGAGCGCTTTTAGCTTCTCCTCAATAACAGAATGCATTATTAAGCCGTTGCGCTATAAACAACGGGACGGCTCATTCCTTCTGCTTCAATCAAGCGCCCGCGTAAAGAATTTTTATAAGCTGCGGTAATTTGAACTTTGGCAAACCGTCCAATTAACGCTTTAGGAGCTTGGAAATTCACCACACGATTATTTTCTGTTCGCCCAGACACTTCGTTGCTATCTTTTTTAGAAACGCGGTCAACGAGCACCCATTGTTCCGTGCCAACCATTTTTTCTGAAATGTCCGCTGCCATTTCTAAAATGCGCGCTTGCAAGCGAGCCAAACGGGCTTTTTTAACATCCATCGAAATTCTATCAGGCATCGCTGATGCTGGTGTCCCCGGACGCGGACTATAAATAAAGCTAAATGAAGTGTCATAGAAGACTTTTTCTATCAATGCCATCGTCGCTTCAAAATCTTCGTCTTCCTCTCCGGGAAAGCCCACGATAAAATCAGAAGAAAAACTAATCTCTGGACGAATTGCCCGAATGCGTTCAAGTTTTTCAATATATTCAGCAGCTTTATGACCGCGCTTCATTAAAGCCAATACTTTATCGGAACCGCTTTGCACGGGTAAATGCAAATGGCTCACTAATTGTGGTACACGGCGATAAGCCTCTATCAAATTATCGGTAAACTCAACAGGATGAGAAGTCGTAAAACGAATACGGTCAATTCCGTCAATTGCTGCGACATATTCAATCAATAATGCCAAATCGGCAATTTCGCCATCATCCATCTCACCGCGATAGGCGTTTACATTTTGTCCTAATAGGTTAATCTCACGAACCCCTTGTGCCGCTAAAGCTGCGCATTCTGCAATCACGTCATCAAAGGGACGACTAACTTCTTCTCCACGGGTATAAGGCACTACACAAAATGTACAATACTTTGAGCAACCTTCCATTACGCTAACATAAGCTGTCGGGCCTTCTGCACGCGGTTCAGGTAAATGGTCGAACTTCTCGATTTCTGGAAATGAAACATCAACCACACCATCGCGTTTTTGCTGTGCCTCACTGATTAAATTCGGTAAGCGGTGCAACGTTTGCGGACCAAATACCACATCCACTTCTGGCGCACGACGACGCAATTCCTCACCTTCTTGAGAAGCCACGCATCCCCCAATCGCGATAATGACGTGAGGATTCTTTTCTTTTAGCGGACGCCAACGTCCAATCTGAGAAAAGACTTTTTCTTGTGCTTTTTCGCGGATAGAGCAAGTATTGAGTAATAGAACATCCGCTTCTTCTGGCGTTTTAACTGGAGTGATGCCATGGGAAACTTTTAAAACGGCTAACATTTTAGATGAATCATACTCATTCATCTGACAGCCATGAGTTTCAATATAAACGTGTTTCAGTGTACGAGTCATAAGAATTATTGTTTAAAATCAGCTAAGCATTATAGCGATTTTCTTAGAAATCAGCATTAACGAATCAAAGCGCTTTTTTGCTGCTGCCATTTTTGGCGATAAACAAAAAAATCGCTTCCTAATTGCAGCAATAACTTATCAATGGCTTGATAGTCTTGAATACTAAAAATCGCGTACGGATGAGATAAAATAGTGTTTAGTTGCTGTTTTAATTGGGCATCGCGCGCAACAGACTTTTCTCCAATGATATGTTCTGCTGCACTAAGTTTTAAGCCTGTTATTAACGTTTGCGCATCTACTGGCGCAGTGATACCTTGCTGTGCTGCCAACGCTTTCAGCTGAGCGACTTCATGGCTTAACTGCTGCTGTTGAAGTTGATAAGGCTCTGGCGCATTGGCTATTTGATTAAACCCTGCCAACAAACGATAAAATCCGCCAAGCATTTGTCCTAATTGACGCGTTTGCGGTCTTTGCACAAGCTCTGCTTCTGCCGATTGCATTAAGCTTTGCACCTCATTCGCATTTAAGTGATTAAAGTCCGCTTGAGGATGACTACGCTGCCAACGCTGATAAATTGCATCACCTGTTCGTAAAATATCGCCCAATTGAATATCATTAGAATAATTGCCTTTTGATAGCTGATTTTGCACGCTGTCTAGCGTATTGGCTAATCCCAAAATATCTTTCGCTTCTAATTGTCGAGAAATCGTATTTAGCGTCTGCGAAATTTGTTGGGCATTTTGTTTTAGCTGATGGATTTCTGCGTCTGAAATTGGCTGTACTGCGGTGTGATTTTGTTCTGCCATCACTGCCTGTGCACCAT
Organism: Suttonella ornithocola; assembly: GCF_001889065.1. Classification (GTDB taxonomy): domain Bacteria; phylum Pseudomonadota; class Gammaproteobacteria; order Cardiobacteriales; family Cardiobacteriaceae; genus Suttonella_A; species Suttonella_A ornithocola. The sequence goes on along the minus strand of NZ_LWHB01000110.1, from coordinate 5,508 downwards.
TTAGCGCACCGACTAGAATATCAACAGCTTGCGTTAAACTTGGCGGATTCTCTTGCGCATTTTGTCCCCAAGCAGATGACATTCCTACCGCGATTGCCAATGCAAAAATCATAAACAGCGATTTCATGAAACATTCTCCAACTGCTGGCGCAACTGCGTAATCAGCGACAAGTCTGGATGCGACTGATAACGTGCGGATAATTGCGCTAGTAACGCTAAAGCATCTTTTGTTTGTCCAAAATGTTGATGCATAATTTCAGCCGCTAACACATAATTTTTTACCACATCAGCATGTTCTGGATACTGCGTTGAAAAACCGTTTAATAAAGAAAGTGCCGTATCAGATTGACGCTCATGTGCCGCATAACTGGCGAGCGGATAAATCCAATCAGGGTTATCAATAACAGCACCGTGTGAATAAAGCTGAAAAGCTCTAGCATAATTTTGATTTGCCATGGCAGTTGCCATGACTTCTCTTTTACCGTCGTTTGGATGAGCCAAAACGCTTGCTCCCGCTATTTCTGCAGAATATTCAAACGACTGATTCTCTGGTGCCGAACCTTTTTTATGCTTATCAAAAACAGACATTATCCATTCCTCAATAAATCTTGAAGCTCAATTAACGCCGCATTTGCCCGAGAAAGATAAGACGCCATTACTAAAGAATGATTTGCAGTAAAGCCAAATCCACGTCCATTCATAATCATGGGCGACCAAATAGTTTTCTGTGTTTTCTCTAATTCATTAATAATTTGATCTAAAGAAGCCATTGCGCCTTTTTTCTCTAAAGTTGCTTTAAAATCCACTCGAATTGCTCGCAATTCTTGTAGTAACGCCCAAGCATATCCTCTTGCACGATAAAAATTATTATCAATTTTCCACCAAGAAGTCTTCGTCCGTTGTGGAGCTACCTGCCCTTCTTTTGCTTGATTACTCGCACTTGGGTCTTGAATAATCACATCTCCCACACTGGTTGATAACTCTTGAGTTAAATCACCAAGCGTTTTAGAAACAAGCGAAAAATACGCATTTAAATTGTCCGCTCTCGCATAAAAATTAGCATTATGCGGATTGCCGTCTGTCAATTCCTTGGCATAGCTAATTAAATGTTGGCGCGCATCCTCATACTTAGATTCTGGCGCAGGGAACATCCAATTACTAGAATCAATACGCATATTATTATCTGCTTCAGATAAAGCTTTCACTAAAGAAGATTGGGATTGAGAGCGACTAAAGTCGTTATAAAGCACCTGTGTGGTTTGGCGAACTAACATGATAACGCCATATTCCCAACTCGGAATGTTATCCATAAAAATTCCTGGCGGTGTACGGTCATTTTTAATAAAACCGCCTGGTTTGTGCAGTAGCGTATCTAAAATTTTAATGGTCGACCCAACAAATGCTGATCCAACAACGGGTTGTGTCCCTTCAGGCAAATACTCAACTGCCGCCTCATTGACATCAAATTGTGCTGGCTCACGACTCCACCACATCATCACAATACCGTTGATGATAAAAAGCGTAAAAAGTAATAAGCCAATTCGCCAGCCCCAACCATGGGACTTAATCGTTTTAGGATGATAAAGCCCAGCAAATTTCTTTGCCCCTTTCACAGATTGTGATTTTAAAGACATACGTTCTCCTTAAAAACTAAAACTGGTTCCACAGCCACAAGTTGCTTGTGCTTTTGGATTTTCAAAACTAAATGCCTCGTTTAGACCTTGTTTTTTCACGTCTAAACGTAATCCCTCTACCAAAGGCAAATCATCATTATCCACAATGACCTGAAAACCTTCATAAGGATAAGCCAACTGTCCTTCCTTAAGACCTTTAGCCATATCAATATGGTAGCTATAGCCAGAACAACCACTCCGAGTGACTTTTACCTGAATGCCAATAGCATCCGGTTGCTGGCGCATGAATTTTTGCACCCGAGCAATCGCGGCTTCACTTAAATAAATCATTTTAACTCCCATAAAAAACCGATTAAGCGCTCTAATTCATCCATAGTGGTTAGATGCGATAAACTTACGCGAATAGACTGCGTGGAAGCCTCTATTTTTCCCATCGCAGACAAAACATGCGAGCCTTCCGTGTCCGAAGATTGGCAAGCAGAACCTGCTGATAAAGCAATTTTTGCCGCATTTGCCACTCGTAAAACTTCTGATACGGGTAAATGCGTATGAATGCTTAAAATATGAGGGGTTTGCCGTGTATTTTCAAGCGTTGTATTAAGCTGCATGGTTGTTGGAAGATTTTGAACTAAAGCCCGTGCCAACTGTTGAACCAATGCCCGACGATGGGATAGTTTATCAATGGCTTGTTGTGTGGCAGATGAAAAAGCCATAATTAAAGCTGCCGGCAAAGTTCCCGAACGCCTACCGCGCTCTTGTCCGCCACCATGAAGCTGCGCTTGTAAACGCATTTTCGGTAATCGGCGAACATATAATGCGCCAATTCCTTTAGGTGCATAGACTTTATGCCCAGAAAAACTCACTGCATCTGCATCCCAATCTTTTATTGAAATAGGAATTTTTCCTAAAGCTTGCGCAGCGTCGACATGAAGTTTTGCGCCATAGCGATGGACCAAATCGGCAATTTCTCTAATGGGCTGAATAACGCCTGTTTCATTATTCACAGCCATCACGCTTACTAACGTCGTTCGCGCCTGTAACGCCGCTTCCAAAGCAGATAAATCTAGCAATCCAGTACTTTTTACTGGTAAAAATTCTGTTGGAACCCCACGTTTTGCTAAAACACCAACGGTATCTAATACTGCCTTATGCTCCGTTTGAACCGTAATGACACGCGGTAACTTCGCACCGTGATACTCTACCGCACCTTTAATTGCCAAATTATTTGCTTCTGTTGCACCGCTGGTAAAAACCATCTCTGATGCTTGTATGCCTAATTGCTCAGCCAGTTTCGCGCGCGCAGTTTCAATCTGTTTGCGCACCGCTAAAGCAGGTTCATAAGTTGCACCACTGTTATACCAATCCGCTTGTAAGGCTTGCGTATAAACCGATAATACCTCTGGTGCTATTGGCGTAGTCGCCGTATAATCAAAATATGCCCAAGCACTACTCATGATTTATCCGTGAACGTGAATCTTCCAAACGCAAACGCTTATTTTCAGCTTCTAAAGCACAAATCCGTGCATGTAACTTTTCTAGCGTTGCCATAATCGGGTCTAACTCCTCATTACTTTGTGCATACGCTTCAAACCGTTCACAATCATCTACTTTAGGTTTTACCGCTCTTGCGGGAATACCCACTACTGTCGTATGCGCTGGGACATCTTTGACAACCACCGCATTTGACCCCACTCGCACATTATCCGCCAAAGTAATTGCGCCAATCACCTTTGCACCAGCGCCAATAATGACATTATTTCCAATCGTTGGATGACGTTTCGTTTGCGCCCAAGAAGTACCACCTAAAGTCACGCCTTGATAAATACTCACATCATTTCCTAGCTCGGCAGTTTCTCCTATAACAACGCCCATCCCATGGTCAATAAACAAACGTCTTCCCGCTTTTACTGCCGGATGAATTTCAACCCCTGTAAACAATCGACTCACAATTGATAACCAGCGAGCAAGCCACCGCCAACCCATTAACCATAAAGCATGTTCCAGTCGATAAGTCATGACCGCCCAAAAGCCAGTATGTAATGTTAAAACCTGCCACGCACTTTGCGTAGCGGGATCCCTCTCAAACACCGTTTGAAAATCTTCTTTGACAAGTTGCCACCAGCGCATTTTTTGCCTTACTTTTACCGAAAAACACCTATCAGGATACCACGCAGATATCCTTCACGCAGCGTAAAAAATTGAAATTTATTCTGCAGACAATTAAAATAGCGACGTTTTTTACCCATAATAGGAAATCATGTCTAAAGAAGAAAATATTGAGATGACAGGTACAGTCATCGAAACCTTACCAAATACCATGTTCCGCGTTGAGCTTGAAAATGGTCATCAAATCAACGCTCATATCTCTGGTAGAATGCGTAAGCACTATATCCGCATTTTAACTGGCGATAAAGTTAAAGTAGAAATGACGCCTTACGATTTAACCAAAGGGCGTATTGTTTTCCGCGAAAAATAAATTTCTACGATATTCTTAAGGCGCACACGCGCCTTAGTTCTTATTTTTTATCCCTATAAAAATAATTTTAGAAAGGATAATTTCGCTCAAAAATGAGCAACCAAAATGAGATTTTTCTCATGATACGTTACCTCTCTCACAATAACGTGCATTTTAAATCCGCATATCACAATGCGTTGTCTGTATTTAAGTATTTAATACTGTCATTTTAATAAAGCAGTAAATCTTCATGCGTCATGCTATCTATCGCATTTGAAGCAATAGCAGTATCACGTTTGTGCGCATAACATTTGGAGAATTTATGACTTCTGATAAAGTAAAACATCAGCATCTCGGCACATTTGATGCCGATATCGAGCTGCATAACCCTGATCCGGTACATGTACCTAACACAAAAATTGATAAATTTACCTTTTTTATGGTACTGGCAATCTTATTAGGTGTTGCCATTCCACTCATTTTATTCCCAGAAGCCGGAAAAGCATGGGTTGCCGAAGCAAGAAGCTATGTTACCGATACCTTTGGTTCTGCCTATCTTTTTTTAGGTGTCGTAGCGGTAGTTTTCGTCATTTATATTTCCTTTTCTGATATTGGAAATATCAAACTCGGTCGCCCCGAAGATGAAATGGAATTTTCCAATGCCTCATGGGCAGCAATGATGTTTTGTGGCGGCATTGGTGCCAGTATCCTTTACTGGGGGCTAATTGAATGGGCATACTATTTCCAAGGACCGCCTTTTGGCGTTAAACCCGGTAGCCCAGATGCCATACGTTGGGCGAGTACCTATGGAATGTTTCACTGGGGACCTGTTGCATGGGCAATTTATCTTGTTCCTGCTGTACCTATTGCTTATTTCTACTATGTTCGCCAAAAACCTGTTTTAAAAGTCAGCCAAAGTCTGATGCCACTCATTGGTGAAAAAATAGCAAATAGCAAATGGGGAAAAATGCTAGACGTTTTCTTTGTTTTCGGGATGATTGGTGGTGGAGCAACTACCCTTGGGCTTGCTTCTCCATTGATTACCGAAGGCTTACATGAACTGATTGGCACACCCACAGGCGATAGCCCAGCTGCAAATTGGATGCGCTTAGGCGTGCTTTTAGCAACAACCGCAATTTTTGCTTACAGTGCTTATCAAGGCTTAAAAAGCGGCATTCAAAAACTTTCTAATCTGAATTTCTATTTAGCGTTAGCTTTATTGGCATTTGTTTTAATTGCAGGTCCAACCGTTTTTATCTTAGATACTGGATTAGAAGCTGCGGGTCGTTCGCTTAGTCATATGATTACCATGATGACAACCATCAATCCTTTCCGTGAACATACAGAACTCGGCTTTTCTGGAAGTACATTTGCACAAGATTGGACCATTTTCTATTGGGCATGGTGGCTTGTTTTTGC
>NZ_LWHB01000011.1 GCF_001889065.1 Suttonella ornithocola | reverse complement strand
CCCCTTATAGTCCAGACTTAAATCCATTGAAAAGATGTGGGCTTGGATTAAGCAAATACGCAAAGAATGGCGGATGGATTGTATTGATACTTTACTCTTTTATCTGCTTTGGATTGGGTTAGGTTTTAGATGATTGCACTATAAGATAACAGTACTGACATACTCAAACAGCCATAAATAAAATGATGGCTGTTTGAGTATTTTGAGCGTTAATTCAAAACGTTTTAAGGCTTAAGTTTCTCAACGATATCATTTTCTTTTAATGCAGAGTTTTCTTTTGCCATATCGGCAGCAGTATCACCAAAATCATCAGCAAAATCTTTTTTCGCGCCTTTATCAAGTAAATATTGCAACGCTTCTGGATTGTTGCCTTTCAGTGCCAAATACATCAACGCGCTCATTTTGTCTTTATCAACCGCATTCACATCTGCACCCGCTTCAACCAATGCTTTTAAGGTATCAACACTTGCATTATTTCGTGCCGCAGCAACTAATGCATTTTCACCGCGTTCGTTACTCACTTTTGCATCCGCACCGGCTTTTAATAACATCGCAATGATTTCATCATTTCCTTTACGGCTACGCTTGCCCGCTTCAATTAACGGTGTATTTCCTTGTTTGTCCGCAATATTCACTTTTGCGCCTTTTTCTAATAATAAAGCGACCACTTCCGGCTCATTGCGATTGGCAGCATACATTAGTGGTGTGCGACCTGCTTTATCCGCCTGATTAACGTCTAATCCCAATTCTAGGAAACGTTTAATCACGTTAATACTATTGCGGTAAGCCGCTTGTGATAACGCATCGCGTCCCGCATCATTGGTATTTTTAGGATCAAAACCTTGCTCAATAAGATAATTGATACTCTTTAATCCATTACGAATAGCCGCACGATTTAGCGCATCTTCGCCAGCAGCAGTTTTTTCGTTTTTATCGCCTAATTGCTCGGCAACCCATGCAATGACTTCAGGATTACTATTACGATAAGCCGCTAATAGATAGGCACTTTCCTCTTTTTCTGTTTTCGCTTTTAAATCTGAAACGCTGGCAAGATATTTCACTACGTCTAAATTAGGATTTAGATAAGCGGCTGCTAATGCAGCGTTATAGCCACCGTCATCAATATCATTCGGATCGATGCCTTGCTCAATCAAATATTCTAAGACCGCTTTATCTTTTTGTGAAAAAGCACCATAACCCACTACCGTGCGATCAGCATCATCACGGTCTTGGATATCTGCCCCCTGCTCTAAGAGATATTTCACGCTATCTAAACCAGAACCATAAGCCGCCCATAACAAGGCAGCGCGTCCACCGTGTCCACGACGACGGATATCTGCGCCATTTTCAACCAAATATTTAACGACTTCGAGGGGTGCATTATTACGTAAGGCATTAATTAACGGTGTAAAATTATCTGAATCAATGTCAGTGATAGCATTACCATCTTGCACCGCTTTTTGAACGGTTTCTAAATTTGCCGATTTCCAAAAGTCTTTACTTAACATTGGATTTGCAGCAAAAGCCGCTTGACCAAGTAGCGTAAAACCAAGAGAAAGCGCGAGCAGAGTTTGTTTCATGGGGTTCTCCAAATTAAACATTAATAAACATCTTCAAGATAGCGTTTGCGACGTTTCAGCTCGGCAACGCTGCTACCTAGCGTTTGCACCAGCTGTTCAATTTCATTGCGCACTGCCGCTGCCATCGCTTGCCCACCGCAAACCATGATGACCGCACCATCGCGCAACCTTGCTAAAATATGTTCGCCATCTGCATGAATGAGCTGCTGAACATACTGTTTTTCAGCAATGCGTGACCAAGCCAGTTGGCAACGATGAAGTCGACCGATTTCTTGCCATTTCGCCAATTCTGTTTGGTATAAAGCATCACTCTCAGGATGACGTCCGCCCCAATATAAATCCACGATGCGATTGGTATGATTTTGTCTAATCATGCCAATAAAAGGGGCAATACCTGTACCAGCGCCAATCATGACCACCGGTCTGCGTCCTTTAGGCAAATGAAAGCGATGATTTTCTTCAACGACTACCTCTATACAATCTCCAATGGGCATGGTGCATAACCAATTTGAGCATAGTCCATCAGGTTGCCAACGCACGCATAGCTCAATTTTAGGTTCGCTATGTTTTGCACCCATTGAATAATAACGCGGTGCCGCATCTTTCACTGGCGGATAAATCGCCAATAAATCGCCTGCTTGATAACGCCCTTTTTTCACCGCTTCAAAGGTTAAAATACCAATCGGTGCATTCACCGCTTCGCCGTAAATTTGACGGTTAATTAGTTTCAAAGACTGCGTTTTTGGTCGTTTTGCTTGGTAATGCACGGCTAAAGATTTGCCTAATGGTTCCGATAATAAACCGCACCAATGATGAAACGTTTGCGCAGATTGTCTATCGACATAAGTCAGTGGCAAACAAGCCGAGCCAAATTTTGTGGTTAATGCCGCGTCAACGGTTTGTCCAAACGCACAAAAAGCAGGAAATGCTTTATCGCCAAAAGCTAAAGTGGCATGTTTAACTTCATCTTGCGTCAATGTTTCTAAGCGCGATAAAAAGCGTTTTCCAGAAGCCGGCGCATCGCCATCGCCATAAGTAGCGGTTAACACCAATAAATAACGTAATTTTGGATAATGACTTGCCAGTGCATTCATTTCAATCGTGCGTACAGAAAAACTCGCGTCATGTAAAGCATCATGCAAAGCTTTTGCAAACTGCCAGGTGCTACCATGCTCTGAACCAACTAAGAGCAAAATTTCCGCCTGTGCTGCTGAAGCATTATGACGTAAGCGCACTTTATTGCGCTGATTACGCCACCAAATCATCACGCCCGTTACTGCAAATAATGGCACGGTTAGAGAAGATAACAATAAGATAACTGCCCAAAAACGCGTTCCTTCGCCCGTATGCAATAGCATGACCCAGTCATAAATTCTGGCAGATAAGGCTAATGGCTCTTTTTTTAAGACCTCACCACTAAACTGGTCAACAAAAATATAAGCGTTATCCGTTTGAACCGTCCAAACATCAAACCAATCATCTGCGACTGGATAAATAATTTCTTTTACTTGAGCAATAGGAATCTCTTTCAATCCTTGCAGAGTCCAAGGTTTAACAGGGTCTAATTGCTCTCGACTTTCTGGATAAGCAGGTGGCTTATCTGAACCATCTGATACCCAGTGAAACGTTACCGCAGATAACCACAGAGAAGTTAGCACCGTAACAATCAATGGCAAAATTGCAAGCCGCCCAACCGCCGCATGTAGATTGCCTGCGCCTCGCCATGAAACACGACTAAGAATTTGTCGCCAGCCACCCATTCGTCGTACTAATAAGAAGCATCCAGACAACGTCAGAAATGCCATTGCAATACCAGCCAACGCTGGTAATAACCGTCCCTTTTCACCCAAAAAGAAAGAGCGGTGGAAATCTTTTATTACACCATAGAGCTTTGGTTCTTGCCGTTTGGGTAGAAATTTCCCTGTTTCTAAACTGAGATTGGTCTCCCGCAAATGGTTATTACGGGAATAACTTAGATTTGCTTCACCTGCGGGGGAAATTTTCAATCGTTGTGGCGTAATCCTTGAATTAGCCTTAGCAATTTTCTCGATGACTTCTGCAACAGATTGCGCTTGGGGCGTATGCCGTACCTGATACGCTTCATACAGCGGTTGAGTCGCTAAAAAAGTCCCTGTACCTGCCATCGTAATGACAAGCACCGCTAACGCTAAACCAGTCCATAAGTGAATACGACGCCACATATCGTTAAAACATTTCTAAATTATGAGCCAAATAACGCGAATACCTTCCATATTCACTAAATTTAATCCCATTTATAACGAATATAACGAACATATCCTGTTCCAGGTATTTTGGCTTTTTGTTTATCACTAGACAGCTCAGCTTCGACATCCGTAGGATAATTATTTTGGTCTTCTACGATACTATCGACCCGGACTTTATATCCCTTATCTAATTCATCTTCATTTAAATGCACACGGATGACTTCACGGTCACCAGCTTTTGTAGAAGCACCTGTAATCGCATCCAATTCTTGTGGCGCACGACCTAAATATTTCCACCAACGCGGCTGACTTTTATGCCAACGGGTTTCAGGTCCTGAAACCCACAGCGTGCGCACATAGCGACCTTCTGGGTCAACAAGATACATCGTGAAATACGCTGGATGCCCTTCATATTCATTCAGTTGCACTAAAAAAGTAGCTTCTGTCGCTTGTGCGGCTACAGAAAATGCGAGACTTGTCGATAACGCCGTTGCTACCAATATTTTTTTTAACGCACCTTGTATGGAATAAGAAGAAAAACCCCTAGAAATTGTTGACATAAAGCCTCCAAAAAAAGAATGGGAATAAAAAATAGGTCTTATAAAACGGCGCAGCCTAAACAAAAGTTCATCTTGTGTCAATAAATGAGAACAATTTTTATCAACATTTACTTTATAGACTTACTTTCTCCATACACAATATGTCCTAGATTATTCGTCAGATTATGACTATCCTATGCGCTTTTTTGCTCTAATGGTTCAAAGGAGAATACATGATTGCCAACGGCCTAAAATCCCTTATCGGGAGCTTTATTGGTCTTTTTATTTTTTTCATTCCCATTCCCGTTGGAGAAAAATGGAAAACCCCATTAGTTGCGCTAATTGATGCGCTAGGTAGCGGACTAGGAAAGGTTTTACCCATTATCGTGTTAATCATTATTGCGCTACTATGCTTAAATTGGATTGTTTCACGGATAAATCCTAAGGCTAAATTCGCGTATATTCATAAAAAAGACGGAATGATTACTGGTATTCTTTTTTTTCTTGCGCTTATTTTTACTGCCATGCTGACATTAGGTATCGCACCTGAATGGCTTGCTAATCCAGAAGTTGGTGGATTAGTGATGAAGTTAGCGGGCAAAGTCTTACTCACCGTAAGTATTGCGGGAATTGCCGTATTATTTTTAACCGAATTTGGGTTTCTTGAGTTTCTCGGCACACTCTTAGAACCACTCATGCGTCCGCTTTATCGTACCCCCGGTATCAGCGCGGTGGATGCCATTACCTCATTTGTGGCTGCGCCTGCGGTGGGTATCTTTCTCACCGATAAACTCTATCGTCAAAAAATCTATACTGAACGTGAAGCTATTGCGATTATGACAGGCTTCAGCTTATGTAGCTTAGGCTTTTTCACTGTGTTAGTTTCTATCGGTGGAATTTTAGATTATCTACCGCAAATGATTCTTTCTGCTTTTATTGTGAACTTCTTGCTAGCAATGATTATGGTACGCATTCCGCCGATTTCTCGAAAACCCGATACTTATATTGACGGCACACCACGACTTGAAAAAGCTCTTGCACGCAATAGCACCGCTTTGCGTCGCGCCATAGTAGGCGCTGCTACTCGTGCCTCTACACTCAAAATAGAAAACTGGATAAATGGTGTGCGAGATGCACTGTTATTCGGGGTAAAAATTGTTTCTTAC
>NZ_LWHB01000109.1 GCF_001889065.1 Suttonella ornithocola | reverse complement strand
TGTATAATTCAAGCAATCATTGAAGAGCATGGGCATGAAATAGTTTGGTTACCCCCTTATAGTCCAGACTTAAATCCCATTGAAAAGATGTGGGCTTGGATTAAGCAAATACGCAAAGAATGGCGGATGGATTGTATTGATACTTTATGCTTTTATCTGCTTTGGATTGGGTTGAGTTTTAGATGATTGCACTATATATCTGCTTTGGATAGATTGGATTATAAGTGATTTGACTATATGGCGTGAGTTGGATAGGTTGCCATGTGTCAGGCTCTGCCAAAGGTTTTAAAGGTAGTTTCAATAATATGATGGTTATTTATGCGGATATTGATACTATTTTTAGCGGTTTGACAATAGGTATAGGAAATTTTATATGCCCACCGTGTGGAATACGAAATTTTAGCAAGGCTGATGAGGTAGGGACTGGTCGGTTAGCATTCTACCGAAAAGATGATTTGGCTTCGGCGGTAGTATTCAACGCGGATAGGGTGGTTGCAATATTGCGAAAGGCGTAAATAGCTGCGGTAGTTGATGTCGCCTGAGTAGTTAATGTCAGGCAGTTCAAGGCGGTAGCGGTGCGCACCGCGATGTGTTTTTTGATAAACGCGGTAATCGCTGGTGATGTAGGTTTTTCTACCGTCTATTAGGTCAAATGCAAGTTTTATCGTTATCACCATACAGACCAACGCGATAATGCCCAGCACAATGGGAGGAAAATGAGGGGCATCGGGCATATTCGCCCTTTTTTTGCGCTCGCCTAAAAATATGAGCACCATGAGCAAGATAAAGCCGATAGATGATACAAAATAGTTGATAACACCAAGCCAACCTTCTTGCAGACTGTCGCGCCATGCTTGTAAAAAGAGGAGCATGGAGATAATAAATAATCCTGCAAAGATAAGCGCGCCTTGCTGACGCAAGGCTATAGTAAGCCTTTGGTTGAGGGGATTTGTCCTTGTGCGCGTGGGTCGGGCATTGCTGCCATGCGTAAGGCTCTGCCAAAGGCTTTAAAGATGGTTTCGATAATGTGATGGTTATTGATGCCACGAATGTTATCAATATGAATGGTTGCGCGCGCGTGGTTGGCAAAGCCGTTGAAGAATTCGTAGAAGGTTTCGGTATCGATTTCGCCAATTTTGTCGCGGCTGAAGTTGACGTGCCAATAGAGGCCGGGGCGTCCTGAGAAGTCGATAACCACGCGTGATAAGGCTTCGTCTAGGGGAACGTAGGCGTGTCCATAACGGGTAATGCCGCGTTTATCGCCTAGTGCTTCTCGCATGGCATCGCCAAGTGCAATACCGGTATCTTCAACGCTATGGTGGCAGTCGATGTGTAAATCGCCTTGTACTTGAATGGAGAGGTCAAAGCATCCATGACGAGCGATTTGGTCGAGCATGTGGTCGAAAAAGCCAATGCCTGTTTGTAAGTTGGCTTTACCTGTGCCGTCTAGGTTAAGGTCGATTTGGATTTGGGTTTCGCTGGTATTTCGGTTAAGGGTAGCAGTACGAGTCATGTTGGAGTGTCCTAAATGGGGTTATTGAGGGCGGCAACCTGTGCTGTAAAGGATGCTGTTTTGCGGTAAGCCGACGCTAGCATTTTGCCCATCGCTGAAAAAGGCGATTTGCCCGTTTTCGTAGATAGCAATGTTTTCACTAGGGATATGCGGTAAGGGCATCTCGCTCCCTTGGTAGCGCAATAAGAGGGTTTTGCCTTGTGCGTCTTGGTATCGGGTTTGTAAGGTTTGTCCGTCTCGACATTGCCAGTTACGCCAACTGTTATGGTTAATGGGGAGTTTAATCATATGAACGGGTTCTGTTTCTAGGCTATCGGTCAAGGATAGGTTGGCTGGCTGCTGTTTGCCAGCGCAAGCCACTAGAAGTAATGGAAAGAGGAAAAGGAAGGTTTTTTTCATGGTTTGTTCCGTTAGGTAGGTTTACCAAGGACGAATAGCAGCATTTTTATATGGAATAGGCGAAAGCCCAAGTCGGTATTCGTAGATTTTTTCGTATTCTAATACGCGCTTGGCATAATCTCTGGTTTCATAGAAAGGAATTTGCGCAATCCATTCGTCTAAGGGAAGCGCGGGGTTATCGGCTAACCAACGATTGGCTCGACTCGGTCCCGCGTTGTAGGCAGCGGCGGCATAGGCTAAATGCCCAAATTGGTTTAAGCGGTCAGCGAGGTATTGGCTGCCAATGTTGAGATTGGTTTCCGGAATGGTGAGTTGTAGGCTATTGGTATAAGGGATACCGTATTTTTTAGCAGTATGGCGAGCAGTTGCTGGCATGACTTGCATCAGCCCAATAGCGCCAGCGCGTGATTTGATTTCAGGTTGGAAAATGCTTTCTTTACGAATAATGGCGTAGATTTTGGCAGGGCTGATGCCGTAGCGTGTTGCTAAGGAGCGAACTTGGTTTTGATACAGCACAGGGAAACGAACGGCAAGGGCATCCCAATCTTTGGTTTTCGAAAGGGTGGTAATGCTTTGAATGGTCCATCCGTTTTCAGCAGCAAGCAAGGCAGCTTGACGGAGTTCTTCATCCGTCATTTTACGGGTCATGGCGTTATATTCTTGTGCCGCACGACTTTTATCCCCAAGGCGGAGAAAGGTTTTTATCCGATAGATTTCGGGAAGGGTTTTTATTCGATGATAGATTTTGGGATTTTTGGTGAGCGGTTTATCGTTAAAGGCGTAGGGGAGTCCAAGTTTTTCGGCCGCTAAAAATCCAAAGAAATCACGATGCCCAGCGGCTTTTTGATAGTGCATTTTGGCTTGTGCAGGCTGTCCGGTTTTTTCATAGGCTTTGCCTATCCAATATTGGTATTCTGGTGTGGCGAGGTCTTCTTCGCTCATATGGTTAAAAAGGGCTGGGATGGCTTGCCAGCGATTAAGCCGCATTTCATACGCCAATAGGTCAAAAACGGCGTTTTTATCATGCCCACCTTGGGGAATAAGCGCAAAGATTTGTTCGCTGCGTGGATCGTTGTCTTGCGCAAGTAAGGCAGCTAATTGAGAAAGTGCGCGTCCTGCGGCTTCTGGTTCGGCGGCGTATTCTTTAGCAGAAAGTGCCGTGGCGAGGTTAATGGCTTGTTCTCGATTGTTTTTAGCGTTGTGATAGATGCTATCGGCAATGGCAGTGGTTCGCCAATGAGCAGGAGTGAGGTTAAAAAGGGTTTGAGCTGGTAAGGTGTTTTGGCGAACGGCTAACCAGTTCGAAGCGGAATTGGCTTCGTTGCCTTTTAGCATGGCTTGAAGGCGAGCAGCGAGGACGAGGTTGTTATTCTGCATGGCTTTTTGAAAGCGGTCAGCAATGAGCTTTTGGCTAAGGCTGCCATCGCCTAGCATTTGAATGAATAGTGGATCACAAGCAGGGTCGATGTTTTTACTGCTCATCCAAAGCGATTCGATGTTGGCTTCTGCTTGTTGGCGTTTACCACTATGGAGAAGGGCTAAACGCCATTCGCATTCGATGCTTTCATCAGCAAAAGCTGGCGAGTATGCTTGGACGATGTCGTTATAAGCGCGATTGGATAGCCATAGCGGAAAGGCATGCTCTGCTAACCAACCAGCAAAAGGCGCATGCGCATTTTCGCGTAGGAATTTAACGATGGTTTGATTGGGTGTGGTTTCTAGGTTATTGCGGTATTCTCTATATTGAAGGTAGGGATAAAGTGGATGTCCTGCGAAATGGCTGTAATCAGATAGCGGTGCGCCATTTTTCATCGCTGCTTCTGCATCTAGGATGTTATCCTCAGCATAGCTGTTGAGCTGAAATAAGAGAAAAGCCGTTGTTAGAAGGTTTTTGAGCATAAGAAAGGTAATCCCGAATTATTGGATGTGTTTGCGCCATTGTTGGCGGTATTTGTCTTGATAAGAGAGAACGCGTTTAACGTAACGCTGAGTTTCATTATAAGGTGGAATGGTATTGCCGTATTTTTTAACGGCTTCAGGACCTGCATTATAGCCTGCTAGGGCAAGGCTCGTGTCGTTGTTAAAGCGTTTTAATAAGCCTGATAAGTAGCGGATACCGCCGTCAATGTTTTGCTTGGCATCAAAGGGGTCGGTAACGCTAAGCATTCCTGCGGTTGCAGGCATCAGTTGCATCAGCCCAATAGCACCTTTGTCGGAAACAATGTCACTACGATAGGCGGATTCTACGGTGATAACGGCATGAGCTAGTGCCGGCTCAACATTGTATTTTTTGGCTAGGGTATTGATGGTTTGTTTTAAATGGGTTTGTCGGTTTTTTAATGCGCCACTGGGTTCAGTTACGGTAATAGCGCCTGTTTGCCCCGTTGGTTTGACCACGCATTGGTGGCGAAGCTTGACGGTGAGTCCATTGACTTTGATCTCGGCTTTACAGGACTGACCTGCTTTTATGGTACTGGTAAGCGGTTTGCCTAGGCTACAAGGGATGTTGTGTGTTTTTCCATTTTTCACATAGCTGCCACAGGATTTTGCGGCAGCAAGTAATGGCAGCGGTAAGCAAGCGATGATAAGTAATAGTTTTTTCATAAGTTGTTATTTAAGCCCGACGAGAGAAGGGTTAGCTTTATAGCGTCGGTAGTATTCCATGACTTTGGGAACGTATGCGCGCGTTTCGATAAAGGGTGGAATTTTATAGCCGTATTTAATGACGTTGCCTTCGCCCGCGTTATAGCCTGCGATGGCTAGCTGATAGTTGCCATTAAATTTATTGAGTAACCATTTAAGGTAGGTAGCACCACCACGGATGTTTTCACCGGTATGAAAGGTATCTCGGACACCAAAACGTTTGGCGGTTGCTGGCATTAGCTGCATAAGCCTTGCGCGCCTACACGAGAAACGGCTCGGCTTTTATAGGCAGATTCTGCTGAGATAATCGCATGGACGAGGAATGGGTCAATGCCAATTCGATACGCAATTTCGTTGATTTGCGGGGATAGGGTGCGCTGGCGTTCGAGTAATGCGCCAGATACGTTGATGGAGATGGTTTTGATATAGGCTTGCTCAATTTTGCGTGCTTCAATTTGAAAGGCTTCAGGGCAATCTTTTGTGGGGGAAAGGTGCAATATTCGACCTTCTGAGCTGGTTACAATGCCACCACAGCTACCACCAGTATTAAAATAGTCAAATCGATGCGCTGCGATATTAGCACTTTTGTTGCCAAGTACGACTTGTCCGCCACTGGTTCCCGGTGTAAGGTCATAAGAGCGGGTGGCGCATTGGTATTCTTTGGTTGTGCCGTTATAAACGACTTCGCCTGCGCCAACGCATTTTAAAGCGGCGGAGGCGGTAGGCATTTTATTATTTTGGTTAACACCTTGAGCGGCTAAATCTGTTAGGGATGCGGCGGTTGGTGTCGTGGATTTTTGGTAAAAATCGGCTGTTGCACCAGCAAATGATCGTGAAAAAAAGCTGCAACGGCGGAAGTTCTTGGTTTTATTTTCAGCGACGTAGCTGGGACGTCCTTGTTGGTCGTAGCATTTGTAGATATCAGTGGGCGGAGAGTCGGTTAAGCCAACTTCTCCTTTGCCGTTTGGCGTAGATTTCGTCAATCTATCGGCTTTTCCTCTACCAAGCGGTTTTCCTGTATTGATAGGGGTAGTACGCGGGTCTTGAATTTTTGCTTTAATGCCAACAGATTGGCATTCAGGTCGAGGCGGTGTTGTGGCTTCGATAATTTCACCGTTTAGATTGTCAGGGCAAAAGTATATTTGTATCGGGGCGTCATCGGTTTTTTGTGGTTTAGCCGGTGGTAGGGATTGAGCGGGGAGATTGTTTGTTTTTGGTATGGAGAGTTGAATAGGTTTTCGACTAGAAGGTGGTGGTGTCGGATTAGCCGTTTTTGAAGGAACGGTCATTAGGGAACCGCTACCGCCACCTAACATGCCTTTTTTATAGGGTTGGCAGCGGCCTTTTTGTGCGGATTTTTGTGCAGCGGTTACGATGTTTTTGACACCGCTGCCGTTATCGCAAATAAATAGCCCTTGTGTGGCATCTTGTGCATAGGTAAGGGATGACCATAGTAAAGTAGCGGCGCTTATAAGGAGAAAGAAGCGTCGATGGTGGATAAAAGGAAAAGTCATTTTGTTTCAGTCCATTGTAACTCAGAAAATTTTTCGACTTTTTGCCACGATGGCATCCCTTTTTTCCATAGAAGTTCGTTTTTCTCTAGTGTTCCTTGGTCAATGAGGGTTTGTAGATAGGCAATGCTATAAGGCCCCATTTGTCTTCCCCCAATGACTCGATAATATTCTCTTGCCAGTAAAGGCGCTTCATCTTTAGGAGTGGCTGGTATGGGTTTAGCATGTTGAGTGAGTGAAGATTCTGGCGCTGAAGATGAAATCGGTATAGCAGCTGTAATTTTTGCTGTTAATGTTAGCCCAATTAGGGTTAATCCCTGTCGATGCAAAAGCGGAGTCAGTTGGGTTTGTAGGAAAACAGATAGACGCTCTGGGTAGGTGAGAATATCTTCTGTTGGGATATTTTGTATGTTAATCAGTGTATTAACTTGTTCAGCAAGCCAATCATCTAAGCTCTCTATAGCGGGCTGAGGGAATTGTAATAAGTGATGAAGAAAGGCTTTGGGATGACTCAGGTGAAAATGGTATTCTCCACGAATTTGTAGGATTTGTTCATCATGCAGATGATGCGAAAGTTGCCATGTGCGATGCGGTGTTTGATGACGGTTGAGATAAAGTATGTTTATGGGCGCTGTTGGTTGTAAAGGCGATATTTTTTCTGCCGTTAGGGGATGTTCGCCTCTTAATAAAGGCGCACTTATGAGCTTCTCTTGAAATAAGCAAGCACAGTAACTTTCTGGAACGCTCAATACGGTTGAAGGTTCTAAGTGTGGCAAGGTTAGATGTTCTAAAAAGGGCTTATCTTGATGCGGAGATATGCGCACTGGCTCAGAGCGTTGAAATATTCGAGAGAAAAATCCAGACATAGGTTGATTTATTGTGATTGTTGGGTGGCTACGTGTTGTAAGGTTTGTTTGAGCTGATTCTCAGCGTCTTGCAAGCGTTTTTCTGCTTCTTTTCGATGGTTGCGCGCGACTTCATGAATTTCAATGCTTTCTTCAATGGTACTGATGAGCATTTGATTGGCTTGCTCTACCGCTTCAATATCAAATACACCTCGTTCGATTTGCTGTCGGCTTTCTCGATTGGCAGTTTGTAAGGTTTCTGCATTATTTTTGAGAAGGTCATTGGTTAAATCGCTACTGGCTTTAATGGCTTGCGCGGCTTCCGAAGAACGATAAATTGCTAATGATTGTGCGAGCTGTTGTCGCCAAAGGGGAACGGTATTGATTAAGGTGCTATTGATTTTATTGACGAGTCCTTTGTTGTTTTCTTGGATAAGACGAATGCTAGGTAAGGCTTGCATTGCTACTTGTCGTGTTAGACGAAGGTCGTGTAAGCGTCGGTCTAGTTCATCGCGTTGAGATTGGTGGTCGCGTAGTTTTTGGGCGTCTTCTAGGTTTTGGGTTTGTTCGGCATGCTGTTTTAGGACTGGAAGGGTATGTTCATCTGCATGTCTAATGATTTCTTCTGCGGCGGCAATGTAGTGTCTTAAGTCGCGAAAATACCCTAAAGTGGCATCATAAAGCCGATCTAGAGAAGTGATATCAATAAGTAGGGTTTGTTTGTGTTTTTCTAATCCGTTACTAATTTGGTCGATTTGATCGCTAACGGTTTCAAATTGTTGTCTGAAGGCTTCGATTGGACGGGCTTTGCCAAGCAGCTTATCCCAAAAGTGGTATTTTTTCTTCAACGTAAGTTCAGAACCTTGAAAGCCTTTTAGGGTCATCACCATTTTAGACAGCAGAAGCCCTGCTTCTCCGGTGTCTTTGGCTTGGATATCAGCGAGCATGGTATCGGCAACGGCGGTAAGTTGGCGTTGGGCATCGGTGCCAAAGTTTAGAACCGCTTTGGTGTCGTGAATGTTTAGCAGACTCACTAATTGGCGAACGCGATGTTCGTCTAATGGATTTTCATCGGTATTTATCAAGTTTTTTGGGGTTTCACTCATTTTTTTCTCTCTGATTGAGGGTGAGTTGCGCTTTAAGAACGGTCATTTTGATGTCTAATTCTGTTTGATGCCGTCCAATCAGTGCTTGCTGTTGTTCGGTAAAAGCCGCTTCACTGGCGTTAAGAAGGTCTAAAAATTGTTGTTGGCTTTCAGCTGATGATATGTCAGAGAAATAGCGGGCGCAAATTTGTTCGAGCTCTGGCAAGATAACAACAAAAAAGGTGCGCATTTGTCGGATTTGTTCGGGAGATTGAGCAACTTTATGCAGAAGGGTATCGGCTAAGTTGATAATGGTTTGCAGTTTGGATAAGAGAATGGATGATACATCGGTATTGTAAGCCGTTTCGGCGATTTGGCGCAAATGAAGAATGCTTTGTTGTGCGTCTTGTATCATTTGTCTCAGCGTAGGCGGTAAATCAGCAGGGTTAATCGGGGTTTCCTCTATGGAGGTGCTTGTCGCGGGGATGTCTTGAGTTTGATAGCAATAATGAAAATAGTAAGCACCGCCAGCGAGTAAGGTGTTAATCGCAATAAGCGGTGGGCGGCGTAATACTAAAGCACTTACGATTAAGGCACCTAGCGCAACTAACCATAAGGCATCTTTGCGTGTATCTTCAACGGGTAGTGGATTTTCTTGATGTAGGGTAAGCGATAGCTGATAAAAATAGCGTTTGGTTAAAAGCGTCGCATAGGTAAAACAGCCGACCGAAGCCAAGCTTAATAAGGATTTAAATAATCGACCTTGAAAAATCCCTTGGATAACGGCAATCCATAAAGGTGAGGAGGCAACTAGTAAGATATTGCCTCGCAGCCCTAGAAATAGTGCTTTGCTTTTGGTTAGCCAGCTTTTTTTCATCGAAATAATGCACTACAAGCGGGAACAAAAATCACTAAAAAGAGAATGCTCCAAGTCAGTATTCTTAACATATTACGTCCATAATGATTTAAAAGTACGTAGGGTTAATCTCGTTAACTCAGCAAGGAAGAGGCTAAGTTTTTGGAATAACACCAAAGGAAATTTATCATATTTTGTTAAAAAGTTTATTTTCGACGTGTCCATATATCTGTGCTTCCAAACCAAGAGAGAAAGCGATAGCTGTTAATTTTTAGCTGACTGCCGTCTGCAGAAATGGTTAGGGTTACTTTGGCTTCTTTTCCTGTTTCTGGATTAAGAATTTTCCCATCGCTCCATGTATCTCCACTTTTACGAACCAATCCTTTTATAAAGGTTAATCCTCTGACGGGAGTGTCTTTGAGTGCATCTTTACAAGCGGTGCAACGAGCATTTGCATTGGGATAGTATTGTAAGATTTTGGCGGATAGCGTTTTCCCAACAGGGAAAATACGGATGATTAAAACAGGTTTACCAGACTTGTCAGCTAATTGCCAAAAACCGACAGGATTCCCGCTGGTTTCAGCGTGCACCCAACTAGATAAACATAAAAATAGGGTTAAGAATATGGCTCGGAACATCTGCGCTCTCCAATTGAAAAATCAAATAATAACGCAATTTTTCCCTAAAAACCGCTTCATCAGAATAATTTTTAAGCTTTAAAGGTTTGTTTATCTAGGGGCAAGGATAGGGTGAGATAGCGGCGAAGTAGTCTTTGTTGTAAAGGATGAGTCAACGATAAGGTTAGTCCTGATAGCAATATTGCGCCTAAGAATGGTATCCAAGCTGGAAAGTTTGTCAGCAAAAGAAGTGTAATGATAAAGCTTAACAGTGGTAGCGCATAGACCATTAAAGTTAAGTAGTTCAGAATGTGATTAGGTAATTGTAGTTCAGCAAATGATTGGTTTTCAGGAAAGTTAGTCGGGCGAGGGAGTGTTAATTCACGTTTACGGAAAAAACCACGAAACCAAGGATTCTGTCCGCAGCCTTCTCCCGCTGCACATTTTGGGCAATCTTCAATGACATCAACGGGTAAAACGGTCAGCGTATCAGCGGTTTGATGGATAATCTTTACAGGTAGAGATAACAGTGCGTTAGTCATAAAAACTTTAGTGTTGAGCAAAGTGATGCCTCACCAGTTTGGTGAGGCATGTTGATAGATTTTAAGCGTTTGATTGGAGCGGTTTTTTAAATATGCCTAGTAAAACGGCACTTACCGCTGTGCCGGCAATAATGGCGAGGGCATATAGGAAAATATGGGTAACGGCTTTTGGAATAAACAGAACAAAGATACCGCCATGAGGTGCCTGTAAGGTTACGCCAAATAGCATTGATAAGGCGCCAGCTACCGCCGAACCAATAACTAATGCAGGAATAACGCGGATAGGGTCTTTAGCGGCAAAAGGGATAGCACCCTCTGTGATAAAAGATAGCCCTAAAACGCCTGCAGCTTTGCCTGCTTCGCGTTCTTCGTCTGTAAAGCGATTTTTATAAAGCAATGTGGCAACAAAAATGGCAAGTGGTGGTGTCATTCCGGCTGCCATAGTGGCTGCCATCGGAGCGGCAATGCCAGAAGCTATTAAAGAAACGGAAAAAGTATAAGCGGCTTTATTGATAGGTCCGCCCATATCAACTGCCATCATACCGCCTAATAATGCGCCTAATAGGAAAGCATTAGAGCCTTGTAAAGATTTAAGCCATTCTGTTAACCATGCTAAAGCGCTAGAAACAGGCGTGCCGATGACGTAATACATTAATAATCCAATGACAGCAGTTCCCACTAAAGGAAGAATAATCATTGGTTTTAACGCATCTAAAGAACGTGGTAATTTGATGGCTTTAGAAAGAAAGGCGACAAAGTAACCAGCAATAAAGCCTGCAAGAATAGCCCCTAAGAAGCCTGCCCCTAATTTATTAGACAGAAAAGCACCTATCATCCCCGGCGCAATCCCCGGACGACCCGCAATAGAGTAGGCAATATAGCCGCCTAAAATAGGAACGAAAAGTTCAAATGCGACCTTACCTAGATTAAAAAGATTGTAACCAAGGGTGCCCGCATATTTTTCATCGTAGATGTAAATCCCTTGGTCGCCATAAAGGAAAGAACCAATCGCAAAACCCAGCGCAATCAGCAAACCGCCAGCAACAACAAACGGCAACATATAAGAAACCCCTGTCATTAGGTGTTTATAAACACCTGTTTTTTCTGCCTTCTCAGCGGTCTTTTGCGAGACGTTATCGTTTTTAAAAGCAGTGGCATCAGCTAAAGCGATTTCAATGACGTGTTTACCATTATTGATAGCGGCTTTTGTGCTGGTTTGATAGAGGCGTTTGCCGACAAAGCGCGCTAAATCTACATTGGTATCAGCCGCAATAATGACGATATCTGCATCTGCAATATCAGCTTCTGTTAAGACATTTTCAGCACCGACACTGCCTTGTGTTTCAATTTTATAGCCATAACCTAGTTCACGCGCTGCCTGCTCTAGTGCTTCCTGTGCCATATACGTATGCGCAACGCCTGTTGGACAAGAGGTAATACCAATAATTTTTTTACTTCCAGATTTAACTTCTGGCTCAATATCAGATTGTGCAACAGCGGAAAGCGTTTCTCGAATATCGTCAATATCGCTCGTTTTGGCAAGACGTTCTGCAACTGCTTCATCCCCAACGACGGTGCTGAGGCGTTTTAAAACGGCAAGATGTTCATTATCTCCTGCTGCTATTCCAACAATAATATGCGCGAGTTCGCCATCTTCCCAATCTACCCCTTCAGGAACTTGTAAAATCGCAATGGCGGTCTCTTTGATGTATTTTCGACTTTGTGGCGTGCCGTGTGGAATAGCGACGCCATTGCCAAGATAAGTATTTTCTTGTGCTTCGCGTGCAAACATCCCCTTAACATATTCTGCTGTGGTTTTACCATTCTCTACGAGAATAGCGGCGACTTGACGAATAGCTTCTTCTTTTGTCGCTGGGGTAGCGCCCAATTGAATGAGTGCGTTTGTGAGTTCCATAAATCCCTCCAAAAAAATAATGGTCTGAGTTTCCTTTCGGTACAGAAAGCGTGAAACTATTATTGATTATTTATAAAAAAAGTAAAGAATGAGTAGTTGCTATAAAAAAACCTGCCATCTGGCAGGTTTTTTAAAAGGCTATAGAAGAAAAGCAATTTTATTTAAAGACAATACCATTTTCTGGTTTGTAATCTACATGAATCGTACTTCCCGGTAAGTATTCACCCGCTAAAATACGAGCAGCAAGCGGATTTTCGATAACCGTTTGAATCGCTCTTTTCAATGGGCGAGCGCCAAAGGTTGAGTCATAGCCTACATCTACTAAATAAGCTAAGGCATCATCGCTGATACTCAAGTGTAAATCGCGTTCTGTTAAGCGACGCTCCAAACGTTTGAGTTGGATCTTCGCAATATTGCTCATGTGCTCCTTGCCTAAACTGTGGAAAACAATGGTTTCATCAATACGGTTAATAAACTCAGGGCGGAAATGCGCACCAACGACTTCCATCACCGCTGCTTTCATCTCTTCATAACTTTTATCGCTCATCGCTTGAATAAGGTCTGAACCTAAGTTTGAAGTCATGATGATAATGGTATTGCGGAAATCAACGGTGCGACCTTGTCCATCAGTTAGGCGTCCGTCATCTAGCACTTGTAGCAAGATATTAAAGACATCGCCGTGTGCTTTTTCGATTTCATCGAACAGGACGACGGAATAAGGTTTGCGACGAACGGCTTCAGTGAGGTATCCACCTTGGTCATAACCCACATAGCCCGGAGGCGCGCCAATTAAGCGAGCAACGCTATGTTTTTCCATGAATTCGCTCATATCGATGCGAATCATATTGTCTTCGCTATCAAACATAAATTGTGCCAATGTGCGGCAAAGTTCGGTTTTACCAACACCGGTTGGACCAAGGAAAAGGAAAGAACCAATTGGACGGTTTGGATCAGACAATCCCGCACGGTTACGGCGAATGGCATTGGCAACGGCTTCTACGGCAATTTGTTGTCCAACGACACGTTCATTAAGCACCGATTCTAAATGCAGTAATTTTTCTTTTTCGCTTTCCATCATTTTACTGACAGGAATGCCTGTCCAACGAGAAACAATTTCCGCAATTTCTTCCGCCGTTACTTTGCTGCGAACCAATTTATTATGGGAATCATCCGCGTGTTTTTCTGCTTCGGCAAGCTGTGCTTCTAATTCTGGCAATTTGCCGTATTGAATTTCGCTCATACGAGCAAAATCTCCTTTACGTTTAGCGGCATCTAATTCCACACGCAATTTGTCAATTTGTTCTTTAATGACAGCAGCGCCTTGAATGCCGGCTTTTTCTGCTTTCCAGACTTCCTCTAGGTCAGCATACTCTTTTTCCTGCATTTCAATTTCGCTATCTAAATCATCTAAGCGTTTTTTACTAGCAGCATCACTTTCTTTTTCTAATGCTAACCGCTCCATTTTTAGCTGGATAAGGCGACGGTCAATTTTATCCATCGCTTCTGGTTTGCTGTCTAGCTCCATTCTAATTTGAGCGGCAGCTTCATCAATAAGGTCAATCGCTTTATCGGGCAGTTTCCGACCACTGATATAACGATGGGATAGTTGCGCAGCCGCGACCAGGGCAGGGTCAGTAATATTGATACCATGATGAACTTCATAACGCTCTTGTAGTCCGCGCAAAATCGCAATGGTATCTTCCACGCTTGGTTCATCTACCATCACTTTTTGGAAGCGACGCTCTAAAGCGGCATCTTTTTCCATATATTGACGGTATTCTTCTAAAGTGGTTGCGCCGATACAGTGTAATTCTCCACGTGCTAAAGCGGGTTTCAACATATTGCCCGCATCCATAGAGCCTTCGGTTTTACCTGCTCCCACCATGGTGTGGATTTCATCAATAAAGAGAATAATTTTTCCCTCTGATTTGCTGATATCGGTTAATACCGCTTTTAGTCTTTCTTCAAATTCACCGCGATATTTTGTTCCTGCCAATAGGGCGGCTAAGTCTAAAGATAATAAACGTTTGCCTTTTAAACTTTCTGGCACTTCATTATTGGCAATGCGTTGCGCGAGACCTTCGACAATCGCAGTTTTACCGACACCTGGTTCACCAATCAGAACAGGGTTATTTTTACTGCGACGTTGTAAGATTTGCATCGCGCGACGAATTTCTTCATCCCGACCGATAACAGGGTCGATTTTGCCGTCCAATGCACGCTGTGTAACATCTAAAGTATATTTTTTCAGCGCTTCGCGCTTGTCTTCTGCATTTTCATCTGTCACGGGCTCTCCTCCGCGTAAATTTTCTACGACTTTTTGTAAAGTGGCTTTATTTGCGCCAAATTCTTTTAAGGCTTTTGCAGTATCGTCTTTACCGTCTAATAGCGCTAATAAAAATAGCTCAGAGGAAATATATTCATCTCCATATTGCTGTGCCATTTTGTCGCATAAATTTAACAAGCGCGCTAATTCTGGCGAAATATTGACTTGTCCTGTAGGGTTGCTAACCGTTGGGAGATTTTGCAAGATTTCATCTAAACGGCTTCGCAGGCTGTTTACGTTTACTCCTGCTTGACGCAAGATAGATAACGCACCACCACCTTCCTGGTTAAGTAAGGCATAAAGAACGTGCGCAGGCTCCATATAGTTGTTATCTTTTCCAACAGCTAACGATTGAGCGTTGGATAAAGCTTCCTGAAAACGAGCAGTAAATTTTTGGTTCATACATCTTCCTTAATTGAAAAAACACTATTAGTCAAGATTAGGGTGTTGATTGTTTTTTCAAGTGAATAAATAGTCATAAATCAGGCAATTAAATCAAATGTTATTTTTTTAAAAATAGTCTGTTACGTTTATTTGTTAAATTAGGTTTAATCTTATTTAATCGTTATAATTAAAAACTTGCAGATTTGTAAACGGAGGCGTTATGCGTCTAAAAATAGCATTGTATACTTGCTTGTTAGCAACAGCCGGAATAAGCACTTTAAGTCATGGGCAAAATCTAATTGATAATTTATTGGGCACAAATACTCCAGCTTTTTATTATCCAGAAGAAAAAGATTCATTATGGCTTATCAATCGTTTGCCACCAAAGACAGAAAGCTATTTGCGTATCCCTTCAGTAGCCAGTTTTTCACTAGCAAATGGCTATGGTTTGCCAAAGCCAGTAGCACAAGCTTTTCATGAGCAATATCCTGAAGTTGCTAAGCAAATCGCTAAAGACTTTTCACAAGCAAATGCATTGCTATTAGCTTATTTAAAAGCCAGTTCACCAGTTGAAGTCGCTATTCAAAATGCGATTAGCTCTCGTCCTCAACTTATTCTTAGTGCAGAGTTTGCAGATGCAAAAGCAACGCTAGAGGAACTAAAGCAAAATCATAAAATCCAATTACGGTCAGTAGATGATAATCAAGGACAAATTCGTCTTGCGAATGTGCCTTTAGTTGGAGAGTATTTGGTGCAAGGGAATCGCATAACCGTGATGCTTTCGACGCAAAAAATGAAAATGGATTGGCAGTGGGCGATGCAAGATGCCGCTAATAATATTGACCATAATTCGATCCTAGCACAGGCAAAATCTAATAATACTCGCACTCTAATATGGCAAAAAAATCTGGCTAGGTTGAGTGCCATGCTTACTTACGATAAGCCTTTTACTAAGCCACTTCAGATTTCTCAAATTCAGGGTATTGGTATTCTTACCCAGCAAACGCCAGATTTGTATCGTGCAAAACTTGCGATAGATATGCCAAATGTTGGATTAAGAGAATTATTTCCTGTTGAACCACAACCAATTACGTTAACCAGCTACGGTGAACCAGATTTTGTTTTGCTTTATACCTTGCCGACCGTTGAGCAGGCTACCAAGATTTTGCGACTTTTTGATAAAGATTATGATGCAATTAAGCAGTCAGTCGCGCAGAAATATCACATTGATTTAGATTTATTATTAAAGGCAATTTCAGGACAGCATATCCTGCTCTCTGATGATTTTGGAAAAATTATCGCCTCACCAAAAGCAAAATTGGCGGCTTGGGAAGCGGTTATTGATGCATATAAGAAAAATAACCAAATTCTTGTTGATGAAACCGATAAATTTGGTATTCGACATGTTGCTTATAAAATTACGTTTCCTGAACAACAGAAAAATCCAGCTAACCTTGCTTTTTTGAAGGCGATGATGCCAGTTCCGCAGGAGATTTATTTCAAAGTTGAAGGGGATTATTTATTACAAGCCAGTTTGCCACAGCCGTTAATTGCTCGCCAACAGTCCGTTGAAAATCACTCATTATCAGAGTACTTTAAAAAAGCCGGCATCGACCCTAAACGTAGCAGCTTTGCTTTCCTGACAAATGTGAAAAATCTATCCATGCAACATTATTATCAAAATCTTAGCTATTTGCAGCTATTGAGCAATTATACGGGCAAAGCAGTTAATCTTAGTGATTATCCAGCTGTCTCATCGTTGAAATTGCCAGCCAGTGAGTGGCTTAGCTTCCAGATCAATAATGCGCAAAATGAACCGCTTAACTTTACATTGACCTCACCGCACAATCTGATGGATTGGTCATATAAAGGAAATACTACAACAGTTATTGCAAGTGTTGGAATACTTGCGGCTATCGCTATCCCTGCTTATCAAGATTATGTTGTTCGTACTCAGGTTGCGAATATTTATACGCAAACACAGTCTTTGCGTGATACTGTTGTAAAAACGGGCAAACTTCCCGTATTTAAACAA
Organism: Suttonella ornithocola; assembly: GCF_001889065.1. Classification (GTDB taxonomy): domain Bacteria; phylum Pseudomonadota; class Gammaproteobacteria; order Cardiobacteriales; family Cardiobacteriaceae; genus Suttonella_A; species Suttonella_A ornithocola. The sequence goes on along the minus strand of NZ_LWHB01000109.1, from coordinate 2,631 downwards.
TATCCAGAAGCTTTTCTTCCTTTTTTCAGCAATGGATATATGCAAAATAAAACCATTTGGTTAAAGTTAGCAGCAACGCAGCAAACGCCTAAAGTGCTTGAAGACCATTGGCTAGCTTTAACGCGAACAGAATTGGGAAAATGGAACTGCAATTTCTATCAAAGACCGGGTGGCACACCGATTTACCAACGTTTTCTACCTAATAATTGTCAATAAAAAAATAATATGGAAAAACTTTACACTTTACCGCCGATGTTGCCGTCAGGTGAAAAACATCGAATTGTTCCTTTTGAATATTTTGATGCAAAGTCTCGTAATCTAGTTGTTTGCCCTAAGCATTATATTTTGCGAGATGGCATTTTATTGGTATCTCGAACAGATATTCATGGAGTGATTACTCATGCAAATACAGCATTTTGTGCAACTAGTGGTTACGATAGCTCCGAACTCATTGGTTCTCCACATAATATTGTTCGTCATCCAGATATGCCAAGAGGGGTTTTTGCGAATATGTGGCAAACTTTATTAGCCGGTAGTGAGTGGCGTGGATATGTTAAAAATTTACGTAAAGACGGTGGGTATTATTGGGTTCATGCCACTATACAACCTTTATTTAGAGACGGTGCGCCTTATAGCTTTACATCTGTTCGTCGTAAGGTTGATAGAGATACCATAAAAAAATGTGAAGCAATTTATGCAGAGGTGCGTAAAAATGAAGAATAATCTTTAAAATCAGATATACTAAATATGTTTTCAACATACAGTACTTCATCTCATGAGTGACGAACAATCTGAACAGAGAAGCGGCTGGTTTCAAAAACTTTCTGCTTTTTTAAGCGATAATAACCAGCCGGATGAGCCAAAAGTGGCGTTATTGGAAATTATTCAAGATTATAAAGATAATCAGACGATTAATGATGATACCGCCACAATGATGGAATCATTACTAGAACTTAGTGATACACAAGTTAGAGATATTATGATTCCTCGTGGTCAAATGACACTTATTCAAGAAAATTGGTCACTGGAAAAAGTATTAACGGTGATTTTGGAAGCAGGGCATTCGCGTTACCCTGTTGTTGATGAAGAGCATGAAAAAGTATTAGGCATATTGATTACTAAAGATTTATTGCCAATGTTTGCTGGACACTATGCCTCAAAAAATTTCATTGATGTGATTCGCCCAGCGACCATCGTGCCAGAAAGTAAAGCATTAGATGCAATGCTTCGCGACTTTAAAATGAATCGAAATCATATGGCAATGGTTATTGATGAATACGGAAGTCTTTCAGGATTGGTTACTATTGAAGATGTTATCGAAGAAATTGTAGGCGAAATAGATGACGAACACGATGAAATCCCAGATGCTGAAGTAAGAGCTATTGGTGAAGATATCTATCAAGTCAAGGCATTGATGCCAATAGCAAACTTTAATGAACGCTTTAATACTGAATTATCAGATGAAGATGCTGATACTATTGGTGGCTATCTGTTGCAACAATTTGGTCGGATGCCAACGATAGGAGAGTTTATTATTATCTTTCCTTGGCGAATTAGTGTTGCTAAGGCTAATCAACGTCGTATTCTTAGTTTGAAAGTTGATAAAGCTCCCAAGATAGATGGCTAACTTATTGATAAATAGAATATTGCATTTTTTAAAAAGATAGATGGACTTTTAATGGAGTTTATTTTGTCCTAATAATTGTTCTTTAGAGACCTTTGCAAAATTCCGTTTTATACCAATTTTTGCTATTAGTAGAAAAATTAACACTATGATTTTTATATATTTTCAAAATTTAAAAAATTGAAACTTCTCTATTTTATGTTTTTTTTCAAAGGTCTCCTTTAATTAAATCAAAAACAATCATAGCGTGGCATCATGCTAAGATAATACCCTTTTAGACCAAAAGGGTGATTTATGTCTAATCAAACCATTTTACAATCTTTACCTGTAGGACAAAAAGTAGGTATTGCCTTTTCAGGTGGGCTAGATACATCTGCCGCATTGTTATGGATGAAACTTAATGGCGCAGAACCGTATACTTATACAGCAAATCTTGCTCAACCAGATGAAGAAGATTATGAGGCTATTCCTCGTAAGGCACTTCAATATGGCGCAAAAGTAGCACGTTTGATTGATTGTCGCGCACAACTGGTTCATGAGGGAATTGCAGCGATTCAATGTAATGCTTTTCATGTAACTACTGCAGGCGTGACATATTTTAATACGACGCCATTGGGTCGAGCAGTAACGGGAACAATGCTGGTTTCAGCAATGAAAGAAGATGGTGTTAATATCTGGGGTGATGGTAGTACTTATAAAGGCAATGATATTGAGCGCTTTTATCGCTATGGATTACTCACTAATCCTTCATTGAAAATTTATAAACCATGGCTAGATCAGAAATTTATCGATGAGCTAGGTGGGCGTGCGGAAATGTCCGAATTCCTTATTTCTAACGGTTTTGATTATAAAATGAGTAAAGAAAAAGCCTATTCAACAGACTCTAATATGTTGGGGGCAACTCATGAAGCAAAAGATTTGGAATACTTAAATACCGGTTTTGAAATAGTTGATCCAATCATGGGCGTTGCTTTTTGGAAAGAAGAAGTTCCAATTGCTAAAGAAAC
>NZ_LWHB01000108.1 GCF_001889065.1 Suttonella ornithocola | reverse complement strand
TGGTGATTCATATTCAACGTGAGCAGTTGAGATGGTAATTCCACGAGCACGCTCTTCTGGTGCGCCGTCAATTTGATCATAGGCTGAAAAATTTCCACCAAAACGATCCGCTCCAACCTTAGTCAAAGCAGCTGTTAGCGTTGTTTTACCGTGATCAACGTGACCAATAGTCCCAACGTTTACATGCGGCTTACTGCGTTCAAACTTTTCTTTAGACATCTCATCTACCCGAGCTAAAATATAAATCTGGAGCCCATAACCGGATTTGAACCGGTGACCTCTTCCTTACCAAGGAAGTGCTCTACCTACTGAGCTATATGGACTGGAAAATTCATGGAGCGGGCGATGGGAATCGAACCCACACCATCAGCTTGGAAGGCTGAGGTTCTACCATTGAACTACGCCCGCGAAAAGAAGTGGTGGAGGAGGAAGGATTCGAACCTTCGAAGGCAGAGCCGACAGATTTACAGTCTGTTCCCGTTGACCGCTTGGGTACCCCTCCGGACAGGTAGCGAATAATATCAGATATTTTCTTGCTGTCAACATTTTTCATTTATTTTTTCTTATCAATTTTAACAGAAGCGGCAACCTCCCATTTTTTAAGGTCAAATGCAGTTAACTTTCCTTCCCAAGCAGCTCCTGAATCTAAACAAACCCAATTTTTACGCACTCTCAATCCGCACGCTGCCCAATGCCCAAAGATATAGCGATATTTTTTTTCTCGCATTTTTTCTTCAAACCAGGGTATTAGGTTTTTAGGCGCTTCTTCTGGAGGTAGTTTACAATCAAAATTTAGACGGCCATCTTTTTCTAAAAATCGCATTCTAAGAAAAGCATTAACGGTAAAACGCATTTGCTCTATAAAAGAGTCCCTTTTATCCCAATAGCCACTGCCGTTCGCATATACTTGCTCTAAAAATTGGTTGGATTCTTTTTCTGTTTTCAGCATTTCATGTTGATACATTTGTTGTTGCATTCGAGCAGTTTCAATTGACCAGAATGGGTAAACCCCTGCATGCACCATAATTACGTTATATTCAGTATTTTCATAAAATAATGGCCAATGCCTCATGGCAGATAATAAAATTTTGCTATCAGACGCTTTTAAAATTGCTTCGCTACTTTTCTTTATCTTTACATGAGACAACTCTAAGGCTTGTACCATCAAAGAAAAATCATGATTACCCAAAACAACTTTTGCTCTTGCGCCTAATCCAACAACAAATCTCAATACCTCTAACGATTGCGGGCCTCGATTTACCAAATCTCCAACAAACCAAAGCTCGTCTTTATCTTCTTTATAATTAATCTTAGATAAAAGTCGCATTAAAGCATCGAATTGTCCATGAACATCACCGATAATATATGTAGCCATATAATATTTTCCTATATAAATTTATGAATACTTTATCCTTACGTCCATTTGGACAAACAAATCTCTTTCTATCCGTAGCAGGACTTGGTACAGTAAAATTTGGACGCAACCAAGCTGTCAAATATCCACATCATTTTAACCTACCTACAGATAAGGATATTCGAATTCTCCTAGAGCAAGCTCAAAGCTTAGGAATAAACTGCTTGATACTGCGC
>NZ_LWHB01000107.1 GCF_001889065.1 Suttonella ornithocola | reverse complement strand
ATGCCGCTTTTCATAAAGCAGTGATATTCAAGCAATCATTGAAGAGCATGGGCATGAGATAGTTTGGTTACCCCCTTATAGTCCAGACTTAAATCCTATTGAAAAGATGTGGGCTTGGATTAAGCAAATACGCAAAGAATGGCGGATGGATTGTATTGATACTTTATTCTTTTATCTGCTTTGGATTGGGTTGGGTTTTAGATGATTGCACTATAGTTTGCTGTTAGATTTCATTTTTCTAGACTAACAGGTTATTCCTGATAGTCTAGAGCCAAACTTAATAGCTAATCAATATAACTAAGCCTAATAGTTTTCAAGAAATACAGCTAAAAATCCTATTGTATGCTAGCAAGTTGACTATCCTCTTGAGCACCAGCCTCAACCATAGTCAATTCCTCACAAAAAAAGATTTTTTCTTCTTGTAGCTTAAAGCTAGCAATAACTTTTACGCGTATATTTTTATTTCCTGACTTACGAACATGAGCAATATGCTTCGTAAAAACTCACTCTCTTTCACCAACAATAGCTTCTATTTCTATATCTATTGCTTCAGTATGCTCAGCTAATGCCGCGAGATGTTGCACAAATGCTTTATAGTCATAGTCTAGGCTTTTACCATCAACAATTTGCAAATAGTTCTGTGAAAAATATTTACTAATTTCAGCTTCATTCATTTTTTTCTTATCTGATAATAAATTCAAAGAAGCTATCACTATTTCCTTATTAGTCATCACTATTCTTAAGTCCTTCTAATCGTATTTTTCAATTTACACTCTCAAAAATCTTTTCATAGGTATATGATACTTATATTCAATTGAAATCAATTTGATACAATTTTTTCAACCCAATCAGTGGAGATTTTAAACTAAACTAATTGTCCTTTAACCGTTAATTTCGCATACGAAAGAATTAACCACTTCTCACCATGCGCACTAAAATTAATTAAAGCTCGACGGCTATTACCTTGTCCCTCAAAACTCATCACACAGCCTTCCCCAAATTTAGGATGCACAACTAAATCTCCTACCCCAAAAGGGTCATCACTTTGTGATTTCGGTAACGCGTAATTATCTGCTTTAGCAGAAGCCTTAAGCCTATCAAAAAGCATCGGACGAACAAACTCTAATAAAGATTCTGGAATTTCTTGAATAAATCTCGATGCCGACGGATAGCTTTCACTGCCTTGATAACGTCTTCTTTCCGCAAAACTTAAGGTCAGATTTTCTTGCGCACGGGTGATACCCACATAAGCCAATCGACGTTCTTCTTCTAACTTTTCACCAAATTGATTATGTTGTCCCGGAAAAATGCCTTCTTCTAAACCAATAAGAAAAACATTCAGAAATTCTAATCCTTTAGCGGTATGTAGTGTCATCAACTGTACCGCATCCAACCCTTCTTCTGCTTCTCTATCGCCAGCATCTAAAGCGGCATCATTTAAAAAATCACTAATCCGTTGATGATTATCTGCATCCACTGCATCACAATGACGTCCGGCGCTAATCAATTCATACAAATTTTCTTTACGAGATTCGCTGTCTTCCTTTCGGCTTTTTTCATGCATATTGGCTAAGCCTGAATCTTGGATAATTGTTTGTAGCGCAAATTCTACAGAGGGATTTTCTTGGATTTTTAATTGTAGTGCTTCAATCAGTTCGACAAATCGGTTAAGCGCACTAATGGCTCGAGTAGAGAAATGTCGTTGAACAGTTTCCGAATCCTTTAAGATTGTCCAAATAGAGCGATTACCTTGTCGCGCTAAACTACGTAAATCCGCAACCGTTTTTTCCCCAATACTACGTGCAGGCACATTGATAATTCGCTCTAATGCACCGTCATCATCAGGGAATAACACCATACGCAAATATGCCAAAGCGTCCTTAATTTCTGCACGCTCAAAAAAACGCAAACCACCCGTTACTCGATAAGGCAAATCATTTTGAATAAAAACTTCTTCAAAAACACGAGAAAGTGCATTATTGCGATACAAAATCGCACAATCTTTTAATCGCCCACCCGCTTCTTGCCATCTTTGAATTTGCTCAGCCACATAACGCGCTTCATCGTATTCATTAACCGCTGGATAAATCCGAATCAATTCGCCTTCTTTGTCCGCACTCCATAAATTTTTCCCCAAGCGATTATTATTATTGGCAATCAAACCATTGGCTGCGATTAAAATATTGCCTGTTGAACGATAATTCTGCTCCAAACGGATGGTTTCTAAGTCGGGATAAAATTGATCCAAATGCAGAATATTCTCAACTCTTGCCCCTCGCCAAGAATAAATTGACTGGTCATCATCGCCCACCACAAATAGCCTAGCCGCTTTTCCAAGCATCAAAGTAATAAAGCGGAACTGTAATAAATTTGTATCTTGAAACTCATCCACCAATATCGCGCGATAGCGCTGATGAAAACTTTCTCGAATATCTTGATGCTGCTCTAATAACTCAACCGTTAATAGCAACATCTCGGCAAAATCCATCCGCCCTTGTCGAATACAAGCGCTTTCATAATCGCTATAAAAATTGCGCACCAAAATATCTTGCTGAGTTTTTGTTGGCATATCATTTGCGCGTATTCCATCTTCTTTCATCGCATTGATGATATTGCGCATCAATTTTGCATCGACGGCTTGCACTTGCCAATTCACCTCTCGCATTAAGCGCTTAATCAGTCGCAATTGGTCTTCGCTATCCATAACGACAAATTCATGCGACCAATTCATACGCTCAGCATGTTGTCTTAAAATCCGTCCACAAACATGATGAAACGTCCCCATTCGAATAGTCGATAATGGGTATTGTAAAGTTTCTTCTAGGCGGCTACGCATTTCTCTCGCCGCTTTATTGGTAAACGTTAGCGCCATTAAAGAAGCAGGATGATAACCCTCTACTTTCATCAACCATAACATCCGCTGAACCAATACACGAGTTTTACCACTGCCCGCACCAGCAATCACACGGATAATGCGCACATCGCTCGTTACCGCTTCTCGTTGAGCCTCGTTAAGCCCTTCTAATAGCTCGCTAACATCTTCCACAAAATTTCCTAATGACTATAAGCAACGGAAACCGGCATACCACTGGCTTCATTAACCACCGCGCGAATAAGGTCTTCAGAAACCGTCAGCCCTCTTTCAGCCGCTTTTTGATTCACCAAATCTAAAGCTTGTTGCATTGCTGCTTGCGCACTTAAATTATCCTCATCAATTGGCGGATGATATTCCAAATAAAGCTCATCCCCAAACCAACCAACTTTCATCTCTTGCTTGATAATATTCACCTTTTCCCCTTTTGGAACCATTTTGAATAATTCTTCAATTCCTTCAGGGAACATACGAATACAGCCGTGAGAAACCCGCATTCCTACACCCCATGGCTTATTGGTACCATGAATTAAATAGCTAGGATTAGAAAGGCGCATTGCAAATAACCCTAGCGGATTATTGGGTCCTGCTGCAACCACTGCCGGCAAAGGATCCCCTTTTGCTGCATGCTCTGCACGAATGGAAGCTGGAGGCGTCCACGTGGGATTTGGGCGCTTTTCTGTAATTGTCTGTACGCCTAATGGCGTCGCCCAATCTTCCCGACCAATCCCGACAGCATAAACATAAACGACTTTTTCATCTTTAGGGAAGTAATATAAACGCATCTCAGGCAGATTTATCACAATCCCTTCATGCGGCACATCAGGCAAAATATAGCGAGTTGGCACCAATACTTTCGTTCCCTCACCGGGATACCAAATATCCACGCTGGGATTCGCATTTTGCATCGCCTCAACGCCAACCCCAAAGCTCCGCCCAATATCTAACACCGTATCTTCCTGTTTCGCGGTTACCTGCCGCACCATACCCACCAAATCCACGCCGTCAGGCGGCAGAATAAACTTTTCTGCTTGCGAACTAATAGCCACAAAGCCTAATAAACACGCAAAAAGCCATTTTTTCATACGATTTCTAATCCTCGAGATTGATAGTTTTCCTTAATTTGAGTAAACCATTCTTGGATATATTGATACGTTTGGGCACTTGGACTATTAATTTCAATTGTGCCGCGCACTTTAGGAACCTCGGCACGTAAGTTACCAATATTCCAATCTAATACTCTAATTGGCATACGGTTATTTATCCATTCTGTGCGCTCATCAGGATCTTCATCTTGTGAAACAAAATAATGACCTCCAATAATTTGCACTAATGCAATTGCCATTGCTCCTGTATGAATTAAAACGATATCACCATATTTTAGTTTTTTAAAATCATTAATTTGCTTCTCTCCACCTTCCCACTCACCTAACCCGATAAACCCTTTTTGTTCCAATATCCACGGAACATTCGACGCATAATAATCTTGCGAATCTGTTGGAAACATTTGCATGTGAGCAAATTGTTTAGTAGTCATACTTTTCTCCTATTAAAAAATTTATTCATGACGCATCAATGGGAACAACAATACATCTCGAATTGATGGGCTATCCGTTAAGAGCATTACTAAACGGTCAATTCCAATTCCTTCCCCAGCCGTTGGCGGCATACCATATTCTAAGGCACGGATATAATCGGCATCATAATGCATCGCTTCATCATCGCCTGCTTCTTTTGCTGCCACTTGCGCTTGGAAACGCGCTGCTTGGTCTTCAGCATCATTAAGCTCTGAAAAGCCATTTGCCATTTCACGTCCACCAATAAAGAGCTCAAAACGATCCGTAATTGCTGGATTTTCATCATTACGACGCGCCAAAGGCGAGACTTCCCAAGGATATGCCATAATGAAAGTGGGTTGAATTAATTGATGCTCTACTGCTTCTTCAAAGAGCATCGTTTGCAGTTTACCCAAAGCCTCATCAGCGCTGGTTTTTTGTTTATATTCTTTATTTAAAATCGCTGATAATGCTGCCGCATCCGTCAAAATATTGGCATGTTGTGGCGCATATTTTTCAACTGCTTCTAAAATCGTTAAACGATCAAACGGTTTAGCAAAATCAATTTCTTGTCCTTGATAAGTGATTTGACTGCTACCTAAAACAGACTCGCTTAAACCACGCAATAACACTTCTGTTAAATCCATCAAATCCTGATAATCTGCATACGCTTGATAAAATTCCAGCATAGTAAACTCAGGATTATGACGAGTAGAAACGCCTTCATTACGGAAGCTTCGGTTAATTTCAAATACTCGCTCAAACCCACCAACTACTAAACGTTTTAAATACAATTCTGGTGCGATACGCAAAAATAGCGGCATATCCAGTGCATTATGATGCGTAGTAAACGGTTTAGCAGTTGCCCCCCCAGGAATAGGATGCATCATTGGCGTTTCCACTTCCATAAATTGATGATCCTCAAAGAAATGACGGATATAGCTCAACACTTTTCCACGCGTTTTAAAGACTTCACGACTATCTTTATTCATGATTAAATCCACATAACGCTGACGATAGCGCGTTTCTTGGTCAGTTAATCCGTGGAATTTCTCAGGCAATGGGCGTAGCGATTTAGTCAATAATTGAATTTCAGACGCATGAACCGTTAGCTCACCGGTTTTTGTACGAAATAAATGCCCTTTAGCACTAATAATATCGCCGACATCCCACTTTTTAAATTCCGCATAAACGCCTTCTGGTAAGTCATCACGCGCAATATAAAGCTGTATCCGCTCGCCACTGCCGTCTTGAATTTGTGCAAAACTGGCTTTGCCCATTACACGCTTACCCATCATTCGCCCGGCAAGTGATAGTTCTCCTGCTTGTTGTAAGGCATCGGCATCAAGCGTTTCCGCATAAGTTTGATGCAAATCTGCTGCTTTATGCGTTGGACGCGCATTATTTGGGAAAGCGACGCCTTTCTGTTCACGAATAGTGGCAAGTTTTTGCCGACGTTCTGCGATAAGTTTATTTTCTTCTACGTTCATTTAATGAGTCCTTGAATCTTCTAGGAAATCTTAGGGAATACGCCGATACATCATTTCACAAGTATGGCTGAGACGCTTCATGGCTTTTTCATTCATCTGCTTAATCATAAGCTCAATATAGGCTTTGTTTTCGTCGCTTGCTTCTGTTTCCGCCTGAGCGGTGGTTTCATCAAGCATTTTCATAGTTTCCTCAATAGTAGCAACCGTTTCCAAAAGCACTTGATTGCGCTTTTCATCTTTGTGAATGCGCACAACTGTTTAACCGCTTGAATATATTGCTGACAACTGTCAGGTAATTCTATTGCGACTGTTTCTGCTTGTACAAAACCTACCAAAAATGAAAAGCATAAAAGGTATTTTTTCATCGTCGAGGCTCCGATAAAGTTGCTATTTCTTCCTCAGTCTTTGCAATCTGTCTATCAATCTCAGCAATTTTACTGGCACAATCTCGGATAAAATCTGAGCGCTGTGTATCATTTTGTAAATTCTGCCATGCCTGAAGCAATTCCAAACGCGTCTCTTCAATAGATTGCTGAAGTACTTCTGATTGCGCACGCGCATTGGGATTCAGTTCCGACCATTGATTAAGCCGTTGTGATAAAGTTTCCATCCGATTTAACACCGTTTGGCAATCTATTGGCAACGCCATATTGCTTGCGGCATCGCTTGCACTATTTGCTATGAATAAGGAAGATAAAATCAACTTTTTCATCCCTCAATGCCTTGTTTGAGGCTTTCTTTAATAAATGGATCTAAATCGCCATCTAATACCGCTTGCGTATTGCTTGTTTCATACCCCGTACGTGCATCTTTTATTCGTCCAGAATCCAACACATAAGAGCGAATTTGACTACCCCACCCAATATCAGATTTGCTATCTTCTAACGCTTGGCTTTCTGCACTACGTTTATTTAATTCTAATTCATATAATTTTGCGCGCAGCTGCTTCATACAAGTATCGCGGTTTTGATGCTGACTACGACTGTTTTGTGATTGCACGACGATATTCGTGGGTAAATGCGTAATCCGCACCGCAGACTCTGTCCGGTTGACGTGCTGCCCACCTGCACCAGAAGCCCGATAAACATCAATCCGCAAATCCGCTGGATTGATTTCAATTTCAATATTGTCATCAATCTCAGGAGAAACAAATACCGCAGCAAAACTGGTATGTCGACGATTGCCACTATCAAAAGGCGATTTTCTGACCAAACGATGAACGCCAATTTCTGTCCGCAACCAACCATAGGCATATTCGCCTTGAAATTCGATTGTTGCCGATTTAATTCCTGCAACTTCACCAGGCGATTCCTCAATTAGTTCGCATTTAAAGCCTTTTGCTTCGCCCCACCGTAAATACATTCGTAATAACATAGAAGCCCAGTCTTGCGCTTCTGTCCCGCCTGAACCTGCTTGAATATCTAAGAAAGCATTATTGGCATCCAGCTCACCAGAGAACATTCGACGAAACTCTAAATCTTCAATACGCTTTTCTATGCCTGCAATATCTTCTAAAGCCGCATTGACGGTTTCTTCATCTTCTTCCATTTCTGCAAGTTCAATCAATTCTCGCGCATCATTTAAGCCTGTCGTGATTTCATCCAAACCATTAACGACGTTTTCCAGCGTTGAGCGCTCTTGTCCTAATGCTGTAGCTTGTTCTGGATTATTCCAGATATCAGGATTTTCTAGCTCTCGAGAAACTTCTTCTAATCGTTCTGCTTTACCGTCATAGTCAAAGATACCCCCTAAGTGCATTTGCACGCGAAAGCAGCGTATCTATTCGTTCATAGGTACTATTTAGTTCCATAAAGGTAATCCATTAAAAAAGTGAGTTATTGTAACAGAAAGCCTTTTAAACCGCTGACAGGAATTTACGCCCTTTTTTAAACCAATTTCGTTAAAATAAGTTCTTTTAGCTGCAAAAGAGATTTAATTATTATGATGAAAATACTCATTATTGGAAGTGGCGGTCGTGAACACGCGATTGCTTGGAAACTAGCACAAGATCATCGTATTGGACGAATTTATGTTGCTCCCGGTAATGGCGGAACAGCAGCTTTAGAACGCTCAGAAAATGTTCCTTTAACGACAATTGATCAATTAATAGCTTTTGCAAAAGAAAAAAGTATCGACCTTACGATTGTTGGCTCAGAAGCCTTATTAGTAGAAGGCATCGTTGATCAATTTAAGGCGGAACGTCTACGAATTTTTGGTCCGGATAAAGCCGCAGCGATGCTAGAAGGCAGTAAAAGTTATGCAAAAACATTTATGCAAAAATACGGCGTTAAAACCGCTGCATACCAAAGTTTTACTGAGTTAGATGCCGCTCTACAATATTTAAAAATCTGTCCTTATCCAACTGTTGTTAAAGCCAGTGGTTTAGCCGCTGGTAAAGGCGTTATCATCTGTCATACGCATGAAGAAGCAGAAACTGCCGTTTATGAAATCATGCAAGAAAAATGTTTTGGCTGCGCTGGTGATGAAATTGTTATTGAAGAATTTTTAGAAGGCTTTGAAGTTTCTATTTTAAGCTTTTGTGATGGCCATACCATTTTGCCGATGCAAACCGCAAAAGACCATAAAGCCATTGGTGATGGTAATACCGGAGAAAATACTGGTGGCATGGGAGTCGTTGCCCCTCATCCTTTTTTAACAAAAGCACAATATCAAGCTTTTATTGAAGATATTCTTAACCCAACATTAAAAGGCATACAAGCAGAAAACCTACAATTTGCTGGTATCATCTTCTTTGGGTTAATGGTCAATAAAAATGACGTCTATCTACTGGAATATAATATGCGAATGGGCGACCCAGAAACTCAAGCCATTTTACCGCTATTAGAAACCGATTTTCTTACCCCTATTTTTGCTTGTTTAGATGAAAAGCTAGACACCATCGAATTAAAATGGGCAGATAAACATTCTATATGCGTCGTTGCTGCCTCAAAAGGCTATCCCGGCAACTATCAAAAAGGCTTCCCAGTTCATCATTTAGAACAAGCGAAATTTTTTGCGCAGGTTTTCATCGCCGGTGCGACTTACAAAGACCATCAATACTTTACTAATGGAGGACGCGTACTGAATGTTGTTGCGCTCGGCGATACACTTGAAGCCGCTCGTCACAATGCTTATTCTGGTATACAGGCTATTCAGTTTGAAGGAATGACTTATCGTCACGATATCGGAATTGCACCATGAAAAAAAAACATATCGAAGCACTACTAAAAAGCAATAAGGAATGGGCGGCAAAATTTGCTGAAGATAATCCGGGAATATTTGAAAAACTCTCCAACCAACAAAGTCCACAATATCTCTGGATAGGTTGCTCAGATAGCCGTATTCCAGCGAATGCTGTTATGGGTCTACTTCCCGGAGAAGTTTTTGTTCATAGAAATATTGGCAATCTTGTACACGCTATGGATATAAACTGCCATAGCGTGATTCAATTTGCTGTTGAAGAACTTAAAGTTAGCGATATTATCATTGGTGGGCACTATGATTGTGGTGCCATTAAAGCAGCATTGTCTAATAGAGATTTTGGCATGATGAATAATTGGCTAAGAGGAATAAAGGATGTTTACCATAAACATGCTGGTTCTTTAATTGGAATGGATGAAAAATCAGCCCATAATCGCATGTGCGAACTCAATGTTATTGAGCAAGTCCGCAACATTTCCCGAAGCAATGCGGTTCAGCGTGCTTGGGCAAAAGGACAATCCTTAGCTATCCATGGCATGATTTATGGTGTTCATGACGGACGCTTGCATGACTTAAACGTTTCTGTAGATTCTAATGATACGCTTGAAAACATCTATAAACTTCTCCCGAATCAATCATAGATTTTTATCGCAAGAAATTAAATTTTATTAAAAATCACAAAGTGAAATCATCAGAATTACATATTTTAGATAGAAAAAGTGTTCTATCTAAATATAGGGACCTTTGCAAAATTCCGTTTCACACAAATTTTTACCACCAGCAGAAAAATTAACACTATGATTTTAATATGTTTTCAAAATTTGAAAAATTGAAATTTCCCTATTTTTAGGAGTTTTTCTCATATAGTCAAAGGCTAATAAAAAGTGGCGGAAATTATAGCCAACTTCCTAAAAAATACATATATAGTGAAAGGCTACTAGAATAGTTATAGCGTTAAGATAGATGAATAAAGTAAGCACACATACTATTACTGGAATAGCGATCTAATTTCTGTGACTCTTTTATTAGCCTTTGACTATAACGTTAACTCAATATCCACCTTGAAAACAGCATTCTATCTCCAAGTACTATATGTATTTTTTGGGAGTCCTGCTATAGCCAGCCCTTTACTATAGTCAAATCACTTATAATCCAATCTATCCAAAGCAGATATAAAGAACAACTTGTAGTAGAATTATCAAAAACAAACTGAGTATATCCTATGACCTACTGCCGCCAATTCCGACAAAAAATTCTTAACGATATTGCTAATGGAGAAACTTGGCGCGCTGTTGCAAAGCGCTACAAGATCAGCAAATTCACCGTCTATAGCTGGATTAAAAATCCCCATCCTAAAGGCTTTACTGAGCGTAAGCCCTCAAAGATTGATGATGAAGCCTTGCTTAAGGATATTGAGCAGTATCCTGATGATTACCAATGGGAAAGAGCTAGACGTTTTAATTGCTCGCAATCAGCGATTTGTTATGCTCTAAAGCGACTAAAGATAACGCATAAAAAAAGATTAACCAACATCCAAAAGCCGACACAGAGAAAAGAGAGCACTTTCAAGAACAAATAGTGGATAAGACCGCTCAAGAAAAACCGATAGTCTATCTTGATGAATGTGG
>NZ_LWHB01000106.1 GCF_001889065.1 Suttonella ornithocola | reverse complement strand
CTTCACTTGCATTAAGATAATGAGAAATTAAATATTCAGAAGAATAACGAGAAGAACTACAAGCTGCTTGGATACAGAGTAGAACTAAAAATAAGAAAACTCTTATCATTATTCAAAAAGCCTTAATTTTTAATGATAACAAGGCACAGAATAAACCTCTACCTTGCTATGTCGAACCACTTGATGCGTACAACCGGTTGGATATACCGTACCACGCTTAATACTAGTATTTCTATTTCGATAAACTCTTGTACTCTCTACAGGATACATTTCAGGAGAAACCGCCACTACAGCAGGCTGAACAATCCTTGCAGAAACATTCGGCGTATGAACATTAACATTACCAGCAATAGGATATGCGCCTATTTGACGATAACTTCCCTGAGTCATTTCCATAATCTGATTAGCGCTATTATTCCCAAATTGAACCGTTTTAACCTCTTGATACTGCCCTTCATTAACACAAGCAGTTAAAAAAAGTAATAACCATACTCCACTAAATTTGCGCATCTTCTTTCAGAGCATAAATGCCCGGTAAGTGGCGAAGATAGCCATGATAGTCCATACCACAGCCATAAATATAGCGATCAGCCACATTACAACCGCTAAAATCAATCTCAAAATTAGGGACTTTTCTATCATGTTGCTTATTTAAAAGCACGCAAGTTTTTAACGTCTTAGGCTGTTGTTCAGATAACTCATCAACAACTGCCTTTAAAGTAATCCCTTCATCAAAAATATCATCAATTAACAAAACATGCTCATCTTTAAGCTCTGCATTCGGGCGCATTTTCCAATTCAACTCACTCGTTGCCCGATTATTGCGATACCGTGTTGCATGCAAATATTCCATGCGATGAAAGAACGTTAATTTGGTTAATAACTGCCCTGCTGGAATCAATCCGCCATTCATGACGACCATCACAATTGGATTTAATCCGGCATAATGCAGATTTAATTGCGCCGCAAGACGATCATAAGCACTATTGATTTCTGCTGCTGTAATTAAACATTCAGAATGACGGAGTACATTTTCAAGATCTTGATTACTTAAAGGTTGTTTCATAAAATCACTAGTTAGTAGGTAAGAGTTGTTACAGAAGGATTCATAATTTCGCCAATAATATAGCCACCACTAACCACTTCGCTAATTTCAGCGATAAGATTATCTCCCCACTTTTGTACTACAAACTTACTAGCTTTAAAAACGACACCACTTTGATACGCTTCCTTAATCAAATCATGAATAGTTTCATCTGGCTTTCTGGGAGAAGCAATCTTATTTGCAACTCCTCGTATTGCCAATTCCCCTGCTCTGCCTGCTAAAATGACTTCTACTCGATAATCCATCGAAGCAGCAACAGTTGCATGATAAATTGGCTCTACCAATTCCGTTCCTGAATCTGGCGCGCTGTTTAAAATAATAACGACAAGTTTTTCTGCCATAAAAATGAGAGAGGCTATTTAAAACAATATTATGCCATAAGTTGATGACGATACGCGCTAAATAACGCTCTTGCAGAAAGATAATATAAAAGTGCCTGTTCTTCATTAACTTTCCTAGCAGCAAGCGCATTTAACCGTTTACGCGATTGCTTTGACATTGAGAAATCTAAGTCAGACATCAGCACCTCATCCATATCCGAAAACGTATTACAAATCATTGCCGCATCTGCGCCCGCAGACAACGCTGCCTCCACTCTTTGCCAAGGATGCGTAAAAAAGTGTGCGCCTGCCATATCTAAATCATCGCTAATAATAGCACCATTAAATCCCTTATTCCGCAAATCAACTAACGTTTCAGCAGAAAAGCCCGCTGGCTGTTCAGAGTCAGGTAATAAAATATGCGCACTCATTATCCCCTCTATCCTATCTGCAATATTAGCTAAAAAAGGAAATCTATCTGGCGCTCTCTCTTCGTAAGAACGACTATCTTTTGGTAGAGAATAATGCGAATCTCCTACCACCCGTCCATGACCGGGATAATGTTTTCCAACCGCCGACATTCCTACTGTTCGTAATCCCTTCCGAAAAGCCATTGATAACAGTGTTACAACTGCAGGATTTGCATGAAATGCTCGATTACCAATGACCGAAGACTGCGTATCCTTCAAATCTAAAACGGGCGCAAAGCTAAAATCAATATCAAACTGACGTAACTCATAAGCAATAATAATCCCAATCACCTCTGCCAACTCTAATGCCAGCATAGGCGAATGATCAAATAAATTTCCCAAGCAAGCTGCCGAAGGAATTTCTGTAAACCCCGTTCGAAACCGTTGTACAGTTCCCCCTTCATGATCTACTGCAATCAGAAGCTTCCGAGAGCAAGATTTAATTTCTTGAGTCAAACTTCTAAGCTGAGCTGGGTCAGCATAATTACGAGAAAACAAAATCACGCCACTACAAAACGGATGTTGCAAACGTCTTTTATCCGCTTCTGACAATACCAATCCTTCAATTCCTAAAAACAAACTCATCTTATTAACAATCAACTCTAATACAAACACCGCTAAGATTATCTAAGAAAAGACCAATACCACAAAATATTTATCAAAAAAATAAGCACCTGCTATTCATGACAACCTATAGGACTAGTGATATAGTAAAAAACCTTCTTCAAGAACATCAAACTTATGAAAATATTTTGTGCCAAACTAAAAAAAGAAAGCAATGCGCTCACTCGCAAACCCATTCCTGGCGAACTCGGCGAAAAAATACTCAATAACATTTCTCAAGAAGCATGGAATATGTGGCTACAACAACAAACCATGCTAATCAATGAGCATAGACTTGCCTCTTTTGAGCCAGAAACACAAGAGTTTTTAAAAACACAAATGCTTCGTTATCTCTTTGGAGATGAACAAGTTAGCCCTGAAAAATATCAGCCAAATAAAAAAAATTAGAAAAAAAAAACTTTTAAAGCTTGACGTCTAATCAAAAATACAGTTTAATACGCGCCTTTCCAAGGCCAAGTAGCTCAGTCGGTAGAGCAGCGGACTGAAAATCCGCGTGTCGGTGGTTCGATTCCGCCCTTGGCCACCATCAGTTTCTAAACACTTACATTTAAGAGGTACGGCAATGTCACGCATTTGTCAGGTGACCGGTAAAAAACCCTTGGTCGGTCATACCGTTTCACACGCAAACAATAAAGCGAAGCGCCGTTTTCTTCCTAATATCCAGGAACACCGTTTTTGGGTAGAGAGCGAAAACCGTTTCGTGAAACTGAAAGTCTCTGCCCATGGCATGCGTATTATCGATAAGCGCGGCATTGATGCCGTACTTGGCGAAATTCGTGCGCGCGGCGAAAAAGTGTAAGGAGTAAATCATGGCTAAAAAAAACGTCCGTGAAAAAATTCGTCTAGTTTCTTCTGAAGGCACCGGACATTTTTACACTACAACCAAAAACAAACGCAACATGCCTGAGAAAATGGAGATTAAAAAATTTGATCCTGTTGCTCGCAAGCATTGCATTTACAAAGAAGCAAAAATTAAATAACTTTTTTCTATTAAAAGAACCCGCTCTCTAAGCGGGTTTTTTTATATTTTACCTTACTAAAAATGGTTACTACCCCGCTATTACAACTCAAAAACATCAGTTTTGCTTGCTATAAAAAAACCATTATCAATAATGCCAGCCTTTCATTACATCAAGGTGAAATCATTGCGCTAATTGGTGATAATGGTGCTGGAAAAACCAGCTTACTTTCAATTGCAGCCGGTTTAATCCCTCCCCATGCTGGAGAAGTTATTTATTATTGCGTATCTCCTAAAATTGCATGGATGACAGACCAAGCAACCTTTTTCCCCAACTGGACGGTTGCTATGCTCTTAAATTGGTACACAGAACTAACACACCCGACCATAAAAGAAGAAGAAAAAAACGCCATCATCCAACAGTGCCATCTAGAATCTGTATTACATCAATCTTGCAAGACCCTTTCCCATGGTTATCGACAGCGTTTATCATTAGCCAAAGCCCTTTTACAACAACCCGATATTCTTTTACTAGATGAACCAAGCAATGGACTAGATACCAAACATCGCTCCATTCTTTATCACATTCTCAAGAGGTGTGCAAAACAAGGCATGGGAATTATTGTGATAGAACACCAATGGCAAAGAGCATTACAAATTTCAAATAAAATCTACGACATTTACCAAGGGCAAGTATATAAACTTCCCTTACCTTCTAAAAAGGAATATTGGTTATGGGCGGAGTGGCAAACACAAAGCGACTTTCCTAAAACAATCCCAGCAAATAAAGTACTTGACTATCATACAGGTTATTGCTGCTACACAGAAAAAGAAAGGACAGAAAAAATGATGCAACTCTCTATCCAACCTGGGGTTATTGCCTTAACAACTACTCCGCCTTCTGCTTTACTACAAAACATTAGAAATAAGCATCATGATGCATAAGAAAAACCTTTTATATAAAGAATATTACCTACAAGCTTCCTTACTATCACTTGGAATGTTAACACTCATTTGGACAATATTTGCCTTATACTTCCTAGCTGCATTTCAAGAATACCAACACCTTGCACCACAACTTGCACAGCTTGAAAATAGACGGGGAGCTACTCAGATGCTATTACTACCCGTCAATCAACTTGTCATTTGGATTATCATTACTTGGTCTGTTTTTTTTGCTGCACGAACCATTTCACAAGAATATCAATGGCAAACTATTACTCTCTATCCTAAATATCTAGGCGGCTTTTTTTATCAAATTATCTTTAAAATCATTGTATTGATAATAATTTTAACCACCCTAATCATTTCTTTTTGGTTTGGTGTCGCATGGTTAAGTCAAGGAACACAATTTGATAATGGATTATTAATCGGGTTTTTAGCTAGCCAAATTTTAACCATTGCCTATGCTATTGGATTATCGCTTACTATCTCCATTATATTAAAACAAAATACTTCTGCCTCTATGTGCTGTGCAATTATTTGGTTGCTATGGTGGCTATTACCATTACTTTTTAATAGCCCAGCTTCACTTGTAGCAATGCTACAATGGCTATCACCTTTTGCGCATAACGATTTACTCATGCAAGGGCAGTTTACCTTACAAACACTTATTTTTATTATTTTACATATTATCTTTTTTCTTTCCTTAATCTATTATTATCAACAGGAGAACCATTAATGACCTATCTTTGGGAGTATGGATTATTTTTTGCTAAAACATTTACAATTATCATTGCTCTCATTATCTTGATCGTTAGCATCAGTGTGGCAAAACGTCATCATAATGAAGATAATAAATTCAAACTTACTTCCTTAAATACGCATTATGAAAATATGCGTGAACAATTACTTTCCTATCTTCTCGATAAAAAAGCTTGGAAAACGCATCAAAAAGAACTTAAAAAAGCAGAAAAAAATAAAGATGAGCAAAATCTACCTCGCCTATTCATTTTAGATTTTGATGGGGATATTGCAGCAACCGCCGTTGATACTCTACGAGAACAAATCTCAGCCATCTTACAAGTCGCCAAAACCACAGATAAAGTACTTATCCGTTTAGAAAGTGGAGGCGGATATGTTCATGCTTATGGATTAGCAGCTTCTCAACTCATTCGCTTAAAAGAAAAATCTATTCCATTAACCATCTGCGTTGATAAAGTTGCTGCCAGTGGTGGATATATGATGGCTTGTGTTGCAGATGAGCTCATCGCAGCACCTTTTGCCATTATTGGCTCCATTGGCGTAATTGGTGCCATCCCTAACTTTCATGATCTGCTTGAAAAAAACCATATTCATTACGAACAGCATACAGCAGGAAAACACAAGCGCTCTTTAACCGTATTTGGAGAAAATACCGATGAAGATCGCGCACAATTTCAAAAAGAATTAAACGAAACACATTTTCTTTTTAAAGAACATATTACACTAATGCGTCCTAACCTTGATATTGATACCATTGCAACAGGAGAAACTTGGTACGGTAAACAAGCCATTAATAAAGGGTTAATTGATAAAATCCAAACCAGTGACGATTATCTTCTATCCCATTGCCAATCACATCAAATGCTTCTACTAGAAGAAGATAAAGAAGAGAACTTTATATCTCGTTTAAAAAGTCGATTTTTAGGAAAAATACAGAACGCACTTTATTTAAAAAATAATTTACCGTTCAAAGCAAAAATTTATTAGACAATCAAACATTGCCAATCTTTTTATGCAAAAGATTGGCAAATATAGAAAGATTAAATATTCGACCTTCCAACATATATTTATTTTATTTATATAAATATTCACTAATCTTATTAAATAAAAAATTCTTTTTTAAGAATATTTCTCTATAATAACCATATTAAAATATCACCTAGCTTATCAGCAATAAACAAATATATATTTATAAACAAGGATATAAAATGTCTAAAAAAATGAATGTAGAAAGCTTCAATCTTGACCATACAAAAGTCAAAGCACCTTATCTAAGATTAGCCGATAAGAAAACTGGCAAAAATGGAGATGTTATTTATAAATACGATTTACGCATTTGTCAGCCCAATAAAGAACATATGGAAATGCCAGCTTTGCATTCATTAGAACATCTAATGGCCGAATTATCTCGAAACCATAGTCAACATATCTTAGATATTTCTCCAATGGGATGTCAAACTGGGTTCTATATTTCATTGATTAACGAACCGAACTATCAAAACGCTTTAAATCTTATCGAAAAAACATTAAAAGATATTCTTAAAGCCGAAGAAGTTCCTGCATGCAATGAAGTTCAATGCGGCTGGGCAGCTAGTCATTCATTAGAAGGTGCCAAAATACTCGCGCAAAAATTACTAGAAAAACGCCATGAATGGGAGGAAGTTTTTTATGACTAATCATCCCATTGCAATTATTGCGGCGATTGCTAAAGAAACACCACTACTTGTGTCTAAACTCACCAATCGTCAAGAAGAAATTTATGCTGGGATGCAAATTTATCAAGGTCTATTATGCAATACTCCCGTCGTTATTCTACAAAGTGGACATGGAAAAGTCTCCGCCGCATTAGGAACATCAACGCTCATTGAACGATATCATGCTAAATTCATCATTAGCACAGGCGTTGCAGGAGCATTACAAAGCAATATTGCTCAAGGGCATATCATCATTGGAAATGAACTAGCTTATCATGACAGTCATTTAAACGCACTAGAACATATTGCCAATCCAATTCCAGCTGCGCCTAATCACTATCTAAGTGATGATACCTTTAGTCATCTTATCCTAAAAACCGCACAAAACCTTTACCCCACAATATGCCACGAAGGACTCATTGTCAGCGGAGATACTTTTATTGAGAAAAAAGAAAATATCCTTCAAACTTTTCCTACAGCACTTGCCGTAGATACTCAAAGTGCAGCTATTGCACAAACTTGCTTTTATCATAATACCCCATATGCAATCATCAGGGCTATTAGCGATCAAGCAGACAGAAATGCATTGAAAGATTATAAAATACAAATAGAAAAAACTGCTCAACAATCCTGCAACATCGTTTTAAATATTCTGTGCCAAAAACAACAGTTATTGAAAGCCTCTTAAAAGTAATTACTTGTTTTTATGGCTTCATTAAGCTAAAATTCGCCCTCTTTCGCCGTAGCCAACGCCATCGGCAAGCGAAATATTATTTGGAGACAATCATGCTTACTAACGAACAAAAAGCAGAAATCATTAAAAAATATCAAAAATCAGAAGGAGATACAGGCTCTACAGAAGTGCAAATTGCTCTTCTTACTGCTCGTATTACTGATTTACAAGACCATTTCAGTGCAAATAAAAAAGATCATCACTCACGTCGTGGACTTCTACGCATGGTTAGCAGTCGTCGTCGTCTACTTGAATATCTAAAACGCACTAACTTTGAAGGTTATCGCCAACTCATTGCTGACCTTGGTCTACGTCGTTAATTTACAAACTCATAAAAAGAAGGTTTAGCGTGAAATATACTGCCACATTTACTTATGGACGCCATCAAGTTACTCTAGAAACTGGAGAAATTGCTCGACAAGCAGACGGTGCCGTAATTGTTGATATGGAAGGAACCGTTGTTCTCGTAACTGCTGTTGCCAAACAATCCATTGCTGAAGGACAGGATTTTTTCCCGCTAACCGTTGACTACCAAGAAAAAAACTATGCCGCAGGAAAAATACCCGGCGGCTTTTTTAAACGAGAAGGACGACCAAGCGAAGAAGAAACGCTAATTTCTCGTTTGATTGATCGTCCCATTCGTCCTTTATTTCCCGAAGGATTTTTTAATGAAATTCAGATCATTGCGACCGTAATTTCCTATAATCCAGACGTTAATCCTGACATTCCAGCAATGATTGGGGCCTCAGCAGCACTAAAACTCTCAGGCGTTCCCTTTTCTGGTCCAATAGGTGCTGCGCGGGTTGGATACATCAATAATGAATATATTCTTAATCCTTCAAGTAAACAACTCAAAAAATCTCGTTTAGATTTAGTCGTTGCTGGCACACAAAGTGCTGTCTTAATGGTTGAGTCTGAAGCAGATCAGCTTTCAGAAGAAATCATGTTAGGCGCTGTAATATTTGGTCACGAACAACAGCAAATTGTTATTGATGAAATCAATAAGCTTGTCGAAAAAGCTGGAAAAACACCATGGCAATGGCAAGCCCCAGAGCGAGATACAGAATTAGATACACTCATTCAAAATCACTTTAGCGAAGCACTCACGAAAGCTTACCAAATTGCAGATAAACAAGAACGCCAAGCAGCTGTTGCCGATATTCATAATGCAGCCCAAGCCCAACTGCTAAATGAAGAAAAAGGCTGGGATGAAAAACGCATTCATAATTATGTTCACGACCTAGAATACCGAACTGTTCGTGACCGTATCCTAGCTGGGCATCCCAGAATTGACGGACGCAATACCACTACAGTTCGACCAATCACTATTCGCACAGGTGTCTTACCAAGAACACATGGCTCTGCCCTATTCACAAGAGGAGAAACGCAAGCACTTGTTATAACAACACTTGGAACAGGACGTGATGCACAACTTCTTGATACGCTAGGTGGAGAAGTAAAAGACAACTTCATGTTACATTATAATTTCCCGCCTTTCTCTGTTGGTGAAATCGGGCGGATTGGTTCGCCTAAACGCCGTGAAATTGGGCATGGTCGACTAGCTCGTAGAGGAGTAGCGGCTGTATTACCAACAGAAAATGAATTTCCTTATATTATTCGAGTCGTCTCTGAAATTACAGAATCAAATGGCTCTAGTTCTATGGCTTCGGTCTGTGGTTCAAGCCTCGCCTTAATGGACGCCGGTGTTCCAACCAAAGCGCCTGTTGCCGGTATAGCAATGGGACTAATTAAAGAAAAGGATAAATTTGCGGTACTAACTGATATCCTTGGGGATGAAGATCATTTAGGTGATATGGACTTCAAAGTTGCCGGTTCGGAAAATGGTGTCACTGCACTACAAATGGATATCAAAATTGACGGTATAACAAAAGAAATTATGGAGCAAGCCTTGAAACAAGCCCATGAAGGTCGTCAACATATCTTATCCATTATGAAAGAGGCGATTGAACAGCCTCGCCAAGAACTATCTGATTACGCACCACGATTTACAACCTTAAAAATAGATGCTGAAAAAATCAAAGATATTATTGGGAAAGGTGGGGCAACTATTCGCTCCATTACAGAACAAACTGGCACTAGTATTGAAATTGAAGACGATGGAAACATAAAAATTGCTGCTACTGATAAAGCAGCTGCAAATGAAGCGCGCCGCATCATCGAAGAAATCACCGCCGAGCCCGAAGTTGGCCGCATCTACGACGCTAAAGTGGTGAAAATTACCGACTTCG
This sequence comes from Suttonella ornithocola, assembly GCF_001889065.1. Lineage (GTDB taxonomy): Bacteria > Pseudomonadota > Gammaproteobacteria > Cardiobacteriales > Cardiobacteriaceae > Suttonella_A > Suttonella_A ornithocola. Next base: position 2,200 of record NZ_LWHB01000106.1, on the reverse strand, counting down.
GCGCCTTCGTGGTCTATCTGCCAGGCAAAGAAGGACTGGTACACGTCTCGCAAATCGCCGAACACCGCGTGGAAAACGTGGCGGACGAACTGGCCGTTGGCGATGAAGTGCAAGTGAAATTACTAGAGATAGACAGACAAGGCCGCGTCCGCCTGTCTATCAAAGAAGCCAAACATGGCTAAGGTTTTCGGAGAGATGGCAGAGTGGTCGAATGCGCACGCCTGGAAAGTGTGTATACGTTAATAGCGTATCGGGGGTTCGAATCCCCCTCTCTCCGCCACTACCACAAAAACCGCTTAATTTAAAGCGGTTTTTTTCGTCTAAAGCTGTCCAAAGTTCAGGATAAATATCTGTAAAATCAATGATTAATAAATTTTCATTGGTCTAAAACGGTTTTATTCAATCCAAAGCAGAATAAGGCAAGCAAACGCAAAACGGGGTAAAAACTGGGGGTAATTTTTTCGGGTAAATTTGCCATTTTCCAAGGAGCAATAACCCACGATGAAATTAACCGATAAGGCAATAAAACATGCCGACAGCAACGGTAAAAAACGCCTAAAGCTATTTGATGGCGGAGGTCTGCATTTACTGATAACGGACAAAGGCGCAAAATACTGGCGTTACCGCTATCGCTTTAACGGTGAAGACTGTACGCTTTCTATCGGTACGTATCCCGCTATCAGCTTAAAAGAAGCGCGTCAAAAACACCGAGACGCGCAAACACTGCTCAACCAAGGCATAAACCCTCACCAGCAGAAAAAAGCCCTTAAAATCGAAAATAGACGGCAAATCCGTCAATCCGTGACCTTTGAGCATATTGCGCAAGAGTGGTATCAGCGCCGCAAACCGATTTACAGCAATGCCAAAGCCGCCTAGCAGGTTATCAATACCCTTACACAGTACGCTTTTTCATCGATTGGTAAAATGCCTATCAGCACCATCACTACCGCCGACATCATGGCGGTTATTGAGCCAATCGCGCACAGTAAAGCCGAAACTGCCAGCCGCTTAAAGCAGCGCATCAGCGCCGTTTTTGATTACGCCATACAAACCCAAAGAGCCAGCCATAACCCAACTACCGCCGTGCCTAAAATCGTTAGGAGACAAGATAACAAAGTCAAGCATCACCCAGCTTTACCGATATAGTGCAATCAGCTAAAAAACAAAACATCCTATAGCCCTTATCTAACCATTCTATCGGTAGATAACGTTCTGTTTTTTAGCTGATTTGACTATAGCGCGCATAGGAGAGTTTTTTCAGCGTCTAGAAGGCTATACAAACCGTAAAACCCAGCTGGCTTTACAGTTGCTGATATTGACCCTGACTCGAAGCGGCGAATTAAGACACGGTCAATGGATTGAAATCATTGATAAAGATTGGCATATTCCAGCAGAAAGAATGAAAATGAAACGCCCGCATATCGTGCCGTTATCGGATTGGGCGTTAGAAATTCTTGCGGAAATGCGCAGTTTGAATAAATACGGCAGTCCGTATTTTGTGACGGGTAACCGCAATCAGCCGTTAAGCGATATGACGCTATCTAAAGCGATGGAACGGCTAGGTTATAAGGGAATTGCCGTACCGCATGGCTTTCGGGCGATGGGGTCAAGCGTGCTGAATGAAAGTGGATTATGGAACCCTGATGCGATAGAACGGCAGCTGGCACATGCTGAAAGCAACGCGGTGAGAGCTGCCTACAACCGCGCTGAATACCTAGATGAGCGGCGAAAAATGCTGCAATGGTATAGTGATTTTATTCATCAAAAAATATCAATGAAATAGCTTTTTTCGCCATATATAGTGCAATCATCTAAAACCCAACCCAATCCAAAGTAGATAAAAGAATAAAGTATCAATACAATCCATCCGCCATTCTTTGCGTATTTGCTTAATCCAAGCCCACATCTTTTCAATAGGATTTAAGTCTGGACTATAAGGGGGTAACCAAACTATCTCATGCCCATGCTCTTCAATGATTGCTTGAATATCACTGCGTTTATGAAAAGCGGCATTGTCCATGACAATTACACTGTTTTTAGGTAACTCAGGTAACAGTGCTTCTCTCACCCAATGAGAGAAAATATCGCTGTTAATAGAACCATCATATAAGCGTAAGGCAAACAATTCTCCATTGATAATGGCTACCAATCGCATTGCTCTGGTTCTTTAAATGCCAGTTATCACTTCCATGACAAATTT
>NZ_LWHB01000105.1 GCF_001889065.1 Suttonella ornithocola | reverse complement strand
TTGGCCTGAACGGCGATGTCAAAGAAGGCGACACCGTGACCATTGATGTTAACGGCACCCTCAGCACGCACACCGTGACCGCAGACGAAGCCAACGCGCACAGCATCACAGCCAGCGTAGACATCCCGAGCAGCCAAGACGGCACGGTCGTTGTCAAAGCGAGCGTGACTGCGACGGCTACCGGTAACACGCCGGCGGCCAACAGCGCGCAAGATGACGTGATTGTCGATACGGCTGCTACAGTAGATATCAAAAGTATTGGCGGTATAAGACAAGGTAGTGCCGATAAAAATGATGTGTACGCTACCATTACTAGTGATGCTAAAAATCTGGTGTTCTCTGGTTCAGCTACAAACGTAGAAAATGGCAGTACTGTAACAATCAGTATTCAAGACGATTCAGGCCATGAAGTTAGCAGCGTAACGGCGATAACAAATAATGGTTCTTGGACAAGTAATGGTATCCCAGTCAACATTGTTCAAGGCATGAAAAACGGCACTTACAAAGCGGTTGCAACGGTGACTGATGCGGCGGGCAATACGGCTACGGATACTGATCTGTTTGCTGTTAATGTTAACCGCATTAGCCCTCAGCCTGTTATTAAGTCTGTAGACAATACGGATGTGAGTGAAGGTGCGCTTACTAATGGCATGCAGAAGAATGTCAATGGTTCAGCTATGGGTGTGACCGATTCAGGCAGCATTAAATTTAGCGATGGCAATGCCACTAGATACACTGTTGGAAAAACAGGAGCAAGTGATACTGCTGGTAAGGTATACCTCACTACGGATGGTTTGCCAACAGACCTTTACGCCGAAAATGGTACAGCTCAAGGCGCGCAAGTGACTTGGAATGTATCGGGCGATGGCAAGACTTTAACGGGTATGGCCGATGTTAATGGTACGGGTTCACAAAAGGTGATTACTATCACTTTGAACGATGCTGCGAGTAAATCAGGTACGGACTTCACTCAAGGCTATACCACGACGCTGCACCATGCGATTAAGCATGACATTGTAGATGGGCAAAATGTCAAAGATATTGCTGTTACTGCTAAAGTGACTGATGGCGTAGGTACTGTTGATGCACAATTCACTGTGAATGTGTATGACGATACGCCAGTAGTCAGCAATAACGCGACCGACGTTACACCAGTGGCAATACAGAAAGCGCCACCTGCAAATGTCACTATTATGATTGACTATTCAAGCTCAATGTCAATTGGTAACCGAGAAGCAAAGGTTGAAAGTACAATTATTAAGGTGATTGAAAAATATCAGGAAAATGATGACGCACGCTTTAACTTGATTGCATTTGGTAATGGTACAAGACAGCTGGGTGGTAAATGGGTTACCGCTTCAGAAGCATTGGCTATTTTAAAAGATCCTTCAACCAGTAATTTTGCTTTAACAAACACAGCTTATCCACAATCAGGAGCAAGTGTTGGTACTAGAATCAGTTCTGGTACGGATATGGATGCTGCACTGAAAACAGCCATGGATACCTTTACACAATCAGGTAAATTGTCTGATGCACAAAATATCTCATATTTCTTTACTGATGCTGATGAAAGTGCAGGTAAATTAGTACCGCCTAAAGACATTAACACATGGCATACTTTCCTAGATAACAACAATATAACTTCTTATGCAGTAGGCATGAGCGGAGGAAGTAATTATGCTGAAATATTTAAAGGCTTTGGTATTGGTTACGATCCTAATCAAAAAAATGTTTCTGCAAAAGATGTACAAATTGATGGAACGCACCTTAATGCATACTACACTGATGCACAGCAGGTACAATTCGAGAATCATTTAACGGGAACGGTGAAACTAGGAACTGTAAGTAGCAGCCTTTTCACTCAGAACAGCTATACTGGTATAGCCAGCTTGAGCGGTATTGGCGCAGATGGCGGCTACCTGACATCTGTAACTGTAAACGGAAAAACCGCTACATGGAACGGCACAGGTACGCTTACAGGCGGTACAGGTATTGATACCAGCAAAGCTACAGCAGATAATCCAATAGCGACTATTACTACCAGTCAAGGCAAACTGACTGTGAATTTTGCAACAGGTGAATACACCTATCAAATGAACGGTGGCTTAAAAGGTGCGCGTGAAGCAGTGGAATTCATCGTAACCGACCGTGATGGCGACAAGGCAAATGGTTCTCAAACTATTGAGTTTTATGCATTCAGTGCCAATAACGATATCATTTTGACTAATCAACAAAGTGGTACGCTCACCTTTAACGAGGATGTGTTGCTTGCCAACGATAACTCACGCAGTCCAAAAGCGGATATTACACTGAAAGGCAGTGCCTCCGGTGTATCACAAAGCGGTGATAGTATTAGCGTAAGCTTGCCGACAATCTCTGCTGGTCAGACCGTTGCTGAAAAAACTACGGTCAATAAAGACCTCAGCAGTGCACAAACTATTAACTCTAGCGATTTTGGCTCAGTGAATAATGCCTCTGTTGCCAGCGGTGCAGGTTGGAAGTTTGTGAATATTGAGGGTAAAGCTGAAACATGGGATGAAGGAACTCTATTTTCTAAATGGGATGTGGAATTCTATAAAGTTCATCTTAAAGCTGGTGATACCTTAAACTATGGTTATACTCAAACCACAGGACAAGGTGGCGATGATATTCAAATCTATAACGCATCTAATCAGAAAGTTTCCGAAGTGCAAACCAATGGCAATACGGCAACAACTGAAGTAGGTACATTTACTGCTACTCAAGAAGGTGACTACTATGTTCGTTTGTCTAACAAACAAGACAGTAGTGCGTACAAAGTTCAGCTGGCAATTAATGACCATCAGTCACATGACTTTGACTACACTCTTACTGAAAGCGCAGACAACACCGACAGCGCGCATGTGAGTGTGCAGCAAGTGGGTGGCAATACCATCACTGGCACCGATGCCAACGAAGTCTTAATCGGATCAGATGGTACTAAAGCGCTCAATGGTGGTGGCGGTGATGATGTGTTGGTATATCACAATGGTATTGGTCATTACGATGGAGGTACAGGTTCTGATACGTTGTTCTTTAACGAAGCAAATCTAATTATTGACTCTACTGTCTTAGCAAATAAGGTTGATAATGTTGAAACGTTATATTTGGCAAAAGATGGTGTTGATCAAACACTTACCATAAAAGCCAGCGATGTATTCAGTATCAGCGGTAGTAATCAGCTGATTATCCATGCTGGCGCTGAAGACCATATTAACTTGACGGGCTTTAGCAAAGGCGCAACTGATAATGAAACAGGGCTAACCAGCTATACTAGTGGCAATGTGACGGTGAAAATCGATAGCTATTTGCCAGATGATCACATCATTATCTAAATAAATAGTAGTTATCATTTATTTGACCCACCATAGTAATATGGTGGGTTTTTGCATTTATATATGGGAGATGTTTCTATATAGTCAAATCACTTAGAATCCAATCTATCCAAAGCAGATATAAAGAACAACTTGTAGTAGAATTATCAAAAACAAACTGAGCATATCCTATGACCTACTGCCGCCAATTCCGACAGAAAATTCTTAACGATATAGTGCAATCATCTAAAACCCAACCCAATCCAAAGCAGATAAAAGAATAAAGTATCAATACAATCCATCCGCCATTCTTTGCGTATTTGCTTAATCCAAGCCCACATCTTTTCAATAGGATTTAAGTCTGGACTATAAGGGGGTAACCAAACTATCTCATGCCCATGCTCTTCAATGATTGCTTGAATATCACTGCGTTTATGAAAAGCGGCATTGTCCATGACAATT
>NZ_LWHB01000104.1 GCF_001889065.1 Suttonella ornithocola | reverse complement strand
ATCATCAATCTTTGAGRGCTWAMGCTCWGTTAGGATGGGGATTTTTAATCCAGCTATAGACGGTGAATTTGCTGATCTTGTAGCGCTTTGCAACAGCGCGCCAAGTTTCTCCATTAGCAATATCGTTAAGAATTTTTTGTCGGAATTGGCTGCAGTAGGTCATAGGATATGCTCAGTTTGTTTTTGATAATTCTACTATAAGTCGTTCTTTATATCTGCTTTGGATAGATTGGATTATAAGTGATTTGACTATAACACAAGCGCTTCATCGTGCGCATAAAATGCCTTCAACCGCAACGGTCTTTAAAAATAGTTTAATCAATCTTATTTATGTTTATATTGGATTAGTTCCAGCAATATTTGCGCTTGGAACCGTTGGGTTAATGTTGACGGAATATACGCCGATTTTTACTTGGCTATCTAAGCCATTAGTGCCTTATTTAGAGCTATTACAAATTCCAGAAGCCGCTAAGGCTGCACCAGCGATGCTAGTAGGATTTGCGGATATGTTCTTGCCTGCATTGGTTGGAAAGAGTATAGAAACGGAATTAACTCGTTTTGTGATTGGTGTGGTCTCTATTGCGCAAATCATTTATCTATCTGAGGTTGGTGTATTGATTCTTAAATCTAAAATTAGATTGAATATTTTGGAAATTTTTATTGTTTTCTTATTAAGAATTTTGATTGCTTTGCCAATCGTTTCTTTAATTGCACATTGGATTTATCGCTAACTTCCAAAAAGCACATACAACAAATAAAAAGCGGGCAATGCCCGCTTTTTTAGTGGCAAAGGGTATTACTTGCGCCCATAAAAAGATGTGTTGGTGTTAGAGTTTCCGGAAGTAGGATTTCCGAAATACCGCCGTTTTTTAATGCTATTGTGGTTAAGGTATTATGTTCTTTTTGGCTAATGAGCGCATTTTTACTGTCACCTGTGATAAATAGTCCGCTTGTTTTGGGAATATCAAATTGTTGCAGGACATTTAAATTATCGGTATCTAAGATTTCAATATGGTCTTCGCCACGAATGAGTAGGCGGGTTTCTAAATAGCCTATCGCGATTTCTTGCGCATTTGGTAGGCTTTTAAAGCTTTTTGCATGGAAAGTTTCGGTATTGATTTTTAAGCCTTCTCCATTTTTATCCACAAAATAGATAGATTGACTACGATTATCAATAAATGGACGTAAGGGAGCTGCGCTTAACGGAAGTTCAACCAAAGGTTTGTCTTCGTGAATAGACCATATAACGGCTAAAGGGGTGTTATCTGTGCGGATAGCGGGTAAGGCAAGAAAATTTCCATCGGGGCTTAAGGCGGTGGCACCAATATGTTCATAATTCGTTAAGGGAATACTATTGATTGTCTGGCTTTCGGGATGAATGAGTGCTGGAGGGTCATCAGTAACGGCAAGCCAGTCGTTGCTTAAGGGGCGATTATGTAAGGTGATGATTTTTCCTTGAATGGAATAGTGTTCTATTGTCTTTAAAGTTTTCTCATTAAGAATAAATAAATCAGAATGGTTAGTAGCGACGACTAATCCGCTATTGCTTAGGGTTAAATGGGTAATGGGATTAGCAAGGGTTTGTTGCTGTCTTTCTCCCGTTTTTAGATTTTGGGCGTATAGATATGTCCCATTGCTGTAATAAAGCGTGGCGGTTTTCGGTTCAATTTGGATATTTTCTGCGGGCGCAGCTAGCGCTAGACGTCCAAAGGTCTGATGTTTTTGTATATCTGTAACTAACGCTGCTGCTTGGTCTTTTTCGGTTAAGAAAGCATATCGAGTGGGGTCAGACAAATCTGTTTCTGCCGGAAGAAATAAGGTAGGACGTTTATTGGCATAATAATATCCACCTATCGCACTAATCAGGCAAAAAATGATAAGCAGTAGGGATAAGATTTTTTTCATGGAAAAGTCCTTAAATAAACTTTTATTGCTGATTACACTTAGGATTTAAAGAAGTATTAATATAAAAGGCTATCAAAGGCTTATTCATATTTGGCAGAATAAGCAATTGATAGCCTTCGTTCAATTAGCGCTTATAAAGAAGATTTATGCTTGTGTAGTTTTAGTTGAGTGAATTTCTCCTTCTTTATGACCAATGATAACGCTACACATGCAATCACCTAAGACGTTTACACTGGTGCGCGCCATATCTAGGATACGGTCAATCCCTGCAACCATTGCTAATCCATCTAAAGGGAGTCCTGCACTAGAAAGTACCATCGAAAGCATAATTAAGCCTGCGCCGGGAACACCGGCGGTGCCAATAGAGGCTAGCGTACAGGTAAAAACAATGGTGGCATATTGAGCTGCACTGAGGTCGATACCATAAGCTTGTGCGATAAAGATAGCGCAAACACCTTGATAAATTGCTGTTCCGTCCATGTTGATAGTTGCGCCAAGCGGTAGCACAAAGTTACTAACTCGTCGAGAAACCCCTAACTTTTCTGAAACGGCTGCAATAGAAAGTGGTAACGTTCCTGAGCTACTGGTAGAGACAAAAGCAAAAGCAAAAGGTTCAGCAACGGCTTTGAAAAACTTCATTGGAGAAATTTTGCCCACAAATTTGACTAGCCCGCCAATAACCAAAATAGCGTGAATGGCGGTGGCGACATAGGCAGTAATAATGAGCATCAGTAGCGGTTTTAGTACGCTAATACCAAATTTGCCAGCAACCCATGCCATTAGCGCAAAAACCCCAATTGGTGCGACTTTCATCACCATTGCTGTTAGGCGGAACATCACTTCTGCAGCACTTTCAAAAAAAACACGAACGGGACGCCCTTTCTCACCGCTTAAATTGATTGCAATGCCAAAGAGCAAAGCAAATAGAATAATTTGCAAGATATTGCCACTAGAGAGAGAGTTAACAGGATTGGAAGGAACCAGTCCAACAAGCGTATTCATAAAATTCGAGAGTAAAGAGCCTGTTTCTTTGGTTTCTTGGCTACCAATTTCTGGAACAGGTATGGATAATTCTGTGCCGGGGGAAAAAATGGTTGCAATCGCAAGACCAATACTCACTGCGCAAGCCGTTGTTAATAGATAGAGGATAAAGGTTCGTCCACCAATACGCCCCATTCGCGCAAAATCATCTTCCATGCTTACAATTCCCATCACCAATGAGCAAAAGATGAGTGGGACTACCAGCATCTTAATTAGGTTGATAAACATCGTACCGATAGGGCGGAGAATTTCGGTAGTTAATGCGCCATTTCCTGCAATCACACCAACTAATACGCCTAAAAGCATGGCGACAAATATTTGCATCCAAAGGGGAAATTTATTCATTAAAGTTCCTTTATGTTTTGTTTAAGTAGCTATCTTAACGCAAAATTTATAAAACTTTTATTTAAAAATCAGGAGGTGTATTCATTTATTGATAGGATGACTGCTTTGTCTAAGCGTTTCTAATAGATTTTGCATGTCTTCAGGCAGGGGGGCAGAAAAAGTTTTCAGGGTATGATCATTAGGATGATGTAGGCGTAAGGTTTCTGCATGAAGCGCCTGACGCGGAAAGGTTTTTAGCGCTGTTCGTGCCGGTTCTGGAATGGTTTTGCTTGGGATATAGCCGGGGTGATATAAGCTATCACCTACTAATGGATAATGATGTTCTGAAAGGTGGACGCGGATTTGATGCGTACGTCCAGTTTCTAGTTTGACACGTATCAAGGTGGTTTCATCAAATCTCTCTTCAATACGATAATGTGTAATAGCAGGTTTGCCATTGGCAGTAATTGCCATTTTTAATCGTTCTTTGGGGTGACGCCCAATAGGAGCATCTATGGTATCCCCTGCTGTTACATATCGATGGACGAGGGCAAGATATTCTCTGCCCATGGTTCGCGTTTGCAGCTGCTGGATTAAATGGGTATGTGCCGTTAGACTATGCGCAACCACCATAACACCGCTAGTATCTTTATCTAGTCGATGAACGATGCCTGCACGAGGCAAATTGGCATTTTCAGGAAAATGATGCAATAAAGCGTTGAGCAAAGTTCCATCAGGATTGCCTGCAGCGGGATGGACCACTAAGCCAGCAGGTTTATTTAAAACAATAATATCTTCATCTTGATACAAAATATCTAAGGCAATCGCTTGCGCTTGATTTTCTGTTTGAATCATGATGTTTAGTGTTCCCGTAATGGTATCACTAGGGAAAACGGTACTTTTAGATTTGGTTTTTTCACCATTGAGTAAAATATCGCCATTTTTGATAGCTGCTTGCCATCTTCCTCTAGAATGTTCTGGAAAGCGGTTAGATAAAACTTGATCGATTCGTAATCCTGCTTCAGAAGTATCAACGACACAATCAATGCTATGTTGCGTTTCAGCTTGTTTATACATAGTTATTTCCGTTTATAATGGCATTTTTAATCTTTCAATTTTATGGAGACTTTATGCAGCTTCGCCATACGTTTATTGCAGTAGCAATTGCCACGAGCTTAATTGGCTGCTCTTCACTTAAACAAGATCATACAATTGATTGGAGCGCTGCTCAGCTCTATCAGGCAGGAAAAAGTGAACTGCAAGATGGCAGTTATTCTAGTGCAGAGGATTATTATACCAAGCTATTGTCTCGCTTTCCTTATGGACGCTTAGCACAACAAAGTTTATTGGATCTTGCTTATGTTCAATATAAATCTGGTGAGTCGGAAAAAGCCATTGCCACTTTAGAAGATTTTATTCGAACTTATCCGCAGCATCCTTATATTGATTATGCTTTATATATGAAAGGCGTAGTAGAATATGAGCGCAATGTTTCCTTTTTTAATCGTTTAGTGCCGACCAATTTATCGCAAACCGATCCAGAAGCATTAAAGAAAGCATTTAATGATTTTGACTATTTGGTTACGCATTATCCAAAAAGTGAATATAGTGAAGATGCTAAGTATCGTATGGTTTATATTCGTAATTTATTGGGTGAACATTATCTAGAGGTAGCAGATTATTATTTGCGTCGTGGCGCTTATGTATCAGCGGTTAATCGAGCAAAACAAGTCTTACAAGAATATGAACAAACGCCAAGTGCCCCTTATGCTTTAGCAATTTTAAGTAGGGCTTATAAGGAAATGGGTGAGCAAACATTATCTGCGGATGCACAGCGTGTCTTACAACAAAACTTCCCAGAAAAACTCCAAAATCAGGAAATTCAGCAAATTTTGACAGGGAAAATTCATAGACAACGTAGTTTTCTTGAACGTGTTATGGCAGAACCAAAAATTTAATCTTTATAGTAGGACTCCCAAAAAAAAAAGCATGCGATACTTGGAGATAGGAGGTTGTTTTCAAAGTGGATATTGAGTTAATGTTGTATGCATTTTTTGGGAAGTTGGTTATATAGATGGCTTGAGACCTTTGCAAAAAACATAAAATAGAGAAATTTCAATTTTTTAAATTTTGAAAATATATTAAAATCATATTGTTAATTTTTCTGCTAGTGGTAAAAATTCGTGTAAAACGGAATTTTACAAAGGTCTCGGCTTAATAAAAAAAGCGCTTTTTTGGCGCTTTTTTTATTAAAGCTCGGTGATTAACCAAATTTTTTGCGAATACTATCAAGTATATTACCGAGAACAGGTTTATCTTCGTCTTGCTGTTCAGCATTTTCTGTATGGATAGCTTCTACTTGAAAACGTTGTTGGAGCTCAGGATTATTGTGAAGCTCTAAATGTTTTTCTTCGGCTTGTTGCATACTTCTGCCTAAAACTTCAACGGGTACTGGTCGAACTAAGCAACGATAAATCTGACCTTGGTTGATTAGTTCAATTAAATCACCGGAGTCTAAGTGTTCTGTGACGGTTAATACAATAATATCTGGCACAAGTTGTTTAAGTAGATTAACGATAGGGACGATTTTTTGTTGGCAGAAATGAATATCACTGACAACAATAGCAATTGGTTGAGTCTCTAATATATGTTTTGTTGTTTCAACGTCTTTACCCCAAAAGATATTAAACTCATCATGAAATTGCTCGTTAAAGCGTTTATAGATAACTTCATTTTCAAACATTACCAGTAGGTTTAGTTTTTCGCCTTCTTTTAGGGTAAGTTTTGATAAATTATTCTCTCGCCTTTCTAACATTTGGCTAATTTCAGTTGCTTCATTGATAATAGATTTGAGCTGTTCAACATCCCATGGTTTGGTTAAGTAACGATAAACCTCTCCATGGTTAATAGATTCAATAACGGCATTTAAATCCGCATAGCCCGTTAATAAAAATCGAATGGAGTGAGGAGAAACTTTGTTGGCTTCTGCTAGCAGCTGTGTTCCAGTGACTTTTGGCATTTTTTGGTCGCAAACAATGACATGGATATGCTGTTCTCGAATCAGGCGCCGAAAAGCCTCTGGATCACTGGTGGTGAATACGTTATGCGTTTTGCGAAAAATCATTTTTAGCGAACGTAAAATACGTACTTCATCATCAATGAATAAAATGGTTGGTTTATTCGGGTCAATATCAATATTGAGTTGTTCGGTTTCTGCAGAAGATGAAGACAGATTTTCGGTAATATCTTCATATTGAGAAAGTAATTCATTGTTTTTCATAGGCTATCTCTTAATTACCTTATTCTTCAATGGTGTTTGTAGATTTTTTCTCTCGAGAAAATGGTAAATTAACCCTAAAGACGGTTCCTTTTCCAGGTCGGCTATCTACTTGAATATACCCTCCATGTGATTCAATAATTTGTTGGCAAATGGCTAAACCTAATCCTGTTCCTTCACCAGCGCCTTTTGTGGTAAAGAAAGGTTCAAAGATTCGTTTTTGAACTTCTTCACTCATACCGCTACCATTATCTGCCACATCTATATGAAGGAAATCCGTAGATTCGCTAACATCAATAATTAAACGTCCGTTGTCTACTTGCATCGCTTGAGCAGCGTTATTGAATAAATTTAGCAAAACTTGATTAATTTGAGCAGGAGCACATTCAATGGGTCGTAACAATTTATGTTGATAACGTTTTTCAATATCAAATTGTTTAGTATTGTTTCGTGAGATGGTAAGCGCGCTATCAATACAACTACGGATATCAACGGATTTAAGTTTATCTTCATCTAAACGTGCAAAGTTTTTCAAACTAACGACTAATTCTGCAATCTGCTCAATGCCAAATAACGTATCTTTAAAAAGTTGTTTTTGCTCTTCTTGAATGCCGTCAGCCTTTAAGGTCTTAGCAGTTGATAAAAGTGATTTTAAAATAGGCTGATCATGCTCTGATTGTCCATTTAATGAAAAGAGTAGGTTAATGAGTTGGTCATACTCGCTCATTGAATCCTGTAAAAGAACAATATTATTTTTTACATAGCCAAGTGGAGTATTCACTTCATGCGCAACACCTGCCACCATTTGACCCAAAGTTGCCATTTTTTCTGACTGAACCAACTGTACTTGGGAGTGTTGTAAGGTTTCATAAGCTTTTTTAAGCTCTTGTGTGCGCTTCGCTACTCGGCTATCTAGTGTCCGATACAACTGACGTAACCACCAAAGAATAAATAACAATCCAATGACTAAATAAGCAATATAAGCACTTAAGTAACGATTATGTTGATCGACTTTTTGCTGCTCGGCTTGTCTCCACTTTTGCCACTGGTCAGATAACTGGTTAAAGACTAGAGTATTATTGGTGATAATTTCATTGATTAAGCCATTAAGTTGCCCGATTTCTTGCAAAACAGTTTGCATATGCACATCAAATTCAATTTGCTTGCTGATAGATTCTTGGCTTAACAATTGTTCCGCTGCTTTTACACCTTCTAGGGCGATTTTAAAGTTTTCTTTATCGTTATCGTCGCCTGTATTGGCATATTGCTGCATCATCATAATTGCGCGGCTAAAAGCCAGTGCAGCAGCATCTTGATTTTCGTCATTAGATAAGACAGCAAGATAAATGCCAACTTGTGGCGCATAGCGTAGAGAATTTTTTAGAACAGAATTATGAGATTTAAAGCGTTCAATTGCTTCTAATTTAGCTGTTATTGCTTGTTTTAGCTTTTGGCTTGCAGTCTGAATAGCTGAATCAGATACAGATTTATCTAAAGCAACTAATTCTTGCATACTTTGTTGTAACGCTTGCGTACGCGTAGTGAGTAAATCATAGCTCACATCTAAATTGTTTCGACTACGAAGAACTGCTTCATTAACTGCCGCATTATCTGCTTGTGTTTGCATAAGCAAAGAGTTGCTTTGCTGCTCAATGCTAGTTGCATTAGGTAATTGTTGATAAGAATACCAAAGCGCGCTTGCACCACAAATCGCACCAATTAAATAGAGAATGAGTAAAAGATTTCTTTTTTTCATGGGGTCACGCCTTTTGGAAGTTCACCAACTAAGCTGTGTAGAAAAGCAATAATGGCATCCACATCTTGTTGTGGAACTTCTCTACCTAGCTGATACTCAATCATAATTTTTACGGCCTCATCTAGAGTGTTGACGGAACCATCATGAAAGTATGGTGGCGTCTTTACTACTAACCGAAGACTGGGAACACGGAAAAAGTGTTTATCAGCATCATTACCTGTAATGTCAAATCGTCCTAAATCTTTTCCAAGACCGGGAAATTGCGTATTTTGCGTAATGTCTTTCAAAATACCAAATTTTTGATACATATTACCGCCAACATTACGCCCTTGGTGGCAAGCGATACAACCGTATTGTTTGAAACGCTCATATCCTAATTTTTGCTCTTCGGTTAGTGCATTTTCATCGCCTTTGAGCCAACGATCAAAAGGTGAATTTGGTGTAATTAAGGTTTTTTCAAATTCTGCAATTGCATCTGTAATGGTGTTCATTGAAATTTCGCCATTATAGAGGGTGCTAAATTGCTTTTGATACTTAGGATCGTCTTTAATTTTAGCGGCAGCTTCGTCCCAATTCGCCATGCTCATTTCAATAGGATTAACGACAGGACCTTGTGCTTGTTCTGCTAAATGAGCAGCGCGTCCATCCCAAAATTGAGTAAAGTTAAATACACTATTATAAACAGTGGGAGAATTTCTCACGCCTAGAGAACCCAAAGAGCCTGTAGAGGTAGGCGCAAGATCAGTTCCATAACCTTTATCACTTAATTCATGGCAACTGGCACAATTCTGATTGTTATTCTTAGATAATCTAGTGTCATAAAAAAGTTCTTTTCCTAATGCTACTTTAGCAGCATCAGTGTGGAACACTTTCTGGAATAGGTTCAATAGGCTCGGCAGTCCAAGCAAAAACTGCAAATAGTGCAGAAAATAGATAGAAATATGGTTTCATAGAAATTTTGATTAAACTTTTTTAAAGTATTAGCTTACTGCTAATTTTTCACTAAATCAAATAGGATTAAAAAACTGATAAGAATTCTTTTAATATAAAAAATATAGCGTTAAAGCATTGTTTAGAAAAGAGAAAAATCGAATTAGTAATATGTGAAATTTTAACGATTTTTTACAAAAATCACAAAACTAAAATCAATACAATAAAGAAACTTTTACAAATATAGTGAGATCAGCTAAAAAACAAAACATCCTATAGCCCTTATCTAGCCATTCTGGCGGTAGATAACGTTCTGTTTTTTAGCTGATTTGACTATAACCAATTTTTTTAAAAAAAAATTGGTTATTTGAGACCTTTGCAAAAAAACATAAAATAGAGAAATTTCAATTTTTCGATTTTTGAAAACATATTAAAATCATTGTGTTGATTTTTCTACTAGTAGCAAAAATTCGTGTGAAACGGAATTTTGCAAAGGTCTCTATTTGTAAAGGTCTTAGTTTATCACTGTACTCGTCACATCTACCGTGCAGGTGAAGCGTTATTTACTGCCTTATCGCTGCCATTGAGTGCGGGCATTAGTCAAGCACCTTACTTGGGGCTGCGTTTAGCACTCAATCCCAATACCTTAAAATGCTACCTGAAACCGCACTTTGAAGCGATTGACGCACCGCTCTACCATTTCCGCCCTGATGCCTCTTTGCTGGATGCGATTGCACGCTTAATCGCTAGCTTAGATACGCCTGAAATGCTCGCCGACCTCGCCCCTTTGATTGAAAACGAAATTGCTCTACGGCTTTGCCACAGCCCTGTTGCTCCCATCATCGCCCATTATCTCGGCAGCGAAAAAGGCGATAAACTTCATGCTGTGTTGGATTATATTCAAACGCACTACCGCGAAAAAATCCGCACTGAAACGCTCGCCAACCTTGCCCATATGAGCTTGTCTGGACTGCGTGAACATTTTCGCCGTTTGATTGGCATCAGCCCTTTGCAATACCAAAAACAACTGCGCCTAAATAATGCCCGCAAACTCTTAGAAAGCGGCATGAGCGCAGCACAAGCGGCGTATGAAGTCGGCTACGAAAGCCCACAACAATTCTCCCGCGAATACCGCCGTTATTATGGTTTACCACCAAAAAGCAGTTTGTCAGCTTAATGCGACCTTTATAGATGAAGTTTCAGAAAATACAGATAATGTTAACTCAATATCCATTTTAAAAACATTTTGTTATAGTGAAATCATCTAAAGCCCAACCCAATCCAAAGCAGATAAAAGAATAAAGTATCAATACAATCCATCCGCCATTCTTTGCTATTTGCTTAATCCAAGCTCACATCTTTTCAATGGGATTTAAGTCTGGACTATAAGGGGGTAACCAAACTATCTCATGCCCATGCTCTTCAATGATTGCTTGAATATCACTGCGTTTATGAAAAGCGGCATTGTCCATGACAATTACACTGTTTTTAGGTAACTCAGGTAACAGTGCTTCTCTCACCCAATGAGAGAAAATATCGCTGTTAATAA
>NZ_LWHB01000103.1 GCF_001889065.1 Suttonella ornithocola | reverse complement strand
CATGGACAATGCCGCTTTTCATAAACGCAGTGATATTCAAGCAATCATTGAAGAGCATGGGCATGAGATAGTTTGGTTACCCCCTTATAGTCCAGACTTAAATCCCATTGAAAAGATGTGGGCTTGGATTAAGCAAATACGCAAAGAATGGCGGATGGATTGTATTGATACTTTATTCTTTTATCTGCTTTGGATTGGGTTGGGCTTTAGATGATTGCACTATATTTACCGCGAGAAGTGCCACTAGGAAAGATTGATAGATGCTTTTTATTGGCTTGTCGTATAGGCATTTTTTGGAATTTGAGTTATAAGCTCATAGCATTATTTTTATTGTTTAGGCTTACCTTTTAAAATAAGCAAAGGTTTTAGATTTAATTAAGGAGCAATTATGCAAGCGTCTGGTATTTTTTTAGGTTCGGAAATTCGTCAGGGGGATAAGGAGCGTGCGCGTTTTCATGTTATCCCAGTGCCATTTGAAAAGTCGGTGAGCTATGGTGGTGGTACTGCAAAAGGTCCTCAAGCCATTATTGAAGCTTCTGATCAATTAGAAACGTATGATCAAATTCAGGGAGAGCCTTGTCAATTCGGTATTTATACGCATCAAGCAGTGGATTGTCGTGGAGAGGCGGCAGATGTGATGCAGCGCATCCGAGAAGCCACGAAAGCGGTCGCAGAAAAGGGTAATATTCCGTTTGTATTAGGTGGGGAGCATACGGTTAGTTATGGCGCGGTGATGGGCGTTGTGGATGCGTATCCTAATGAGCGGATTGGTGTGGTGCAATTTGATGCGCACGCGGATTTACGTGAGAGTTATGAGGGCAGTATTTGGAGCCATGCCAGTGTGATGAAGCGTTTAGTAGATGAGAATTTACCGTTATTTCAAATTGGTGTGCGGGCAATTAGTATGGAAGAATGCGCGGTGCGCGATGAGTTTCCTGCTCAAATTCATTATTTAGATGCAAAAACGATTTGTGCGGAAAATCCGCAATTTAGATTCGCGTTGCCCGCAGATTTTCCGAAAAAGATTTATTTAACGGTGGATATTGATGGTTTGGATGGCGCGATTATGCCAGCGACAGGAACTCCCGTTCCCGGTGGATTGAGCTTTTGGCAGTTGATTGCTTTGCTACAATCGGCTGTTGAAGGGCGTGAAGTTGTGGGGATGGATTTGGTGGAATATGCGCCAATTAGTGGTTTGCATGTTTATGATTATACGGCGGCAGATTTGGCGTATAAGATGATGAGCGTGGCGAGCAATTGGGCTGATGAGCAGCAAGATTAGTGCGCTATCAGCGGCGCATTGTGATTTGTTTGACCGTCCATGTTTTCAATTTGCGCAGTTAAGGCGTTATCAACCTGAAGCGATTGATACGATTAAAGCAGAATATAAGGTGGCTTGGCAAGATTGGCGTGCGTTGATACAAGCGGTTTCTCTGCAATTAGGTGAGGATTTTGCAGAGCCGCATATTGAGCGTTGGTGCAATGGTTGGCAAGTGCGTGCGCATTTTTTTGCGTTCTTTAAGTATCAATTTTGTCAGTCTTCTGCGCCAATTTTTTCGCTTTTGTTAAATCGTCGGCGATTAACGGTGAGTTTGGATTGGCATGTGTATCGCGCCAAAAGTTCGATTTTGCCGTTATCCGCTTATCGCCAATGGCAAATGTTATTGGCACAAGGGGATTGGGACGATTTTGAACTGTGGAAAAATGATGATAGCGAGTATGCTGATTATTTGCGTGTGGCGGAATATCGGCAGGCTTTTCCAAATGTATTACAGGATGGTTTCACAGATGAGAACAGCTACTTTCGTATTGGGAAACATTTGGCGCGAGAGGTGCTGGCTGATAAAGAGGTACAAGCGTTTATTGTTGAAACAATTGAAGCACTACGTCCATTATATGAAGCTTGCTTTTTAAGTAACTGAGACTTTTACAAAACCCCATTTTGTAGCTGGACTCCCGAAAAATGCATACAGAACTTTGAAACAAGTCAATGTTTTCAATATAGATATTGAGTTAACGTTGTATGCATTTTTTGGGAAGTTGGTTATATAAGTGCATTACCCAATTAAGCCTATGTTTTGCAACATTTGCCACCAAAGTACACCTATTGTTAGATGAATAACTAATGAGCCAAATCCAATGACTGCTCCGGCTATCCACCATTGTTTAATAGTTGCATATCCTGTTCCAAAGATAATTGGTGCAGGACCAGCACCGTAGTGTGTCAACATACCACCATAGGCATTTGAAAATAGAAGCCCACAGGTAAGTAAAAGTGGGTCAATGTGCATAACGGCCCCCACCGTGGCAAAGACAGGCATCATAGCTGCAACATAAGCGCCACCAGATGCAAAACTATAGCGAATAGCAACGCTAACAAAAAGAATTAGTGCCAACATGGGATAGCCCCCATGAATATTACCGCCACCTAAAAGATGTTCAAATATAATAGATAACCATTTGAAAAAACCTGCTTTTGTTAATGCAGAAGAAAGTCCAATAATGCCTCCATACCAAATAAAGGTATTCCATCCTCCTTTATTTTGTAGGACATTGTCCCAAGTAATTACGTTAACAATCAGGCAAGCAACCATAGCGGCTAGAGCAACAGCTGTTGCATTTATTCCTGTCCATTTACCTGTTATCCAGCCGATAAGAGCGCTAATAAAGATAATGAGCAACCATTTTTCGCTAGTTTTCATTGCTCCCATTTCTGAAAGACCTTTTTCAGCAATTTCTTGACGATTGACGTACGTTACTTCTGGCTTATAAAGTAGGTAGAGTACTAACGGGGTTAAAAAAGTAATAAGCAAGCCGGGAACAGCAGCAGCTAGAAACCATTGTGTCCAATTTAGTTTGATATTCAAAATAGGCATGATTAGGCTTAATGCGAGTGCATTAGGTGCCATTGCAGTGATAAAAATGTAACCTGTATTTTTTACGGTAAAGTAGGTATTTAAGAGTAAAAATAGTCCTCCTTTTTTGGGGCTAGTTTCTGGTTCTGAGCCAATGGCGTATGCAACGTTGTTCATAATGGGCATCATAATCCCACCGCCACGTGCAGTTACTGATGGCATACCTGGTGAGATGGCTAAGTCTAAGAAAGTATTGATGTAGCCGAGTCTGAGAGTGGTATGACCAAAATTTCTAATCATCAAATAGGCAATGCGTTTACCTAATCCAGTCGTAACAAAAGCGGTTGAAAGTGCAAAGGCAGTAAAGACTAACCATGTTGTAGTAGAGGCATAACCAGAAAGCACATTTTTCATTTCTAATTGCTCATTCGGTGTAAAACCAATTGCAACACCTGCTCCTGTCACTGCTGTTAGTAATACGACAGGCATTGCCCAAGGTTTAGCAACTAGTCCAAATATAGCGACAACATACCAACCAAAGACACGCCATCCTACTAGAGAAAGTCCTTCTGGTGGTGACCAGTGAAAAATAATACAAGGAATGGCAAGAAAAACAATTTGCTTCCAATATTTTTTTAAGAAAGAATCTTGAGATGTTGTGGTCATAGTTGCTCCTGATGAGTAAAAAAATGACTAAGAAATGCGGTCAGTGCAAGTAAATCTGCACTACCGCCCGTACTAAGATTTTTGATATTACATTGCATATCAAGTGCTTTGAGTGTAGTAATCAATGCTTGAGGGGTTTGTATGAGTTTTTTATCTTTAAGTGCTATTTTTGCTGTTTGTTGTAACCAATGTAGTGCAGTCATGCCTCCCCGCTTTAAGGTAGTGGTATCATTGTTGTGTGCAAATAAGACTAATAGAGCATATCGTAAGGCATGGTCACGTTGTCCTGTTTGAGCAAAAGCTTGCCAATAAGCTGGTAGGGCATAGGTAAAAACCGTTGAAAAGCCGTTAAGCGCTTCTCCGCGTGCTCCAGTTATCTGATAGTGGCGATAGGCATCTGCTCCAGCACTTTTGCCTTGACCAAGCTCTTTTTTTAAATCAGTGCTGATAATGGCAATGTTTTCAGATAAAGACGAAGACGACCAGCGTGGTTGACAACCAATTGCAGCAGCCAATAAGCAAAAGAAAAAAATAGCGCCTTTATGAGTGTTAATACCGTTAGTAGCAGAAAACATAGCACGTTCTGCTTCTTGACCAATTGGACGGATGATGGTCATGATATCGGGACTTGGTTCTGAAAATTGTCTACCAATAAAGATACATTCTGCAAAATAAGGAGTAAGTTGTTTAGCACTATGATGAAATAGAGATAAACTCATATCAGGATGGGGACCTTGGTTATCAGTGTCTACTAGTCCGGGTTTAGGGGTAAGATTGGCTTCAGTTATTAAGGCTTCCTCCATTTGCAAGGCAATGTACTGGCAATCTTGATATTGTTGCCAGTAAGATTGCATTGCTGCTTGTAGCGCCAGATAAGAATGCCGCCGTGTTTTTGCGCAAGATTTAGCATCATCTGCACAACAAAGACAGCGGCGTGGTAATTGATGAAAAGATTGACGGGATAGGGGAATACCTTGATTATCTAACACATCAATATCCCATAATCTTCCTAAGGGATGGTATTGCTCCAAAGTCATTAAAGCAGATTTAAGAGAAGTTGCTTCGTTTGTGCTACCAATGAGCCAACTTTCTCCACCACTATGATTGAGATGAATGGGGTCGCATAATGAAAAGCCGTGATGATGTAAATAGTGATAAATTCTTTGACGCCCTATAAGAAATACTTTATCTAAAAAAGGACTTCGTTTAATTTCACCCGGTGCAAGCACACTAAAACTTACCACACTATTGACACCAGATTGTAATAAGCTTTGTTGTGCTTGCTGGCGAGCATCACGTGCAGCTAATACCATTGTAAGCTTATCGGTATTCATAATCCTTTATGAAAGAGGAGGGGTGTCAGCAATTTGAAAAACGGTATCAATCACACTGCCATCTCGATAGCGAACAATAGCCACTGGACGATTAGTAAAACGTATGGCATTTGGTATACCTGTTAACATTATTGCGCGTGCATATAATTCATCAATAGACATAATTTTTATTCCTGCTTCACGCAACCTAGCAGCTAATTTAGGGCGTTTAGGATTAACAGCAATGCCATGGTCTGTAACTAAGATATCAATATGTTCACCGGGTGTAATAGTGGTAATTACATTTTTGACCACTGTTGGAATGCGACCGCGAACCAATGGTGCAACAATAATAGCTAGACGAGCGCTAGCAGCAGCATCGCTATGACCTCCTGATGCGCCACGCAAAATACCATCCGAACCAGTCATGACGTTTACGTTAAATTCTGTATCAATCTCTAAAGCACTTAATACCACCACATCTAAGCGTTCAACACTAGCTCCTTTAGAACCAAAATTAGCATATTGATTAGCGCTGATTTCAATATGACCCAGATTGCGTGCCAATGATGCTGCTGCATGACTATCAAAACTTTGTACGTCTAATAACTTTTCAATCAATCCTTTTTCGTGTAATTCCACCATACTGGCAGTAATACCGCCTAAGGCAAAAGATGCTTTGATATTTTGTTGACGCATTTTGTCTTCTAAGAAGCGAGTAACGGCTAAAGAAGCACCTCCAGAACCAGTTTGTAAACTAAACCCTTCCTTAAAGTAACCAGACTTTGCAATCACATCAGCTGCTTTGCGTGCAATGAGTAATTCTCTTGGATTTGTTGTCATCCGTGTTGCTCCTGCACCAATTTTGCTAGAATCGCCAACAGCTTCAACTTCGACAATACAATCTACTTGGTCTTGCGTAATACTCATTGGGCTAAATGGATATGGTGCAATTTCTTCTGTAATAAGAACTACTTTTTTTAGCAAAAGTCGCATCAGTTTGTGCATAGCCTAATGAGCCACAAATATTGC
>NZ_LWHB01000102.1 GCF_001889065.1 Suttonella ornithocola | reverse complement strand
CCTCCTTCTTCTTTGACTTTGTAGGGAATGGCATTCAGCCAAACAAAGAGATAAACACTATCGGGTGTTCGAGATTGCCATGCTTTAAGCTGTGGTATGAGTTGATCGGTAATGCTGCTAATGGTGGCTTCAGAGACGTCCAATGAGTAAATCTCAGCGATGTGGTCTTTGATCGTCCTATAGCTCATGCCATTTGAAAGGCTTTGTTAAAGTCAAGGTTTGGCATACTGTCATTCCTTGTGTTTTGAGTAGTTTAAAGGAATGACACAAAATTTTGAACGCTACCTGTCAGATATTTTATATTCTCTCCTGTAGAATATTCTAATATTATCGAGTAGCTACCTTATTATGACCACTTTTTTTCCTTTATCGAATACTATTTCTGAACATTTATCTTATATGCTATTAGCCGTATTATACCTAATGAGTATTGCTTTGTGCGTATATAGTCTTTATCGTATCAAATGGGAAAAATTAGCGCAGTATCCCTTTACTCTTCATAACTTTTGTCTTTGGCTAATTACGCTAACATTATTTGCTCATGGTCGTACTGGCGTCTTACCCGGTCTCTCTCCATTTATATGCCCTAACAGCGGCAACTTTAATGATGGGAAAAAATATTGCTTATCTTTGTGCTGTTATTACTCAACTCTTTCTTTGGGCACTTGGAAGTGAGCCTTTAGCGCTCATTGGTTGGAATTGCTTGCTATATGCTGCTTTACCTGTGTATTTTTCAGATGCTTTTTGTCGACTCTTACAAAGACTGTTACCTAAGAATCCTTTTATTTTTACTTTAGGTGCAGGCTTTTTTGGTGGCATTTTGACTATGATAATTATTATGTGCGCGACTTCTTTATTATTGGCCATCACAGGTATTTATCCTCTTAGCCTTTCTACTGATAAATACCTTAAATTTTTACCTGTTATTGTTTATCCGGAAGGATTTATTAATGGCGTCATTATTACAGCAGTTGTTGCTTTTATGCCAAATACACTCTCTGCTTTTGACCCAGATCGTTATTTCATCAACAGGCCTTAAAATTCATATAAAACAATCTTTTATTTATTAAGATGCTATTTTCCTGTTCATCCTATTTAGGATTTATCAGAATAATATTGCAAATAAACCGTATTTTTGATACGGTTTGAGTCGGCAGCTCAACTGCCGTTTTAAAAGGAGATAATTATGCAATTTAACCTTACAGGAAAGCATCTAGATATTAGCGATGCTATGCGTGAACATATTGATCACATGTTATCTAGAATTGAGCAAATTCACGCGGGTGTTACTAGCGCACAAGTTACTTTGCAGATTGAAAAGCATGAAAAAATTGCAGAAGCGACGCTTCACGTTGCCAATGGAAAAGACATTCATGGAGATGCTCGCCACACAGATATGTATGCAGCAATTGATGGACTCGAAGAAAAACTCATCAAGCAACTACAAAAGCTTAAAGAAAAAGCAGAATCACATTAAACGCTTTTCTAAAAAAGCCCTGAACTTTCAGGGCTTTTATTTTAAAACCATTCTCTAGTTCTTTTAATTTTTAATTTAAAAGAAGATTCTTAATGTTTTATTCATTTTTATAAATAAATTCGACAGCCTTTCCTATAGGTTTGTTAGAATATTTTCTTTTTCCATTGAGTACACGAAATGCTGCCCAATCTTTCAGCAATTACTTTACTTGGACATTCTGGCGTAGGAAAAACCACATTAAGCACCATGTTAGCTAAAGACGGTTGGTTTCATTACTCTGGTGATTTTCGAATTGCAACGCGTTATCTTAATGAAGCGATTGATAATTGGTTACTTGAGCAAACACAAGCACTTCCTATTTTTTCAGATTTAATCTCTAAAAATGCTATTAGCATCAAGGGAAAGGTTTCTATTGAACAATTAGCGGTTATTTCTGCCTATATTGGTAAAATTGGTCGTCAGGGAATGTCTTACGATATTTTCTTACAACGACAAAAAGCTTTTATGCAAGCAGAAAAGTGCGCTATGTATGATATTGAGCAATTTATGCCGTTAGCACAAAAGCGCTATGGTATGACATCATTTAATAATGATGCGGGCGGAAGCTTAGGAGAGTATTTAGATGATGCTGCTTTAATGAATTTTCTTGCTAAACGTACTTTAATTGTTTATTTAGATGCAGGTGAAGAATTACAAGCGGAATTAGAAAGACGAGCGGTGCAATATCCTAAACCCATTTGTTATGACACAAGCTTTTTACAGCAGATGATAGAAACTTATGCTCAAGAAAGCGCTATAGCCCATCCCGATGATTTTGATAGCGACGATTTTTTACGTTTTGTAGGACCTAAGTTATTACGCCATCGTCGCCACCGTTATTCAGAAATTGCCAAACGCTACGGGATTTCATTACCTGTTGAAAAAGTTTGGGCATGTAAAGATGCTGGAGAATTTGCTTATCTATTAACTGAAACTTATCATAAACAAAGAGGAACATCATGCCATTAGTTGCTCACCGACCTTTTGAATCTTTTGATCGTATTCGACAGGAAGGACAAGAAGTCCTAGATGTTCATCGCGCGCATTCTCAAGACATTCGGGAATTGCATATTGGGCTATTAAATATGATGCCTGATGGTGCATTACAAGCGACAGAAAGACAATTTCTACGATTGATTGGTAGTTCTAATCGCATCGCTCAGTTCTACGTACATATTTTTACCATTGATGGCGTACCGCGTAGTCCTGAAATGCAAGAATATATTGATAAAACTTATGAAAAATTTGAAGCAGTTGCAGAAGAAGGCTTAGATGGCCTCATTGTCACTGGTACCAATCCTATCCATGCGGATTTATCAGATGAACCTTATGTCAATGAAATGAAAAAGGTATTTGAATGGGCGGATAATAATGTTACTTCTGTATTATGTTCCTGCTTAGCTTCTCATGCTGCTTTTAAATATTTCTACGGAATAGAACGCCAAGCACTTCCAGAAAAGCTTTTTGGGGTATTTTCTCATAAAGTCTTAGATAAAAAGCACCCTCTTCTTTCTAATGTTAATACGC
The DNA here is from genome assembly GCF_001889065.1 of Suttonella ornithocola. Taxonomy (GTDB): domain Bacteria; phylum Pseudomonadota; class Gammaproteobacteria; order Cardiobacteriales; family Cardiobacteriaceae; genus Suttonella_A; species Suttonella_A ornithocola. The sequence goes on along the minus strand of NZ_LWHB01000102.1, from coordinate 5,434 downwards.
GTTTTGATATGCCACATTCGCGTAAAAATGATGTTTCTGCTGAAACTTTAATTGCGCATGGTTTAGAAGTATTAGTAGCCGGTGAAGAAAGTGGTGTTGCTTTAGCCACCTCACCAGATGGGTTTCGCCATATTTATTTACAGGGGCATCCAGAATATGACGTACAAAGTTTACTACGTGAATACCGCCGAGATGCTCTGCTTTATCATGAAGGATTATTAGATAAAATGCCTTCACTTCCAGCGCATTATTTTAATGAACAATCGATGGCTTTATTGAATGCGTACTTTGACGGAAAAATCGCCGAGTTTCCAGATCAAGCCATTAGCGAAGAAATAGAAATTACCTGGCGGGATACGGCCAAAGGGATTTTTGCTAATTGGCTAGGTCTTATTTATCAACTCACACATCATGACCGAAAAAAAGTCTTTATGGATGGTGTTGATCCTACTGATCCTCTAGGCAGATTACATTCATGACAATGACTATAAAAGCTTGGATAGCACTTTCTATTGCTTTTATCACATGGGGTGCTTTCCCATTATTTGTTCGTGCAATGGATACTATGCGAGCAGATGAATTTTTATATGTTCGAATTGTTTTTTCTTTTCTCTGCTTATTATTGCTCTACGCTTGGAAAGGTAAACTCAAAAGCGCTTTTCAAACGATTTTGCGTCCACATTTTTTACTACAAGCTTCTATCAGCGCTGTTTTTATTGCGCTTAATTGGTATCTCTATATCGTCGCAGTTAATGAAAACTTAACGACTCAAGCCAGTATCGGCTATTTCATCACACCTTTAATCAATGTTTTATTTGGTGTATGGCTCTTTGGCGATAAGATGGATATCTGGAAAGCAACCGCATTAGGTTTTGGTCTAGCAGGCGTCATTTATCAGATGATTGCCCTACATATTATGCCATGGCTACCGTTAGGCATTGGCGCCGCTTTCGGGATTTATGGCAGTTTGAGAAAAAAAATGCGTATGCCACCGGTACAAGGTTTATTTGCCGAATTGTTAGTAATGTTACCGATTGTGTTACTTGCATGGGCTGCTTTGGTAGAGCAAGGAAAAGCTTTTAATTATGCAGCAGATCCTTCCATGATATTATGGTGTATTGCTGCTGGACTAATTACGCTTATCCCCCTTTTACTATTTCTTTACGCAGTTAATTACCTTTCACTTACTGCAGTGGGCTTTGCACAATACTCAAGCCCAAGTATTCAATTTTTGATTGCTATTTTTTATTTTCATGAGCCTTTTTCCATTTCACGACTCATTGCTTTTATATTGATTTGGATTGGGCTTGCTATTTACAGTGTAAGATTATTGCAAATGACTCGGAGAAAAAAATATGACTCGCATTAGTCTTTGTTGCGCTTGTACGCTAATAATAGCGGCTTGTAGCGCCCCTAACTCACCCGAAGCAATCGGAGAATATAATCTTTCTAAAGGGAAATGCACGAATATTAAGGATAATACTCGTGTTATCAACGATAAAATGACACAGGACGTTTGCAAAATGGTAGAGGGAGAGTTTGTCCCTAGAAATCATAAAAAACGGACTTGGTTTTAAGAAAATGTCAGTAAGAAAAATTAAAAAATATCCTAATCGAAGATTGTATGACACCGTTGCAAGTCACTATGTAAAAAGTGATGATATCCAGCGCTTATTAAGCGAAGGTGAACGAGTAAGTATTGTTGATGCACAAAGTGGTCGTGATATTACACGATCTGTACTATTAAATATCTTAGCAGAAGAAGCGCTTGATGAAACAGCAGCACCACTTTTCAGTGAAGCCATGCTCGCTGAAGCAGTAAGATTTGATGATAATTTCCTTGCTGGTATTTTGGCATTATTCTTAGAAAAAAGTATGCAAATGTTTTTAAAACATCAGCATATTTTTCAAGAACAGATGCGCAATTTTGATAGTGAAGGTCCACTATCAACCATTGAAAAGCTCATCGCCTTACAAGCAGAAACGCTAACAGGTGATACCAAACAAATTTCAATATTTTAGGAGAAAGAATGAGCGAACAAGAATGGACGCGTGATGACGCGGAGGCACTCTATAAAGTCAATGGCTGGGGCGCTGGCTATTTTGGTATCAATTCGTCGGGTAATATCGTCGTTAATGTACCAAATGCGCCTAATACGGCTATTCCATTAGTTGATCTTATTGACGGTATGCGTGCTAGAGGTAAAGAGATGCCTGTGCTTTTACGCGTACAAAATTTACTTGAAAATCAAATCAAACTAATTAACGAAGAATTTGCTAAAGCGATTGCAGATAGTAATTATCAAGGGCAATATCGCGGTGTTTTTCCGATTAAAGTAAACCAACAAGCACAAGTTATAGAAGATATTGTTCGCTTTGGTAAGCCTTATTCACACGGCTTGGAAGCAGGCTCTAAAGCGGAGTTAATGATAGCACTTTCCATGCTAAGAGAACCCGGACCTTTGATTGTATGCAATGGTTATAAAGATCGAGAGTTTGTAGAACTTGGTCTTGGAATGCTTAAACTTGGCTTTAAAGTGATTTTCGTTATCGAAACACCAGCCGAACTTCCAATTATTGTCGAAAGCTCGAAAGCGATGGGGATTCGCCCGATGATTGGCGTACGCGCTAAGTTGTTTTCTCATGTATCAGGACATTGGAATCTCACTAGTGGCGATAAATCTATGTTTGGTTTAAATGCTGCTCAATTAGTCGATGTTATTGATGGCTTAAAAGCGGCTGAAATGCTAGATTGCTTGCAGTTTTTACACTATCACTTAGGTTCACAAATTCCTAATATCCGCGATATTCGTACTGGTGTCCGCGAAGCTTGCCGTTATTACGTTGAGCTTGTTGAAGAAGGCGCACCTATGCAATATTTAGATTTAGGTGGCGGTTTAGCAGTTGATTATGATGGTAGCCGAAGCAGCGCTATTCACTCTCGAAATTACTCTTTAGAAGAATATTGCGTAGACGTTGTAGAAACCATTCAATCTGTGTTAGATGAGAAAAATATTCCGCATCCTACCATTGTTACCGAGTCAGGTCGTGCAACCGTTGCCTATTCTTCCGTTTTACTCTTTGACATTTTAGATGTTACTGGCTTTTCTGATGCACAAATGCCAGCTCGTCGAGAAAATGAAGAAAACGCAATGATTCAAAATCTGCATTATGCTTATGAAACATTAACTCCTAAAACTGCTCAAGAATCTTTTAACGATGCAGTGTATTATAGAGACGAAGCCAGAGATGCTTTTATGCGTGGGCATTTGTCTTTACGTACCCGAAGCGAAGTCGAACAAATCTTTATGAGCATCATGGCGGAAGTTGCCAAAATTGCGGAATCGCATCCTGATGCACTCTCTGAACCAGAACTACTAAAAACCATGTTAGCCGATATCTATTACGGTAACTTTAGCGTTTTCCAATCTTTGCCAGATGCTTGGGCGATTGACCAAATTTTCCCTGTGGTGCCATTGCATAGGCTTAACGAACGCCCTACCCGTAATACCATTGTTGCGGATATGACTTGCGATAGCGATGGAAAAATTGACCGTTTTGTTGAAGATGGTGAAATTCAGCGGGTATTGCCGCTTCATGAAATCAAACTCAATGAACCTTATTATTTAGGTGCATTCCTTGTTGGTGCTTATCAAGAAACTTTAGGTGATTTGCATAATCTCTTGGGCGATACCCATGTGGTATCTGTTTATATCCATGAAGATGGTAGTTTTGATTTTGTCAATGAAGTTGAGGGCGATAGCGTGGCAGATGTTCTAAGCTATGTGGAATATCAACCGCAAAATCTTCTCGCCCATTTCCGCGAAACCGCTGAACGAGCCGTTCGTAAAGGCACCATTACCCCTGCTGAACGTCAACGTTTAGTCAATATGTTTGAAGCCGGTCTGCGTGGCTATACTTACTATGAACAATAATGCTTTTGCGCATTGAATACACATTCAGATGACGTAAATATTTACGTCATCTGAACCATCAATTACCATGAATGACAACATTACTCATTATTTTCTAAATCGCGCTTATCTTAAAAGACATTCCCGCGCTCTCGCTATCCGCTCGCGGTATTCAATTTTCTTATTTATTGACGCCTATTCACATGGTTCACATACCCGCATCTCGAAACTATTATCGTTTTCTCCATTGGCAAAATATCGCTTACATAGAAACAAAAGACACTTCTCTCATCCTTTATTACTACGAAGGAACGCTGTTTAATGGCTTTCCAGAGGCAGACGAACCCATCCCGCGAAATATCAGTTCACCCGATTTATCTCTTACTCTGCCATTAGATAAATTAGACATCCCTTTTCAACACATTTATCAAATCATCCTTTCTGAGTGGGAAAGTCGCTGCTCCCAACGTCAGTATGCTCTGCCAACCTAATGTTTTTCTCACTTATGCTCTACTTTAGAAAATACCCTTCCACAACCGCATTACAATGCTTTGAGTCCGCCGCCAGACATTTGAGTTTTACCAAAGCCGCTCATGAACTCCACATGACCCAAAGTGCCGTCAGTAAACAAGTAGCGCAATTAGAAGCCATGCTACAAATCCAGCTTTTTCATCGCTCTCGACAACGCCTACATCTTTCTCCCATTGGACATAAATTCTTACAAGAAACCCAAGCGATTTTAAGCCGGATGGAAATTTCAGTCTTAAATGTCTTAGCGCATGGAGAAACCGCACAAGCGCTACATATTGCCTGCCATCCCACCTTATGCGCTCGCTGGTTTATCCCTCTTTTGAAAGGCTTTGGACAAAAACATTCCAATATCCATTTAGATATTAGTGATCAAATTGGTGGCGTATTAGCAGAAGATGAATGTATCGATATGGCGTTTCTCTATGGGGATGGCGTTTGGCCAAAAATGGAAGCAGAAAAACTTTTTGACGAACATTGCGTCGCCGTTTGTGCGCCAGACTTATTATCCGAACCAATAGAAAATCTAACGAATTTAAAGCAATACACCTTAATCCAATCTCGCTCTCGCCCACAAGCATGGATGGAATATTTTTCTTATCAAGGGCTTCCTCTAAAAGATACTTTTAGCGGTCCTCGTTTTGATACCTTTTATGCGTGTATTAGTGCTGCAATATTGGGTTGCGGTATTGCCTTAGTGCCAAAATTTTTGGTTCAACGAGAATTGTCCGATGGCAGATTGATAATACCGTGGCAGTTCGTATTAGAAAGTAATGGGGCTTACTATATGCTATACGATTCCGCACTCTCAGGAGACCCTAAAGTACAAGCAATGTGCGACTGGGTTTATCAGCATACACAACCATAAAAAATGCTCTCAATACAAAAAAGTATTTTCCTTTATTTTTTGCCTATACGGATTGCTTCTTATATAGCAGATTTATCAGCTATTCCTTCTTTATAATTATATAGCCTATTTTAATTATTTAATT
>NZ_LWHB01000101.1 GCF_001889065.1 Suttonella ornithocola | reverse complement strand
CAAAGATAATAGTTAAACGCCCCCAAAGCTATCGCAATAGCTATCAAGATACCATAAGGCAGGAGACGTTTATTTAACATACGCGTTAATTAGTTTTTAATTTTGCCAAGTAAAGCTGCTTTGCCGCCGTATTTTGCTTTATCGCCTAACTCTGCTTCAATGGTGAGTAAGCGATTGTATTTTGCTACACGGTCAGAACGGCAAAGTGAGCCAGTTTTAATTTGTGTTGCTGTTGTTGCAACTGCGATATCAGCAATTGTTGTATCTTCTGTTTCACCAGAGCGATGAGAAACAATTGCTGCGTAACCAGCATCATCTGCCATTTTTATGGCTTCTAAGGTTTCGCTTAATGAACCAATTTGGTTAGGCTTAATTAAGATGGCATTAGCAATACCTTTTTCAATTCCTTCTTTCAAAATAGTCGTATTGGTTACGAATAAATCATCACCTACTAATTGAACCTTGCCGCCTAATTTTTCAGTTAAGATTTTCCAACCATCCCAATCGCTTTCATCTAAACCATCTTCGATAGAAACAATTGGATAACGCTCACATAGACCAGCTAAGTAATCAACGAATTCTTCAGAAGTATATTCTTTACCTTCTGAAGCTAAGACATATTTTCCGTCTTTGTAAAATTCTGAAGAAGCCGCATCCATCGCTAAATAGACTTGCTCGCCCGCTTTATAACCTGCTTTTTCAATCGCTTCCATAATGACTTTGAAAGCTTCTTCGTTTGATGCTAAATCAGGTGCAAATCCACCTTCATCACCAACGGCAGTATTAAGTCCTTTTTCATGAAGAATTTTTTTCAAGGTGTGGAAAATTTCTGCGCCTGCACGTAAAGCTTCACTAAAGGTTGGGAAGCCAGCAGGCATAATCATGAACTCTTGAATATCAACAGAGTTATCAGCATGCTCACCACCGTTGATGATATTCATCATTGGAACCGGTAATACATAATCATCAGTCACATGCAATACTTCGTATAAAGGTTTTTTCAAACTTGCTGCTTTTGCATGCGCTAAAGCTAAAGATACGCCAAGAATCGCATTTGCACCTAAGTTTTTCTTAAAGGCATCGCCATCCATTTCTAGCATGATTTTATCTAAAGCTTTTAAATCATCAATTGATTTACCTTGAAGAGCAGGCGCAAATTTTTCATTGACGTTAGCAACCGCTTTTTGAACCCCTTTCCCCATATAACGACCTTTATCGCCATCACGCATTTCTAATGCTTCGCGAGAGCCGGTTGATGCGCCAGATGGAACACCTGCTTTACCAATAGCACCATCAGAAAGAGTTACGATAACTTGTACCGTTGGGTTACCACGTGAGTCTAAAATCTCAATGGCTTTAATGTTTTCAATAGTCGCACTCATGGCTTTCTCCTATGTTTAAAAACTTTTTACCAATTTATCAAGCGCATAAAGTTCTTTTAAAAGAGATTTTATTTCGCCTAATTTAATTGCATTTGGACCATCCGATAAGGCTTTATCTGGATCTGGATGGGCTTCCATAAATATTCCTGATATTCCCACTGCAACCGCAGCTCTTGCTAATACGGGGACGAATTCTCTTTGTCCTCCACTTGAGCTACCTTGCCCACCAGGTAATTGCACAGAATGCGTGGCATCAAACACTACTGGACAATCGAATGTTTTCATGACTGCAAGGGAGCGCATATCAGATACAAGATTATTGTACCCGAATGATACACCTCTTTCACATAACATAATATTATCATTTTTGGTAGCTTTTGCTTTTTCTGCAACATGCTTCATATCCCAAGGCGCAAGAAACTGTCCTTTTTTGATATTAACTGGCTTGCCTTGTTTACAAACGTTTTGAATAAAATCGGTTTGTCGGCATAAAAAAGCGGGGGTTTGTAAAACATCTACCACAGAAGCAACTTCTTCTAATGGTGTATATTCATGCACATCTGTTAAAACAGGAACATTAAAAGTTTCTTTTACTTTTGCAAGAATTTTAAGTCCTTTGCTCATTCCTAATCCTCGGAAACTTTTATCTGAGGAACGGTTTGCTTTATCAAAAGACGATTTATAAATAAATGGAATGCCAATTTCTGTTGTAATTTCTTTTAATGTTTCAGCGGTTTCTAGTGCTAGCTTTTCATTTTCAATCACACAAGGACCAGCAATTAAGAATAAAGGTTTATCTGCACCAACTTCAAATCCACATAAATTCATGATTTTGCTTCCTTCTGATAAGTAGTTGTCGCGCGGATAAATGATTCAAATAACGGATGTCCTTTACGAGGATTTGAGGTAAATTCTGGATGAGATTGTAACGCAACAAACCAAGGGTGAATGGTTTCTGGTAACTCAATCACCTCTACCAAATCATTATCAACAGAACGCCCTGAAATCTGCAAACCTGCAGATTCAAGTAATTTTTCATAATGCGTATTTACTTCATAGCGATGACGATGCCTTTCATTCATCATTTCGCCTTGATAAATTTTCGCAATTTTACTACCTGATTTTAACCGCGCCGGTAAAGCACCAAGCCGCATTGTGCCACCCAAATCTGTTTGCGCATCACGTTGCTCTTTTTCTCCTCGCTCATTCACCCACTCAGTCACTAATGCAATGACAGGATCTTCTATTTTTTCATCCCATTCCGTGCTACCGGCACCCATTATTCCGGCGACATGACGAGCATATTCAATAACGGCAATTTGCATTCCTAAGCAAATACCTAAATAAGGAATTTTATTTTCTCGGGCGTATTGAACGGCCAAAATTTTACCGTTAATTCCTCGATTACCAAATCCACCAGGGACAACAATGCCATCAACATCTGCTAATAGCCCTGTGCCTTGTTTAGTTAAATCTTCAGAGTCAACATAACGGATATTGACATGACAACCAGCATGAATACCACCATGATTTAATGCTTCATTCAAAGATTTATATGCATCTGTTAAATCTACATACTTCCCAACCATGGCAATAGTAACTTCATTTTGCTTTTCTTTAATAGCATCTACAACTTTTTCCCATTCTGATAAGTCTGCCGGCGGAACCTCTAAATGAAAATGTTGAACGACTAACTCATCAACCTTTTGCGCATGATATAGCATAGGAATTTCATAAATCGTTTCAGCATCAAGTCCACTAACCACTGCCTCAGCAGGCACATTGGTAAATAAAGCAATCTTACGTCTTTCATCTTCTGGAATTTCGCGATCTACTCTACAAATCAACATATCTGGCTGAATACCAATAGAACGTAACTCTTTTACACTATGCTGTGTAGGTTTTGTTTTAAGCTCGCCTGCTGCGGGAATATAAGGCACTAATGTTAAATGAATAAACATCGTGCGATTTTTGCCAAGTTGCGTTCCTAATTGACGAATCGCCTCCATGAAAGGCAAAGATTCAATATCCCCAACCGTTCCGCCAATTTCAACCATAGCGATATCAGCACCTTCGGCTGCTCTCAAAATATAAGATTTAATGGCATCAGTAATATGAGGAATAACTTGCACTGTCGCACCTAAATAATCTCCTCGACGCTCTCGACGAATGACTTCAGAATAAATTCGACCCGTTGTGCAGTTATTAAACTGTGTCGCTCGCATATTTACAAAACGCTCATAATGTCCCAAATCTAAATCAGTTTCTGCGCCATCATGGGTAACAAAGACTTCCCCATGTTGGAAAGGACTCATTGTGCCGGGATCAACATTGATATAGGGATCAAGCTTAATCATTGTCACCCGTAAGCCACGCGATTCTAAAATAGCGCCCAAAGAAGCGGCGGCGATGCCTTTTCCAAGAGAAGAGACAACGCCGCCTGTGACGAATACGAATTTTGTCATGCAAACATCCAAACCATGAAATTATCGGCTAATAGTATCAGCATAGCCCGTTTTTTTCCACTCAATGACTAGCTGTTCAAAACCATTGGCATTACCAATCTCCCCTACCCAAACCAACTGTTCTTTCCAATAAAGCAAAGGGATACGACGCCTTAATAACGGAGGAATTTGATATAAACGAAACCATTCTTTTAAAGACTTATGATGTAACTTAGAGCATGGACGAAATCTTTCCCCCGGCGGATATAATGCCCAGCGACACTCCTCTAAAGGAAAAGGCGCCTGCTTAATTTTAATTCTCCCTATACCAGACCAAATAGCATCTGCTCGAACCTCAGGAAGCTTTGTAGAGAATACTTCCTCTAAAAAATAAATATTCCCTTGATAGGCAAATAAATACAGTCCACTAAAAATAATTTGTGCTTGTCCGTCAATACTTTCGCTTAGTTGTCTTAAGAATTCTTGCAACTGCTCAAAAGACGGCATAGGAAGACTATGATGCGATAACCAACGGCGAATCAATAATTTTTTCTGAGATTCTGAATATTGCGCTAAAAGAGAAACCGATAATCTCTCTTTAATAGGATACAAAATAGCATCCAAACTTTGCTCAGTAAACGCTCTTACCTCCCCTAATAAACTAGCACTCCTCGCTATATTGTCCGTAGCATTAGGAAATCCCGCATTCAATAGCGGAAAAACTTTATGCCTTAACCAATTACGACGATAAGAAATATCAGCGTTCGAAGGGTCTTCAATCGCTTGTAACGAATGTTGTTGAAGATATTTTTCGATAGTGGCACGTCGAATACTCAGCCATGGACGCCAATGTTCTCCTCTACCAAAAACTTTCCTTTCTGGCATCGCGGTTAAACCATCAATACCGCTTCCACGCAAAAGATTTAACAATAATGTTTCAGCCTGATCATCTTGATGATGTGCCGTTAATAAAACGCCTTTTGGAAGTAATTTTTCCTCAAAAACAGCATAACGTGCTTTTCTAGCTATTGCTTCTGCATTACGCTTATTCTCTAAAAAAGATAGTTTTTCATTGATAAAGTGGAATCCAAAATCTCGGCTTATTTGGGCAACCCATTCGCCCCACTGTACAGAAGATGAATTCCAACCATGATCAATATAAATGATAGATAATGGCGCTTTAAGCCTATCTTGTTCTGTAGCAAGACAAGATAACATTGCTATACTATCTTTACCGCCACTACAAGCCAGTAAATAGTGGCTTGGAACATACTCCGCTTGCCACTGCCATAGTTTTTCTAGAGAAAGCGCTTGTTGTTTCATAATGTTATAAGCTGAGACCTTTGCAAAAAAACATAAAATAGAGAAATTTCAATTTTTTAAATTTTGAAAATATATTAAAATCGTAGTATTAATTTTTCTACTAGTAGCAAAATTTAGTGTAAAACGGAATTTTGCAAAGATCTCAAGCTGTATAAAGATAAATAAAGCACTCGGATTGAGTGCTTTATTTATTAGGAAAGGAAGAAAAATTGACTATTACTCCTCTTCAAAAGTTCCATAATCTCGTATTTTTTCAATACGAGTACTAATTCTTTCTTCTATTGACATAGCATCTAAAGATTTTAATGTTTCTAAAAAGATTTGTTTTAACTTAGCACTCATTTCATCTAGTGCGCGATGTGCGCCTCCAAGTGGTTCTTCAATAACTTCATCAATTAACTTAAGTTTTTGTAAATGTGTAGAAGTTACTTGCATCGCTTGTGCTGCGTCTGCAGCCATTGCTGCATCACGCCATAAAATAGATGCACAACCTTCTGGAGAAATAACCGAATACATACTATATTGCAGCATCATCACTTTATCTGCAACGCCAATTGCTAAAGCACCACCAGATCCCCCTTCTCCAATGACACATGCAATCGTAGGTATCTTTAAAATCGCCATTTCATATAGATTACGAGCAATAGCTTCGCTTTGCCCCCTTTCTTCCGCACCAATCCCAGGATAAGCGCCGGGAGTGTCAATAAACGTAATAACAGGAATATTAAATCTTTCTGCTAATTTCATTAGCCTCAAGGCTTTTCGATAGCCTTCTGGACGCGGCATCCCAAAATTACGCTTAACTTTAGATTTGGTATCTCTACCTTTCTCATGTCCAATAATCATGACACTACGATTATTTAAACGAGCCATCCCCCCTACAATAGCGGCATCATCAGCATAATGTCTATCACCGTGTAATTCATAAAAATCGGTAAAAATATGTTTAATATAGTCTTTCGTATATGGCCGACGTGGATGACGAGCCATTTGTGCAATTTGCCAGTCATCTAAATCTTCAAAAATACTCTTTGTTAGACTTTTGGATTTTGCTTCAAGACGAGAAATTTCATCACTTAAATCCATTTCTGACTGCTCACCAAATTGGCGTAATTCGGTTAATTTATATTCTAATTCAGCAATGGGTTGTTCAAAATCTAAATAATCTGGGTTCATTTTTATCTCATTCGTAGTTCGGCTTCAAATAGTGGTAAATCTAACAAAGCAATCTTCTTATCACTCTGATTAGCTATTGAAACATATTGTGCTATAAAACGATGATTGCCATCGCTGAGTTTTGTAATTTCTTTTTCATTAAGTTTTATTAAAATTGGTTCACCATAGCTAATTACAGCATAGCGCCGATAATTAGATTTATCCGTAATTGTTGAAACTAAAATAATTCGATAAGTTTCCTCATAAGGAACTTCCTTAGAAGTAAAAACAAAATCTAAAACTGGCATTTTCTCATTTTGAACCAACATACTTCCAACTATGAATTCACTCACATTTTCAGCTGATAATGCAGGAGCATAAGGATAAACTCTCCCTACAATAGCTTGTGGAAAAACTAACCACTCTTCACCACCACTAGGAATTAAGATTACTTCAATATCAGTCATGCGTCCGTTCCTCCAATCAATGATTGTAGTGTTTCAATCAACACATCTTCTTGATAAGGTTTTCCAAGATAACCTTGCACCCCAATTTCTTCAGCGCGCTCACGATGTTTTTCACCCGTTCTTGAGGTAACCATCACAATAGGCACTGTTTTATGTTCACTATTTTGCCTTACATGGCTAGCAAACTCAAAGCCATCCATTCTTGGCATCTCAATGTCTAATAAAATCAAATCTGGGGTAAATCTTGTCAAGACCTCTATCGCATCTAAGCCATCTTTGGCTGTTTCTACGACATAACCATTACGCTCTAATAAACGAGTAGAAACTTTACGCATCGTTACAGAATCATCCACTACTAAAATATGATGCGCTTGTGGCTCCTCATAAGTAACAGCATCTTCACTTTCACCTAATCCATTAATTCTACGAGATAAATCTAATAAATCCAATACAGGAACAACATCGCCGTCTCCAAGAATAGTTGCTCCTGAGATTCCCGGTACATTTAGTACCTGACGGTTAACGTTCTTAACAATAATTTCTAAACGATTACCAATATGATCGACATAAAGCACGACTGGTTCTCCACCAGCATTTACAAATAATGCCGGAACACTTTCTGTCTCCAATTCCCACTCAAACTCATTAGGATTAAAGTATTTTCCTAAAATATAAATACGATAATCCATACCATTATAGTGGTGATAAGTTTCCTCACCTTGATAACTGCGTTCTAGCTCTTCACGGCTAAGCTGACTGATTGCAGCAACTGCGCTCATCGGTGCAGCATAAGTTTGTCCAGCAATACCTACTAGCAGAACTTCTGCGATACTCATTGAGAAAGGCATTGTAATAACAAACTGCGTTCCTTGACCGGGTATAGAATCTACTTGTAGCTGACCACGACGTTGTTTTATCATTTCATTAACTACATCCATACCCACGCCACGACCTGATAATTGCGTAACCGTCTTCGCAGTAGAAAAGCCTGAACGCATCAATAAACTATTAAGATACTGATGATCATTTTCTTTATCAGGATTTAGCCACCCTTTTTCTCTTGCCTTTTCTTTAATCCGCTCATAATCAAATCCACGACCGTCATCAAGTATACGGATTTCTACGTTAGAAGCATTAGCAATGATAGATAATTTGATAACACCAATTGGAGGTTTACCTGCTGCTATTCTTTCTTTCTCAGGTTCAATACCATGCCCAATTGCATTACGAATCATATGTTCAATAGCAGGCAATATATCTTCAATCAAGCGTCGCTCTAGCTCTACCTCTCCACCTTCTAAAATTAAAGTAACCTCTTTACCAACAGATTTTGCCGTTTGACGAACCAAGCGCTTTAGACGTGCTTCGTTAACATCAAATCGAATAAGCTGCGTTGTCAATAAACGTTCTTGCAAACCTCTTTGAATAACACCTTGCTGACTAGAAAGATTTCTTAGCAGAGTATTTTCTGTTGCCAATGTATCTTGAACGTTCTTCAAGTCATTGATAGCTTCAGCTAACTGTCTAGAAAGCTGCTGAATTTCACTAAAACGATCCATTTCTAACGGATCAAAATGCTCATCATCATGCTCTTGAGCTTCCCTACGGAATAACATTTGCGCTTCTGTCTCATTATCTAAACGACGCATTTGTTCATCAATACGAGTAGCGATACGTGTTAGCTCTGTTAAGTTAAACTCTGATTCTGAAGAAATATTTTCAATTCGAGAGCGTATAATGGCGGTTTCACCAACCATGGCAATCATTTCATCTAATAACTTAGCATCTACCCTTACGTAACGTTGAACTTCAGAAGCAATAGAAGGTTCTGGTATTTTTTCTTCCTGAGAAGCTGTTTCTTCAACTTGGGTTTGGGTAGGTTCAACAGAAGAAAAATTTTCTTTTGTAATAGTAGATTCCTGATGAGAAGAAATCTCTGACGAATCTTTATCCAAAGGCATAGACGCTGATTCATCTAGATCTGTTGTTACAGACAATTTCTCTTCTATTTTTTCGGAAAGCAGTTCTCTTTCTGATACCATTTCAGAAGTTTGCGACGGTATATTGCTCTCTTCTTGCAGTTTTTGAAAAGACGTTTCTAATTCTGGTTTATCTTGTTGAGTAAATTCAAGCTTAGATTCTTTTATTTCGCTAGATGTCGGCAAAGTAAATTTGCCTTCTTTAACAAATTGTTCTAACGAATAATTTAATGCACCTGCCGGTGTTGGCATTTCTTGGCGCAACACACTATCCAACATACTATAAAGCGTTTCATGTCCAAGTCCTAAAAGTGTTTTTGCTTGACGCAATTTAGTTTCATTGACATCGCCAAGCTGCTCTATTACAGATTCCATAAGATGTGAAACATCTCCAATGGCAACCAAACCAACTAGTCTCGCACCTCCTTTTAAGGTATGCATATTACGCTTAAGTTCGTCAACAACTGATTTCTTGGTCAAGTCCTCTGTTAATAGTACTCCTGCCTGCTCAATAAGCTCTTGTGCTTCATCACTAAAAATATCTACCAATACAGGATCAATATTTTCATCAAAGCTACTACCATAAACCTTTTCTATTGCTGATTTATCAACAATGGCTTCTTGCTCTGGTATTTGTTCTAGTGCAGAAACCGAGGCTATTTGAGGCTGTTTAAGCGCAGCTTTTTCTTCTGCTTTAATTCGTTTTTCATTCTCAGCAACCTCTGGATAAGGTAAAGGAAGACCAAGATACTGATTGATATTATTTAAAATATAAGGATCTGTTTGTGGTAAATATCCATCGCGAATAGCGTCTAACATTAACATCGCTTGCCACATCGCACCACTAAGAATAGCAACTGCCTGATTACTTGGCTTTGAATAGCCATCAATAATACTCTCAAGCATAGATTCAACTGCATGCGTTAAATCTCCAATAGCAAAATAACCCGCCATTCGTGCACTACCTTTTAGGGTATGCATATCGCGACGAATAACATCTAAATGCCCTAATTGTTCACGTTGCTCGTCCCAACGCTCTATTTCCAGCTGACTTCTACCTAAGAGCATCACTGCTTCATCTAAAAATGTTTCAACCAATTCAGAATTAGCGTTTGGATCTAGCGTCCATTCATGCGATTGTTGCCATTGAGAACTCACCACATCATCGCTTGTAGCAACAGCAGGTACTGCAAGAGATGCTGGAGTCATGCGACTAGAAAGTGTTTGTCTAGCAGACATCAACGCATTGATTGTTTTATTTGCCTCTTCGGCACTGGTTTCATTGTCATTATTATAATGCTCAATTAGTTGGGCACTTTCTCGCAATATTGAAACCGCATTTAAGCTTAATCCACCTTCTTGTGTTTTATGCATCAATAATAATTGCTCAATAGCATCAAGCATCCGCCAAATCCAATCTGGTGTTGCGGAAGTATCTAATACATCTTCAATATCATAAACAGATTCTATCAAATCATCTATCAACTCAGGAGAGCTATCTTTTTCTGCCCGTTGAGAAAGTGTTTCAAATTGGTCAATTGCATTTAAAAATGCTGCCATACCAGGATGACGAGTATCAGATTTGGTCGAAAACGCATCACTTAAGCTAGTATGTCGAGCAATCGTAGATAACTCTTCACTCAATCTTACCACTGGTTGACTTAATGCGTTACCTATCTGACGGTTACCAACAGATTGCTTCTCTATTAAATTTTTACTGATATTAGCAAATTTTTTATCTGTTGACTGAATATCTAATAAATCCCCATCAAACTCCGATTCTGATATCTTTTCTGATGAAGCTTTACTTAGACCTTTGTCTGTCTCAGAAACTTGATATTCCTTATTCCACAATGCTTCTGCTCCATCTAATAAAGATGGCTCTGAAGAAATATCATCAATCTGTGGCTTTGAAAAAGCTGTCTCTGTTACGCTTTTTTCTATTTGAGAAACTTGATTATTTTCAGTATTATCAGACACCTTGATATCTAGTATCGTTTCGCTATCTTCTATTTTATTGACATCAACAGCACCAGAAATACTAGCAATATCATTATCAGACGTATCATCATTGGATAAATTAATTATTTCAGTCGCAACTGGCTTATGAGATTCAGATATTTGTTCTACTTCAGGAATAATCTCTTGCTTAGATAAAGGTAATATGCTTTCTCTCGGAGAAGCAAACACCTCGTCTTCACCAGCAACTAAAGATGAAGCCTTTCCTTCTACAGAGTAATTATCGGATTTTACTACTTCAGATGTTTGAGAAGCCATTTTATCAGCTTCTTCTTGTAAGGTTTCTAACGTAGTTTGTAATAATGCTTGCGCTATCTCATCATCTAATAATTTTTCTGATAACTGACTAGTTAAACGACCATAAAGTGCATTTTCTTCTTGCACTTCCGATAATGCTTCTCGCAACTGAGACTGAAATAAATCAACCTCAATATCATCAATATTTTCATCAGAAGCAATTTCTTTAGCCATGGTCGCTAATTTTGCTACAAGCTTATCGTCTTGTAGATTTTGAGTCGTATTCTCTGTTAGCTCAATATCACTAAACATTTGCTCATAATCTAATGGTTTCTCTGTAGTCTGCTCTAGTTTAGATAAAATATTAGATAACAACGCCTGATATTCAGTTGCATTAGAACTTTGTATTGCAAAGGTTCCAAGTTGTTCTTGTAGCTGTTTTTTTAATGTCGCATCAACACTAGAATAACCCATTGATTCAATTTCAGTTAACAATGCGTTTGCTAAAATAGTTTCATCCTGTTCATCTAAAGGTTGAGCTTGTAAATTTTGTGCAAGCATTTTTGCCATATGTTGGTATTGCTTTGGCAAAGAAGCTTGCACTGAAGATGAAGGTAAGTGCCTTACTACCCTATCTAGTAAAGTCTTATACGCCTCACTATTATTCTGTTGCGCAATCCAATGACCTAAATGCTGCGATAATGCATTCGAAATATTTTCTTGCTCAATATCTAGCGCAGCTAATTCTTGTTTAAATGCTGTTGCTAATGCTTTTTCATCATCTTCATCAATTAGGCTGCATTT
>NZ_LWHB01000100.1 GCF_001889065.1 Suttonella ornithocola | reverse complement strand
TGTAATTGTCATGGACAATGCCGCTTTTCATAAACGCAGTGATATTCAAGCAATCATTGAAGAGCATGGGCATGAGATAGTTTGGTTACCCCCTTAATAGTCCAGACTTAAATCCCATTGAAAAGATGTGGGCTTGGATTAAGCAAATACGCAAAGAATGGCGGATGGATTGTATTGATACTTTATCCTTTTATCTGCTTTGGATTGGATTGGGTTTTAGATGATTTCACTATATCTGCTAGAACTTCCCCAGAAAGTGTTAAACCGCCTGCGGTAATACCATCAACATTGACAACAGGAACCACCGCGCCAATTACCGTTGGGAATTGAATCAATCCTTTCTTATCTAATTCTTGACTAAGGGCAGCATCCGAAGCACCGAAATCAACCGTGCCTGCGTCAATCTGCTTAATCCCGCCAGAAGAGCCAATGCCTTGATAATTGACTTGATTACCGCTTTGCGCTTTATAAGCTTCCGCCCATTTTGCATAAACGGGTTGCGGAAAAGTTGCGCCAGCACCAGTAATATTAGCCGCTTGAACTGCAGCACTAAAAGCAATAGCACTAGAAAGCATTAAAGTAGAAAGCACAAGTTTCATTAAAATCTCCTACATAGATTGGTGAAAGTGATAGAAGTTATACCGTGCTTTTGTTACCAAAATATGTCTTGCGAATAAAAATAACAGTAAACCCCCATAAACGTGCACTAATGCTTGATACACAGCAGTTATCATTGAATAATGAGGAAAAATATTCATTATTTGGCAAATAAAATGACGCATAAGATTTACTACCGCATGACTTTTTTTACCCTTAGTTTTATTCTCGTTATATTGGGATTTGAGGTTTTCGGTTGGTAAGCGTGGGAAAAGGGTGAGTTATGGAAAGTGGTGATAGCGTTGCTCTTAGAAATAATATTGATGATTTGCTATGGCTTGCTATGGCAGCGGCGTAAAGTGCCTGCGTTGGTGATTGATGAAAAGGGATTAAGTATTCAAATAAGCCCTTTCGCAAAAAATCATGTGCGCATTGCATGGCAGGATATTATCAATATAAATGAGTATGTGTATTATCTTAGAGGCATCAAGCATACAAGCATCTATATTACGCTGACGCTAGACGCGCTGATGCGCTTGTATTATCCAAGCTACCGCGCGCTCACGGTGAACAGCCCTTTAGCTGAAGCGAGCTTTATCATCGCGTTGGCAGAGGGGCGCATTGCAAAAAATAAAAAAGAGGATCAGCTCCGGTTTTATACCAATGGCTTGACGCTCAAGCATCAAGCGCTATTATCGCTGCTTAAGAAAAAACATCAGGCGACTATGGCACATCACTGAGGTGAGTTCTTTTGCTTGTTGCGATATCTGACAGCGTAGACGATAAATGATAAAGTATGGTTATTTAACTTTGAGAGAAAAGATAGATTGTAATAATACCTAATCTAGACAACTTAGTAGCGTGAAATTTTTGCTCAATTTTTTGACTACACGGTATTTGAAGTTACGTACAGATACTGTAAGTTGTTTTTTCTCTTGTGGCGCAAGACGCATGCACCACGAAAAAACGATTGATGAATGTTCTTGTTTTTAAGTTAAAGCACAATATCATTTTTACATTGACTGTTATCTAAGGAATATTATGCCGTTCTTTCGCCGTCTTTTTTATATCGTATTGTTAGGACTTTGCTTTATTACGCAAGCGCATGCTGCCTGCGAACAACCGATTAAATTTGGCGCATTAACATGGGAAAGCGGGCAATTTACCACCGCGCTGCTACGCATTCTGCTTGAAGATGGTTACAGATGCCCGACAACAGAAATTCCCGGCACAGGTCCAGCGTTAGAAACCGCTTTATCTCAAAATGATATTCAAGTAATTGCTGAACAGTGGGTTGGACGTTCAGAAGTAATGCAAAAAGCGGTGAAAGACGGTAAAGCAGCAGTGATTGGCGATACTCTTCAGGGGGGCGCAAAACAGGGTTGGTATATCCCTGCTTATACTTTAAAAGCGCATCCAGAATTAAAACGTGTGGAAGGTTTAGCAACAGCGGCAAAATATTTTATCGACCCTGAAGACCCAACAAAAGCGCGGTTTCTAAATTGCCCTAGTGGTTGGACGTGTGAGATTTTTAATACGCATTTATTAAAAAATACAGGGCTTGCTAATCAATATAATAATGTTCATCCTGGCACGGGAGCAGCATTGGATGCTGCAATTGCCTCTGCATACGCACAGAAAAAAGATGTTTTATTCTATTACTGGCAACCAACCGCCTTTATGGCAAAGTATAATTTTAAACCGATTGAGTTTCCTCCGTACGATGAAAACTGTTGGAATCAATTATTACAAGCGAATAGTCAAACCCATTGTGTTTCTGGCTTTCCAAGTTCTCAATTAGCTATAGCTGTTTCGACACCATTTCGTGAGCAATATCCAGATTTGGTGCAATTATTTGAACGAGTACAACTTACACCAGAGCAACTAAATGGCGCAATTTTAGCGATGAATGAACATCAACGCAGTGGTGAGGTGCAAGCGCGAGTATTTTTAAAAGAGCATCCTGAGCTTTGGCAAAGATGGTTAGGCGATAAGGGACAAAAAAGTTTTGAAAGTGTGCAGCAGCAAAGCAATGCTAATAATACTTCTTTTTTCCCAGAATGGTCATTACAGGCAGTGATGAACCGTAATTTACAGACATTGGTACAGAATTATGGCGCATTTTTTCATAAAATTAGTGATTTTACTTTAGGGTATCTGTTATTGCCCTTAGAAAAATTGTTGATGAAAATACCGCCTTGGCTATGGTTATTAACAGTTTGTGGACTTGCTTGGCACGCTACTCGTTGTTGGATACGTAGCGCAGTTTTTGGTATTGGATTATTTCTTATCGGTGCATTTGGGTTATGGAATGCTTTGATGCAAACCATCGCTTTATTGATTGTTTCGGTTGGTTTAACGGTTGTGCTAGGTGTACCGCTTGGTATTACTATGGGCTGTAATCCTCGCTTACGCCGAATAGGAGCGCCAGTCTTAGATGTGATGCAAACAATGCCAAGTTTTGTTTATCTCATTCCAGTACTGATGTTATTTGGTCTAGGCAAAGTTCCTGCCGTTTTTGCAACGGTAGTATATGCACTCGCACCGTTGGTGCGCTTAACAGCATTAGGTATTGAACAGGTCAATCCTCAACTACGCGAAGCAGCGCAATCTTTTGGTAGCAGCCGTTGGCAATTATTGCTTTGGGTGCTATTACCGTTAGCGAAACCTAGTATTATGGCAGGCATTAACCAAGCGGTGATGATGTCGTTATCTATGGTGGTGTTAGCATCAATGATTGGTGCACCAGGGCTTGGCGAGCCTGTGTTGCAAGCGATTCAAACGCTGAATATTGGACAAGGTATTGAAGCTGGTACTGCAATTGTCATCCTCGCGATTATTATTGACCGTATCACTCAAGCCTATGGACGCTCAAAACGACAAAAGTTAGCGGATAATAAAAATTAGTTTTTCTTATATACACCTATATAAGAATCATGAAGACAGTCTTATATAGTCAAATCAGCTAAAAAACAGAACGTTATCTACCGCCAGAATGGCTAGATAAGGGCTATAGGATGTTTTGTTTTTTAGCTGATCGCACTATATAGGTGTAGAGGATTGGGAATGATTTTATTTTATTTATTCTGTAGGTAAGAATTCACTGATAACATCGTTTAAAAAGGCAAATCCTAATTCTGTGGTACGAAAGTACTGTTTGTCATCAATGAGTAATTTTCGCTGAATCAGTTTGTTTAGTGTTTCTGCAATTTCTTTTTCTTGAATAGCGGTTCGCTCACTTAGAAGTAAACGTGGAACCCCGTTTTTTAAGCGAAGGGCATTCATCATAAATTCAAATGCTTGTTCAGATTTTGGAATTATCTCTTGCGCATCTTGATAGGGATTCGTTGAATGGCTTTGCGCGGATTGATAGGTAACAGGGGAACGATATTTACGATTACGGATGATTTTTCCTTCTCGCGTTGTTAATTTTCCATGCGCACCGGCACCAATTCCAATGTAGTCGCCATACTGCCAATAATTAAGATTATGTTTTGAGGGTTGATTAGATGTCCATGCGGAGGTTTCATATTGTTGGTATCCTTGTTCCCGCAAAAAGGCAGCGCCTGTTTCGTAAATGCGTTGTTTATCGTCTTCATCTGGTATAGCTGGCGGTTGGGTATAGAAAGGAGTATTTGGTTCTAAGGTCAGTTGATACCAACTAATATGTTCGAGTTGATAAGCAATGGCTTTTTTGAGATCGCTTATTGCTTGTTCTGGTGTTTGTTGTGGTAAAGCAAACATTAAATCAATGTTGATACGAGAAAATCCTACTTTTTGAGCAGTTTCTATCGCTTTATGTGCTTCTTCATCGTTATGAATACGTCCTAAGCTTTGGAGGTGTTTGGGGTTGAAGCTTTGAATACCCAAGGAAAGCCGGTTAACGCCTGCTGCTTGATAAGCAGAAAACTTTTCCTGCTCAACTGTGCCTGGATTGGCTTCAAGCGTTATTTCAGCATCTGGAGCAATGTTTGCTTGTTTTTGTAGCGCATTGAGAAGTGTTTCAATACTTTTACCGCTAAATAGGCTAGGAGTTCCCCCCCCAATAAAGATGCTTTGTATGGTGCGCCCATCGTAATCGTATTGAAAATCTCGTAAAAGATGTGCGATATAGGCTGATTCATCGGGCGCAATTTTTAAGGTATGCGAATTAAAGTCGCAATATGGACATTTGCGGACGCACCATGGAATATGGATGTAAAGTGAAAGAGGAATGGTATGAGACATTACTCTGTAGCGGTAAAATTTAAGGGTAGGCTTTGTAGATATTTTTGTAATCGACGTTGATGTTTGCCCGGTTTTTTTTCTTGTGTTTCTTCTGGTTTTTCAGACGCTTTTGCAAGGTGTTTTTGTGTTTCTCTGACCAGTTGACGAACGTATTGGATATCTAAATCTTGGTATCGGGCAATGAGTTCGTTGTAGATATTTTTATCGTTTTGAAGTAGGCGAACTATTTCTGATTGAATTTGTTGTATTTTATGACCGGTATGAAGATAGGGGTGGTTGATGTGCTCATGTGCGTGTCGAATGGCTTCGGGATTTTGTTCTATCATCAAACGCGTGAGGTAATTTAAATGCCGTTGGTAGGCATTACCATTGAGTCTTTTTCCTTCGATAAGTGCAGCAATTAGTGCTTCATTGATAGGCAGTAAAGGATATTGTTGCGCTGGTAGCTTAAGCAGTTCTTCTGCAAATGCTTTAATGGCATCACGTTCTCGCTTGAGTGCGCTGCGATTTTCGCGAATAACGCGACCTTCTTCATCGTATTGTTTTTCTTTTTCAGTCATTGGTAAGTTTTTTTTGTGGTAAGGGTGGCTATAATAGCTGCCTTTTGACCGAATTTCGAGGGACAATAGAATGATATGGCGGTCTTTTTGGTTAGGGCTGATTTTTTGGTGCGTATCTTATGGCGCATCTGCGCAAGTCGTTAGTCATTTACCAGCAGCAATTGCGCAGATAATGAATGAGCATCAGGTAGATTCAAATGGATTTAGTTTACTTATTCAAGATATTGAGCAGGAACGTCCTCTTGCAATGTTAAATGCTCAAACCAAACGTTCTCCAGCTTCGTTAACGAAATTATTAACGACTTCTGCTGGTTTGATTAGGATGGGGGCAGATTTTCGATGGCCGACACGTTTTTATGTCGATCATTTACCTGATGCAAATGGGGTTATTGAAGGCAATTTATATGTTCAAGGGGGAGGCGATCCTTTTTTAGTAGAGGAGCGTTTGCGTCAGTTTTTAGTTGATTTGCGTGAAAAGGGTGTGCGTCATATTACCGGTGATATTGTATTAGATAATTCGCTATATTATTTACCGCCTGAAGCAAGAGATAATGAGTCTTTCGATGGGAATAAATGGTCGGCATATAACGCGGTACCGCATCCTTTAATGGTAAATTTTAGAACGGTTAAGTTACGCTTATTGCCTAGAGGAAATAGAGAGGTTTCTATAGAGTTATATCCTAATATTGCTAATTGGAAAATTAATAATCAAATGCGTATTTCTTCTGCATCATGCGAAAAAAATTATTCTCCTTCACCAGATATTGAGCGTGATGCTAAAGGTTATGCGGTTGTTACGTTAACCGGTAGCTATAGTACGGCTTGTGGCGCTAGAGAGTTAACGGTTGTGATGGGAGAAGCAAGCGAACAGTTTTATTATTTGTTTCATGATTTATGGTATGAGATTGGCGGTACTTTTGATGGCGGTGGACGAATTGGTCAGGTTCCGTCTTCAGCAAAGTTACTTTATACAGGGTTATCTGTTCCGCTTTCTGAACAAATTCAGAAAATGAATCAATATAGTAACAATGTAATGACTCGACAGTTGATGTTAACGCTTGGCGTTTATGCGCATGGTGTGCCTGGCTCTTTGGAAAAAGGACGTAAGGCGATTATAGAAACTTTATCCGCTTTTGGTGTACCAACTCAAGGAATGGTTGTTGATAATGGCTCAGGTTTATCAAGAGAGACTCAGCTAACGGCACAACAGCTGTTAACATTATTATTGAATATGGCAAATAGTTCTTTTAAATCTGTATTTTTTGATTCTCTATCAGTGGCAGGAGAAAACGGAACGTTGAAGAAACGTTTTCGTGGTGAGGAAATGGCGGGTAAGGTGGTTGGAAAAACGGGAACTTTAGATCAGGTTCGTGGATTGGCTGGATATGTCTTTGCAAAAAGCGGACATGTTTATGCTGTGGTCATGATTGGGAATGGTAGGGATGCTGTGAAAAGTCGCTATATGCAAGATGATATTTTACGATGGGTGTATCAACAATGAATCGAAGATGGTGGTTAAAAGCAGGGGCATTAGCACTTGCAGGATGCGGAGTAAAATCTGAGGTTAGCGAGAAAAAGCCGGATTTATTTCAACAGCGCTTATTTGTTTTACCAGATGAAGTTAAACATTTACCGTTAGCAAAGCAAATGCAGGCCAGAGGTTTTACTTTTGGTGCGAAAACGTTTATTCGTATTTTTAAGAAAGATCGTTTTTTAGAGATATGGCAATTGCGACCAGATGGTGAATTTCATCTTTATCAGTCTTTTCCTATTTGTGTTTATTCAGGGGAGTTGGGACCTAAGTTGCGTGAAGGAGATAAGCAGTCTCCAGAGGGTTTTTATGAGGTTGGACTTAATCAATTAAACCCTAATAGCCGTTATCACTTGTCTTTTAATTTGGGCTTTCCGAATGCTTATGATAGAGCGCATGGCTATACAGGGAAATATTTGATGGTTCATGGTAATTGTGTTTCTATCGGCTGTTATGCGATGGGAGATGAGCAAATTGAAGTGATTTACGCCATTGTACAAGCAGCTTTAAGAAGAGGACAACTGGCTGTTCCGGTACATGTTTTCCCGTTTCATTTGACTGAAGAGAATCTTAAGCTTTATAGCAATCATCGTTGGTATGAGTTTTGGCGTATGCTAAAGCCGGGATATGATTATTTTGAGCAACATCATGTTCCACCAAAAATTTCTGTTTCAGATAAACAATATGTTGTTTCACCACCTCTTGGAGAGGAAAGACGCATATTAGAGTCAAAGGGATCATTGTTTGCGTCTAAAGATTAAATAAATGAGAGAGATAACAGGATGATAAAAAAAGGGCTTTTAGTATTTATTACGAGTTGCTGTGCTGTGGTTATGGCAGAATCTAAACAAGAGGCAAAATATTATTCTTTAGCAACGGGTTACTATAATGGTCTTTATTACTATACGGGGACTCAATTATCAGCTTTACTCAATAATGCGGGCGGTTTGCCTTGTGGTGAAGGCGGTAGCTGTGGAGTTAATGGTTTAGTTTTAAAAAATTATAGTAGCACTGGTTCGATGGACAATTTAGCACAGTTATGCGCTGGAGAAGTTGATTTTGCATTGGTACAATCCAATTTAGTTTATATGGCGTATAAAGGTATCGGTCCTTTTGAAACTAAAGCATGTCCGCAGATACGTGCAATTGCCAGTTTGTACCCAGAGTTATTACAAATTGCTGTTCATAAAGATAGCAACATTCATTATCTAACTGATTTAAAAAATAAAAAAGTTGCTGTAGGGGCGATGAATTCCGGTACATTCGATGGAATGAAGGAGATTTTAAATGCAGCGGGCATCAATTCTACAGAAATACAATTCAGTCACGGCAGTTTAAAAGCCTCTGCTGAGGCTTTTTCTCATCATCAAGTTGATGCGTTTGCTTTTTTTGCGGGCATCCCAACGCCTGTTTTTCAAATTTTAGATAAAAAAGCTGAGTTGAAATTTTTATCTATTACAGGCAATGGTGTTGAGAGTTTATTAGCCAAAAGTCCTTATTATCGACAAGCTGTCATCGATCAGAAGATTTATTCTGAAATAAGCACTACTACTCCAACCGTTTCTGTGAATGCTTTATTAGTGACAACGGAAAAAGCAGATAAGGCATTTATATATCAATTTACTAGCCGTTTATGGGATATCAATAATCAACCTTATTGGTTTACAAAACGTCTTTTAATTGACAGTTTTCAGTTGGAAAATTCTTTAGATGGTATCGGTATTCCTTTACACGATGGCGCAAAGAAATATTACAACGAAATTGGTAAGCGCTTCTAATTTTTGCGTAATTTAAACAGTATTTAAAACCCCCCTTAATTTGCTCTAAATAGAACAGTTATTAAGGGGCTTTTAAAGTATGTTTTATGAGTTGTCAGGCATGTCTATTGGCGCGCGCCAAGGTAAGAGCCCTGGGCTACACGCTCAATAAAATCTAGTTCTCGATCAAACTGTCTTAAGATATCGTCCATAATATCTTCTTCTGTAAATCCATAAAGGTTATAGTTCTGTCCGCCTTGTCGTAAAAAGACTTCTGCTGTTGCGTATTTGCCTGGCATTCTTTTACGCGTACGAATACGTCTTCCTAGATGAGAAAATTCGGGCAGGTCATACGCTCGAAATCGAATGCCATAATGAAAATCTATAAGGTCTTTATGTCGTACTTGAAGGAATGCCCGCCTATGGTGAGCATCATATTCCACAATACAAGGCCATTCTTGGCGGTTCAGAATATCTGCAATTCTTTTCATAGCGTTATAGGCAGTGGTTTGAATAAATTGCTCAACCGCTGCGCCATTAGGTGGTTCAATTAAGTTTTCAATACGCGTTGTGTATTTTCCTTCAGTCTGACTTTCTGGTAGAGGTTTATTCATACTGGTTTGCTTAATTCGTTCAATAATTAAGGCACGAATTAAAGCAATCGCAGCACTAACCAACATAATTGCAGAAGGTAAAGCGATTAACACCGTAACGGCTTGTAAAGCCGTTAGTCCACCGACTGCTAATAAAGCAGCGGTTAGTAAGCCACAGATAATTGCCCAAAAAAGTTTAACATAACCTTTATTCTGTTTTCCGTTTGCCGTGATGGTGTCAATGGAAAGTGCCGCAGAAGCATTACCGGTAATAACACCAGCAATCAACATAATTAACGCTAATCCTGACAAAATCATTGTAGCGGGGAGATACTTAAACATAGCAAATATTCCTGTCGCTTTATCTCTAAGAATTTGAACAAGTAATTCACTATGATTTTGTTGAAGGATTTGATAAAAAGCAGTATCGCCAAAGGTTGAGAACCAAAAAAAGTTCAAAATACTAGGGATAATAATGACTGCGGTAATAAATTCTCTGATGGTACGACCACGACTAATTTTGGCAATAAACATTCCAACAAACGGTGCCCAAGCAAGCGTCCAAGCATAGAAGAAGATCGTCCAGTTACCAATCCAATCTCCGCCTGTATATGCCTGTAATGAGAAGCTACGCGCAATAATACTATTAAGATAATTTCCTGTATTTTCTAGAAAAGCTTCTAATATGAATCGACTAGGTCCTAGAATAAATACTAGGATTAGTAATGTAAACGCAATACGCACCACCCATGTTGAGAGCGTTTTCATTCCACGATTAATCCCAAAACTCAATACGGTAACCGCTGAAAGACTACCAAATGCTATGATAGCCAGTTGAATCAGTAGGGTTTTCGGGATAATAGGGAAAAGGTAATGCAGTCCAGCATTAATTTGTTCAGCAGCTAATCCTAAACTCGTTGATATACCAAATAAAGTACATAAAATTGCAATAATATCTAGTGGCGCACCAAAATTACCAAGAACGCGTTTTCCAAAGAATAGAAAAAATGGGCTTCTTAATGAAAAAGGAAGACCATGTCTAAAGCTAAAATAAGCAATAACTAAGGCGGTTAAGCCATAAACCGCCCAAATATGGAAACCCCAATGGAAATAGGCAATCTGCATGGCAGCTTTTGCGGCGTCTAAGGTTTGAGGCGTGCCTTCTGGGGGATTGGCATAATGTAGAACAGGTTCCGCTACGCCAAAAAATACTAAGCCAACGCCACAGCCTAAAGCAAAAAGCATCGCAAACCATTCGCCAAAAGCATAATCTGGTTGGGCATGATCAGGTCCCAAACGAATTTGTCCGACTGGACTAAAAGCGACAGAAATAAGCGTGATAAGCATAAAAGCGACTGTTAGCATGTAAAACCAGCCAAAATTAGCAGTGGTTCCTTTAAGCAGCTGGCTAAGAATATTTGCGGTATCAGTCGGAGCGATAGTAGCAGCTAATACAAGTGCTGCTGTCACGCAAAGTGCAGGAAGAATAACAATACGATTTTTCATGAATTAAATAGTGTTTCGGCGAAGTGTGCCAAGATAAATAGAAATTAGTGTTAATCCACAACCTAGCCATTGAATAGCAGTAATGGGTTTAGCAAGTAAAGTAGCATCAATAATAATCGCAGCTACAGGTTCAGAAAGCAAAATAAGACCTGTCAGCGCAAGACTTAAGCGTGGAATAGCGAAAACTACTAATGCCCAAGCGCCACATTGCATTACTATACCATAAACAGATGTCCAAAATAGGCTAGAAAGTGTGCTAGGAAAAAAAGCGCCATCTGCTAATAAAGCAATAGGAAACAGGATAATGGTACCGGATAAGTTAAACAATAACATCAGAGGAATAATCGGTGTTGGTTCATATTCGTGTACTTTACGAACAGCGCTCATAGAAGCAGCTAATGCGCCACCTGATAATACACCGCTGATAAATCCCCAAGCTGCACGTTGATTATGAGCAAATTCTGGGCTAGCAATCAGTGCTACTCCTAAAATAGCAATATTTAAACTCAGAAGTTGTAAGCGATTAGGACGTTCTTGAAAAAAGAAAAAGCCAATGGCTGTTATAAAAAAGATTTGTAGGCTATTGAGTAAAGTTGAAATGCCAGGACCAACAGCATGAATGCTTTCATGCCACAAAGATAAATCAAAGGCAAAAAAGATACCTGCTAAGCAAGTAAAAAATAAAGCTTTAGGATGGCCGGGTAAACTTTGGTGACGAAAAAGGAAAATTCCTACAAAGACAAAACATGCCAGTAATAATCGCCAAAAGGCGATGGCATAGCTATTGATAGGAACAAAGGCGACGATTAAGCTGCCTAAGCCAAATACAATACAGCCAATGAGTAAACCAATAATTGCAGGGGTATCGTTTTTTGCTTTGGCATCCATAAATTATCCGCCAACTGCCCATCGCATGAGTAATGTAGAAAGATATCCGCCAACCGTTCCAACGGCATAGCCAAGAATTCCTAATAAAACGCCAACAGGTGCTAATGCAGGATGAAAAGCCGTTGCGACAATGGGTGCTGAAGATGCTCCGCCAGTATTCGCATTTGAACCAACACAAAGGTAAAAAACAGGAGCACGAATAATTTTAGCCACAATAAAAATAAAAATAACGTGCAAGGTAATCCACAGTGTGCCTACTAATAAAAGTTGCCAATATTGCCAAATTCCACGTAAATCAATTTGCATTCCAATAGCAGCAATCAAGATAAAGATAAAAACAGTTCCTAATTTTGAGGCGCCTATATGATCTAATTTGCGCGCTGGCGTAAAAGAAAGAGCAACACCAAAGATAGTAATGCTAATCACCATCCAGAAAAAAGGGCTATGTAAGCTATATTGGTCTGCCCAACTAATATCATTGAATAGATTAGCAATTTGTTTGCCTAGCCAATCAGCTAAGCCAGAAGCCGCAAAAGTTAAACCAAAAATGAGCATAAAATCTCTAAGCGTAGTAATGCGCGCATGCTCTCTTTCATAATTTTCTACAGCAATAATCAGTTGGTTAATTGCTGAAGTATCTGCTTTTAACCAACGATCAATTTTTTGATGATGTTTTGCGATAAGGAAGATCACTAATAACCATAATGATGCATTGGTGGTATCAACTAAAATCATTGTGCCAAACATAGTGTCGTCAACTTGAAACAATTCTTTCATTGCCGCTTGGTTAGCCGCGCCACCAATCCAGCTCCCAGCAACTGTTGAAAAACTTCGCCATAGAGTATCGTCAGCAAAAGCTTCTGGATGAATGTATTGGTAAATCCAAAGTGCTAATGGACCGCATATAATAATTCCTATACTAGCTGCAAAGAACATTGCTAATACTTTCCAACCCAAACCAATGAGTTTAGGAACATCCATGGATAAAGTCATTAGAAAGAGCGCAGCGGGCAATAGCCATGTTGCAGTAAAAACATAAATGGTTTTGCCGACACCGGGTGCAAAAATGCCAAAAGTATTTAGTCCAGCAGGGATAAAACAACATAGAACAATAGCAGGAACGATAGCATAAAAGCGTTTCCAAAAAGAATGAGTGAGACCAGAAGTATAAAAAATCAGGCCAACAATACCCATTAACGTGCCAAAGGCGAGAGCAATAGAAGTAATCATGTTATTAAGCTATGGTGATTGGTTTTTTGTAGATTATAACTTGTGAAAACAAAAAAATTGAATTTTATTCTTTCAAAAAAAGATTAAATAGGAGCTGTATAGAATTCAGAAATTGAAAAAAGATAAGCAAAGTCTCACATTCATGTTTACTACAACAAAATACAAGGCACTACTTATGACACAAACCATGCTCAAAGATGAACATTGGCACAATGCTATAGCAGGGCTCCCAAAAAATGCATACAGAAATGGTGGATAGGATACTGTTTTTAAAGTAGATATTAAGGTAGCGTTGTATGCATTTTTTGGGAAGTTGGCTATACATACTATACCGCGTTAAATAAACGTCTATGACAAACCCAATTTAAGACTCGCTCTTGAAGCAATGTTATATCAAATAAGAGTGGGATGTCCGTGGCGAGGCATATTTGAGTATTTTGATAAATGGTATGTTATCTATCAACAGTATTGGTACTGGCGTATCACAGGAAAATGACAAAAGCTTATATTGATAATAACGCAAGACTATGATGGAGAATGGTTATTTATTGATAGTAGTGTTGTTAAAGTGCATCAGCATAGTTTTGGAGCAGCGAGTCAACAATATGAAGCTCTTGGTAAAAGTGTTGCTGGCAACAGCAGTAAGATTCATTTAGTGGCTGATACTTGTAGTAATCTGGTTATCATTGAAGTGAGCGCTGGTCAGCGACATGACTCATAAATGGCAATTACTTTAATTGAGCAAACAGTCAAAGAAGATATTGAGGCTGAACTGCTCCGGGATGATTGGAGCCTCATCAAGAGGGCGTTCAAAATTCTGTGTCATTCCTCAAACACCGAAGGCAAAAAAGAACCCATTGGCTTATACTGCTCGGAAACCGAAGGGGCAAACGATTGACTCTCTGTACTGACGGACTTACATAACCGTGGCGTGGAAGATATTCTCATGACTTGTGTGGATGGCTTAAAAGGTTTTCCTGAAGCGATACAGGCTATCTTCCCCAATACTGAGGTGCAACTGTGTGTGCTTCAGCAAATCCGTGAGCAAAAAGCTTTCATGCAGGATTTAAAGCCTGTATATAAAGCGGTCAATAAAGAATCAGCTGAATTGGCGCTTGATAGGTTAGAAAACCTTTGGGGTAATAAATACCCTGCGGTGATTAAGTTTTGGCGGGATAAGTGGCATTTGCTAAGTCACTATTTTAAATATCCTGAGGCGGTGAGAAAGCCCATTTATACCACCAATGCGGTAGAGGCAGTCCATCGTCAATTCCGCAAGTTAACTAAAACTAAAGGAGCGTTTCCTAATGAAACCAGTTTGCTCAAACTCTTATATGTTGGTATGTTAAATGCCAGCGAAAAATAGACAATGCCGATTCCTAATTGGGGACAGGACAATGATGCAATTGTCTATCTATTTCCCTAGTCGGTTAGATGCCGTGATGAATCTTTAATTAACCTGACACAGAATTTTTAACGCCCTCCTATTCTAGTAAAGTATGCTTACTTTATTCATCATTCAGTTATCTTAACATTGTAACTATTCTAGTAGGCTTTTGCTATAGCTGAATGTCTTTAACTCACATATAGTGTTAGCTTGTTTTACCGTACTGAGGTTGGCTGTCTGTAGTTCGTCAGTTTGTATGTAAGCTAAACCTATTCAGCTATATATTTCCCCACAGACTTCGTCATCTTGTTGCTTACGCTCTAAAGCAGCTATTTGAGATTCTGTTAACATATGGTTTTTTTCGGCGACTTTGGTTTCTAAGTCTTTCAGGCGTTTCCTGAAACTTTCTAGATGATGACTTAAGCAGATACTACGCACACCACTGGCAGAAACAAAAATGCCTCTTTCACGTAAT
Source organism: Suttonella ornithocola (assembly GCF_001889065.1). Lineage (GTDB taxonomy): Bacteria > Pseudomonadota > Gammaproteobacteria > Cardiobacteriales > Cardiobacteriaceae > Suttonella_A > Suttonella_A ornithocola. The sequence goes on along the minus strand of NZ_LWHB01000100.1, from coordinate 600 downwards.
TCATTACTTACTCTTGTTTGACCATGTACCGATTCTTCAATGGCATAAGCAACCACTGCTTCTTCTACCATTGGATCTGCCCGATTTTTCAAATTCACTTTGCGCCGGTTTTGATCAAGTAAGGCTTCGCCCCCACTTATTCTACCGCTGCTTTGTAACGGTAAAAAGTGTCTCGGGATAATTCCATGATTTACAGGCTCAAGAAATATTGACTAGTTTTTCGGACAAATTTGAAGCTAACCTTGTGTTTGAGGACTTTTTCATTATTATGAAGCATATAGCCAAATCCCCAAAAAAGCATACAACCTTAACTCAATATCCACCTTGAAAACAGTGTCCTATTATCAAGTACTGTATGCATTTTTTTGGAGCTTTACTATATAGTGCAATCATCTAAAACCCAACCCAATCCAAAGCAGATAAAAGAATAAAGTATCAATACAATCCATCCGCCATTCTTTGCTATTTGCTTAATCCAAGCCCACATCTTTTCAATGGGATTTAAGTCTGGACTATAAGGGGGTAACCAAACTATCTCATGCCCATGCTCTTCAATGATTGCTTGAATATCACTGCGTTTATGAAAAAGCGGCATTGTCC
>NZ_LWHB01000010.1 GCF_001889065.1 Suttonella ornithocola | reverse complement strand
GTGAACTTCTTGCTAGCAATGATTATGGTACGCATTCCGCCGATTTCTCGAAAACCCGATACTTATATTGACGGCACACCACGACTTGAAAAAGCTCTTGCACGCAATAGCACCGCTTTGCGTCGCGCCATAGTAGGCGCTGCTACTCGTGCCTCTACACTCAAAATAGAAAACTGGATAAATGGTGTGCGAGATGCACTGTTATTCGGGGTAAAAATTGTTTCTTACGTCGTTTCTATCGCCATTATTGCGCTCATTATTGCCACTTACACGCCAATCTTTGATTGGCTAGGTGTTATCATCAAACCGTATATTGAACTCATGCAATTACCCGATGCGGGCAAAATCGCGCCTACGGTATTGATAACCCTTTCAGAACTCGCTTTACCTGCCATTCTGATAGCTGGCGCAAATGCCGCACCTGCTGCAATTTTCTTTGTATGCGTTCTCTCAACCGTGCAAATTATTTTTTTTACCGAATCTGCAAATGCCATGTTAGAGTCTGAAGTTCCAATTAAAGTTTGGGAACTGATAGTGATTTTCCTTATTCGAACCCTCTTTGCGATTCCGTTAGTTGCTATCGCCACGCATCTCGTCTTTAGATGATTACTCTAAGCAACTTTCATGATTACTACGATACTTACGTCGCGATTTACGATCGCGATGAAAAGTTCATCTATCATCGAAAAAATCCAGCCTTCCGCCAACAAAAACATTATTTGATCCAGAATATTTATCTAAAAACAATCCACGCAAAAATAGCGGACTCTCCCAACTCCTCCACTGCGGTGCGCTCTATATTGGACATCATGGCTGACAAATCTACTCTCATCCCGACTACGGCGTATTTACCCAAGACAATATTGTAAAAATTGAAAAGCCCGGAAAGCATCGCTATGCATACGGCAATATTGCTTAATTATCCGACGGAAAATGTTACGACATGATCCGTCAAGGACGCCCCTTTTCGCCATATTACCACTCTCCTATGGGCGCATTACCTGTGCATCCCCGCCAACAAGAAATCATCCAGACTGCTTAACCCTTTTCAAACCCAATCAGATTGACATCCGATTTTACTTTTTCAGCAAATCTGGTTGGACGAACTCCGCTACTACCGCCCTGTCATTTATGAAAATCCATGCCTTGCCTAACTTGGTATCATATTACCCACTGATAATCTTTAGCATTGCCTCACCGACTTTCTCTCTAAACTACGTGAAGCCCAAGAAATTGCCCCACCTTTAGATAATATAAGCAAAATTAAAAGCAAAGACTTTGACCCCAAGCGCAGCTTTCGTCCCAAAATGAAAAAACCTTAAATGCTAAAATAGCCCTACGCATTAAATAATAAAAGGAATTGATATGTCCACAACCCTTAACCGCTTCGCCGATTGCCACAGTTGCTTACCCCTACATGGCGATACCGACTTCCATCAACTTCGCCGTCATTACAATGCTGGCGTTCGCTACGTTTCTGTGAACGTTGGTATGGATATGAATCCCATTTCGCAAATCTTTCCTGTCATTGCCGGTTTTCGTCGTCAAATTGCCGAAAACGATTGGCTGATTCAAGCAGAAACCTATGCCGATATCACGCGTGCCTTTGCAGAAGACAAACTTGCTGTTTCCTTCGACTTAGAAGGCGCGCTTCCACTCTTAGAGAACCCCGATATGGTCGCGCTTTATCATCAATTAGGCGTCCGACAAATTCATTTGGCGTATAACCGTAATAACAGCATTGCTGGCGGCGCTCACGACATCCCACAAGGGCTAACCCCATTAGGAGAAACCATTGTTCACGCCATTCATCAGAATGGTATCCTAATGGACCTCAGCCACAATAGCGAACAAACCGCTTTTGATATCTGCCAAGTTAGCGACGGACATCCCGTGCTATATAGCCATGCCAATCCTCGCGCGATTGTCGAACATGGACGAAATATCTCTGATGCTATTATCACGGCTGTAGGCAAAACCGATGGCTTAGTTGCCGTAAACGGCGTTGGCAAATTTGTCGGTGATCCAGCACTCAACCCCCAATCCCTCATTCCAATGATTGAGCATGTTGCCAGCCTTATTGGCGTTGAAAAAACGGCTATTGGGCTAGATTATTGCTACGATGATGGTCGACCCGATATTCCAGAAACCGTTGACCGTAACTACTGGTGGCCAGTATCAGCAGGTTATATTCCCGGCCACGGATTATCAGGAAAATACATTGCTCCCGAAAGCTTTATCGCCATTGCAGAAGCCCTTGCACAACTCAACTACACTGATAGCCAAATCAATGCTATTTTAAAAGAAAACATCCTTAACCTAATCCAACGCGTATGGCGATAGATACGGATTAGCCATAGAAAAACGCATAATAAAATTACAGAAGCTTCTTATAAGACTGGTAATTCCTAAAAAATCAGGCATAATTAAATTTATCTAATGGATTGGAAAGAAAACATGGTTAACAAACATAACTATTATCATATTTTGGGATTAACGCCACGCGCAACCATGCGACAAATTATTGATGCAATAGAAAAAATAAGAAACCTAGATCGTCAAGGCGACTATACCATGATTCTTAGCCAAATAGAGCAAGAACTCACCAACCCACGTCGTCGTGCTGCTTACGACAAAGCCAACGGATTTAACAAAGATGACTATGAAAATAGTGAACTTCCGGTTGTCTCTCCTATCAAAGACGTTTTCGTAGATATAGATGAAAGTTTTTATTCCGATCCTAAAAGCAGTCTCTTCCAATTAGAAAATCTCAAAAACATCCAAGAAGAACTCCAAAATAACTCAGCGCTAAAACATGAGCCCAGCAAACTCAAATCAGCGCTTAGTACCAACTTTAAATATCTCATTCTTTTTATCCTCCTAATCGCCATTGGATTTTTAGCTATGCAATTTTCTCAATCCGTCATGGATTATTACAATGGAAGAAAATCTGTTGAACAAGCAATGGTAAGTCTCACAGATGCACAAAAAACCGTTGAGAACTACATTCGCAACAACGGCTATTTCCCTGAAACACTTAATATCCCGACAGGAAATGATGAACCTTATCAAATAACCGTCAATGGAAAAAACGATAAAAATCAGATTATTTTAGAATTTAACCATAACGCAGTATCGCCATTACGTAATCATGCACTTACAGAAACCCTAATCACTCGCCCTAATTTTACAGGCTGGCAATGCGATCCTAGCAAAGACTTCCCAGAAAGATACAAACCAAAAAAATGTTTTTAATCAATCAGTCAATTATCGCGTAGAGATAGCCATATCTAAGCGATACTTTCATTTCTTATGGTAGTTTGATTTGCTTTTACACACTTGCTATTACACCGCTCATTGAAGCTATTGCAAGTTGCTTCCGCCACACCAGCCAGGAAAAAGCAACTTGCACATCCCGCCTGCTGTAGAGCATTTTACGCAAATACCGTTAATTCAGCTAGAAAAAAACACCACTTACCGCCTGAGACGCTAAGTAAGATTGATAAAATGAGACCTTTGCAAAATTCCGTATTTTATATTTTTTTGCAAAGGTCTCAAAATATCTTGTTTTTATAGCTGAATGGGGTTAGCTTGCATACAAACTGACGAATCACAGACAGCCAACCTCAGTACGGCAAAACAAGCTAACACTGTATGTAAGTTAAAGACATTTAGCTATATATGATGACTACATCAGGTGCTGGTCTATTTCTAAGCCGCCTATGCGGCGGGGAACGCACTCTCAGCGCGTAAGCGTTTGCTGTGTTCTTTCTAAGCCACCTATGTGGCGGGGAACAATGCGTTCTATCATGTTTACGGACTTGACGATTTCTAAGCCGCCTATGCGGCGGGGAACCCGAATTTTATTCGATTTGATGCACTTGCCACAAGGGTTTTAAAGGTTTTTTGTTGGTTGACCTTTTGTTTTTTTGCTTGTTACAAGTATTTGTTTTTTATTCGGTTGTTAAAGAGCGGGTAAAAAAGGGTTTTATGACCAAAAATGATTGTTTGGATTATAGCTGAATGGGTTTAGCTTGCATACGAACTGAAGAACCACAGATAGCCAACCTCAGTATGGCAAACGAGCTAACGCTGTATGCGAGTGAGAGACATTTAGCTATATAGCAGGGCTTCCAAAAAATGTATACAGTACTTGTATATAGAATGCTGTTTTCAAGGTGGATATTGAGTTAACGTTGTATGCATTTTTGAGAAGTTGTCTATATTTTGCTAATGCTTTATCAGCAAAATATTTACCAGCCACCGCCAAGCGCGGTATATAAACGAATTAAATTCAGTGCTTGTCCTTTTTGATTTTTAATCCGCATTTCTGCGGTATCGTTCGTGGCTAATTGTGCGGTTGCGATTTTGTCGAACGTTTGTCTGCCATATTCAAACAAAGCGCGCGCATCGGTGGTTTGTTTTTGTTGCTGTTTTTCTGTAGTTGCGAGTTTATTGCCCTGTTTTTTAAGCGCGGCGGCAAGACGATAACTGTTATTCACTTCCGTTAATGCCTCTAATAAGGCTTTATCATAATTAAGCACGGCGGTTTTTAAATCGGCATCGGCACGATCAAGTTGTGCTTGCAAGCGTCCGTTGGTAAAAATCGGTAATTCAATACCAATTCCTAGTAATCCACCGTTACCGCCTAAACGCGCACCTGATAAATCTCCGTTCAAATGAATTTTTCCTTCTAATAAACCAAAATTCATCGTAAAACGTGGATAAAAATCGGCTGCCGCACTCTCACGCTTCGCACTTTGCGCCAAAATGGCTGCTTTATAGGCGCGAATATCTGGACGACGAGTGATTAAGTCGGCGGGATATTGTCCGCTAGGTGCTTGAGGTAAATGGGTAAAAATCTTACCATTATCAGGCGGAAAAGTCATATCAGGCGTACCGATAAGTGCGGCAATTTGCGCGATTTCATTTGCACGTTGTGTATCTAAAGTGGCGATTTTGGCTTGCAGGGCGCTGCGTTTGGCGCTGATATCATCGACATCATACTGCGTTGCTTGTGCGGCTTGAAAACGTCCCTTCGCATAGCGAACCAAATCCGCTAAGGCTTTATCGCTTGTTTCCAAAACGACTTTCTGCGCTTCTAAGGCGCGTGCGTTGACATAATGTTGTGCTAACGTGGCGATTAACAATAATTGCGCACCATGTGTTTTTTCTACCTCTGCCAAAGCCCCGTATTTTGCTGCTTGTGCATCGCTTTGTTTTTTGCCAAAAAAGTCAGGTGCCCAAGTTCCCGATAAGCCCATTTGATAACCTGCACCATTTTGAGACAGCGGATTACTACCCAAATCACTTCCTACCTGTTGTAAAACCTTTCGAGTATCGCTTGAAAGAGGATTATCCAAATGACTCATTGCCATTGTGCCTGATACACCTGCGCCTAATAGAGGTCCAGTATCAGCATTGGCTAATCGCGCGGTTGCCTCTGCTTTTTCTAATTGTGAGCGGGCAATCGCTAAATCGGGTGCATTTTCCAATGCTTGTGTAATTAAGCGGTTGAGTGTTGGGTCATTAAACTGCTGCCACCAAGTGCGGATGTCGGTCTGTGTTGGATTATCCGGTGCAGCGGTAAAACTGGCGGGCAATATCACCTTACTATCCGTGGAAGGCGGTGCATTCGGTGATTGGCAAGCGCTTAGGATGAGCGCGGAAAGCAGTAATATTTTTTTCATAAGACATTCCTTTCATTGAAACCGTAGCACATCTTTAGCCTTGCTTATCCAGCATAGAGCGGAAATGGCTTAATGCCAGTACCAAAAATAATACGCCCATCATCGCCATAATGAATAGCGGTTTTTGCACAAGGGTGATGTCGGCATTGCGGAATAATACCGCAGAAGAATATTCGACAAATTGCGTCATCGGCGAGGCTTGGCTGACGGTTTGTAACCAATTCGGCATACTGGCAAGTGGCGTTTCTCCGCCACTAATCAAGCGCAACACAATATACATTGGCAACATCAGCAAGATAAATTGCGGCATGGTCGGCGCGGTGGTGGCGAGTAACACACCGAGTGCTGTCGCCGAGAATAAAAAGACGATAATGCCCAGTGCAAAAAGCGCTAACGAACCGCTAATCGGTATCGCTAAAATGCCTTTCACCACAAACTGCATTGACGCTAGCGCAGCTAAGGCAATTACGGTGCTGTTGGCAATAATTTTAGCGGCGGCAATTTCATTCGCCGTTATTGGCATCACCAGTAAATGCTCCATCGTGCCGCGTTCTCGTTCACGAATGACCGCAGCTCCCACCAAAAGCATCGCCAACATAAAGGTAAACGTGGCGACATTCATCACTGCTAAATACCAGCGGCTATCCGTATTCGGATTAAAAGAAACGTTGATAACTGGTTTCATCGGCAGAAATTGCGCGGGATTGGCGAGCTGAAAATAACGCAAAGTTTCTTCGCTGATAATCTGCTGTAAATATACAAAGCCTACTCCGGCCTGGCTCAAAGCCGTGGCATCAGCGGTAATTTGAATGGCAGGATGCCGCGCTTTTAACACGTCTTCCTCAAAATGCGGCGGAATATCCATAATAAAAATATACTCTGCCTTATCCATTGCCGCGTGCGCCTCTGCCATATCCTCAAATAACACAGGCGGCTGAAAATACGGCGATAATAATGCTGATGTGATTCGCTGTGATAAAGGGCTTCTATCATGGTCAACCACTGCTACTGTCGCATTTTTCACATCAATACTCACGCCATTGGTAATCGCAATCACTGCTACAGTAAAAATAATCGTAATAATTCCCAGCATCGCTCTATCTGATAATAAACTCTGAAACTCTTTTAGCGTCAGCGTCCAAATATTTTTAAGAGATTGCAGCATAGCCAATCGCTCCCGATGCTATTTGATAAACAAATAAGATGATTTTTCTAAATAGGTGATAGTAATATCTATTATCTCAAAAAAATTTCTAATCAATAATGATTGGCTTGAAATTACCTATTATTCAAGCCCCCCCCCCTAATGGCAGGAGGCACAACCACGATAGAATTAGTCGTTGCGGTTAGCGAGGCAGGAGGGCTAGGGTCACTTGCCGCAGGATTACTTAGCCCTGAACAGGGCAGAAACTATACCCATAAAATGTCAACATGGTTATCTAGTCTTTATATTCAACAATAGATTGAACCTAAATTACCTGCACCACCAGATTTTCAATCCCAATTTCAAATATTGGTAGTGGTTTGGAAAGTATGCTGGAATATTATCAAATAATCCAATGGTAGTTAAATATTTAAATATCAATATATTAAAAGAAATATTTTTTGTAAGAGTATGGTTAGCATACTTTTCAAACCACTACCCAAATATTATTAGAAAATCCTGTGCCTATTGCGGGCTTTACTTTTAACTGTTTAACTCGCGAACAAATAAGCGCCCTGCATCAAGTAGGTACTAAAGCAATTGGAACCGCTAATCATCCTTTAGAACTAGAGGCTTGGGCAGCAATTGGCGAAGATGCTATAGTCAATTGCCTAAAAAATACATACAACGTTAACTCAATATCCACCTTGAAAACAGCCCAAAAGTGCGGTATGCATTTTTTTKG
>NZ_LWHB01000001.1 GCF_001889065.1 Suttonella ornithocola | reverse complement strand
GGTGTTGAAATGTTCCGTAAGTTGCTTGATCAAGGTCAAGCAGGGGATAACGTAGGTGTGCTTCTTCGTGGAACCAAGCGTGAAGATGTAGAGCGTGGACAAGTATTGGCTAAGCCAGGTACTATTACTCCTCATACACGTTTTGAGGCAGAAGTTTACGTCTTATCAAAAGAAGAAGGTGGTCGTCATACTCCATTCTTAAAAGGTTACCGTCCACAGTTCTACTTCCGTACAACGGATGTTACTGGTGAATGTATTCTTCCAGAAGGTGTAGAAATGGTTATGCCTGGTGATAACATTAAGATGGAAGTGAATCTCATTCACCCAATTGCGATGGATGATGGCTTGCGCTTTGCGATTCGTGAAGGCGGACGTACGGTAGGTGCGGGTGTCGTTTCTAAAATTATTGAGTAAATATTATTGATTTTAGTATTGGGCGAGTGTATAATTCTTGCCCTTTGGTTCAAATAGGCGAGTAGCTCAATTGGCAGAGTTGCGGTTTCCAAAACCGTCGGTTGGGGGTTCGAGTCCCTCCTCGCCTGCCACTTTTAAGAGATCCCTTTATGTCTGCAAACACAAATGTTGCTAAAAAGCCGTTATCGTCAATATTTACTGCTTTAAGTGTAATATTTTTCTTAGGGGGATTTTATCTAGCAGGTGCTGCTTTTTTAGCGGCTAAGCCATGGTACATTCGCTTACTAATTGTATTGGCAGCTTTGTTTTTTGCACTAGGATCTCTGACTTTAACAGATCATTGGGTGCATATTAAAGAATTGTTTCATGGTGCACGCATTGAGATACGTAAGGTTTTTTGGCCTAAAAAAGATGAGTTGGTTAAAACAACTCTGATGGTTTTGGTAATTGTTGCAATTTTTGCAATCTTTTTAACCATTGTTGATGGGTTGTTAACCCTATTGATTAAGTGGGTGATGTAATGGCTAAACAATGGTATGTTCTACAAGCTTATTCTCAGTTTGAGCAATACGTTAAAAGGCAACTTCAGGAAGTGATAGAAAGAGAAGGGATGCAAGATAGCTTTGGTGATATTTTGATACCGACAGAAGAAGTTGTTGAAGTTAAAGAAAATAAGCGTAGGGTGTCTCAGAGAAAGTTTTTCCCCGGCTACGTGTTAGTTGAGATGGAAATGAATAATGACACTTGGCATTTAGTTAATAGCATTTCAAAAGTATCAGGATTTGTAGGTGGGACGCATGAAAAGCCAGCTCCCATTTCTCAAGCTGAAGTTGATGCTATCATACAAAAAATGCAAGAGGGTGTAGAAAAGCCCAGACCGAAGATTTTATTTGAGATTGGAGAAGAACTTAGAATTATTGATGGTCCTTTCTCTGATTTTACTGGTACGGTTGAAGAAGTTAACTATGATAAGAGTCGAATGAAAGTATCGGTGTTAATCTTTGGTCGTCCAACCCCGGTCGAGTTGGAATTTCACCAAGTCGAGAAAATTATATAATGGGAAGCTTATAAGCGTTTTTACCCATTAAGGAGTTAAAATGGCAAAAAAAATAAATGGCTATATTAAATTGCAGATTCCTGCTGGTAAAGCTAATCCAAGTCCACCAGTTGGTCCGGCTTTAGGTCAGCATGGTGTTAATATTATGGAGTTTTGTAAGGCTTTTAATGCTGAAACTCAATCCTTAGAAGCAGGAATGCCTATTCCTGTTGTAATTACAGTTTATAGTGACCGTAGTTTTTCTTTCGTTAAGAAAACTCCTCCTGCATCATTTCTTTTGAAAAAAGCTGCTGGAATTAAATCTGGTAGTGGACGTCCGAATACTGAAAAAGTTGGCACAATTACTCGTAAACAATTAGAAGAAATTGTGGAAATGAAGAAAGCTGACTTAACAGCTGCAGACCTTGAAGCAGGCATTCGTACGATTGCTGGTAGTGCACGTGCAATGGGCTTAAAGGTGGAGGACTAATTTATGGCAAAATTAACTAAACGTCAAAAAGAAATTCGTGAAAAACTGGGAGTAGGTAAAGTATATAATGTTATTGAAGCATTAGATATACTTAAATCACTATCAAAAGTTAAATTTGTTGAGTCTGTAGATGTGGCTTTACAATTAGGAATTGATCCTCGCAAATCTGACCAAGTTGTTCGTGGTGCTGCAGTACTACCTAATGGAACTGGTAAAACTGTTCGTGTAGCGGTTTTTGCACAAGGTGATAACGCAGATGCTGCTAAAGCAGCAGGTGCTGATATTGTAGGTATGGATGAGCTTGCTGACGAAATCAAAGGCGGACGTAGCGATTTTGATGTTGTTATTGCTGAACCGGCAGCAATGAGAGTGGTTGGGGCTTTGGGACAAGTGCTAGGTCCTCGTGGCTTGATGCCTAACCCGAAAGTAGGAACTGTTACCGCAGATGTTAAAACAGCGGTTGAAAATGCGAAAGCAGGACAAGTTCGCTTCCGTGCTGATAAAGGCGGTGTTGTTCATGCAATCATTGGTAAAGTAGATTTTGATAGTGCTAAATTAGCTGAAAATTTACAAGCATTGGTTAATGAGGTAAATAAATTGCGTCCAGCTGCGGCTAAAGGTGTTTATTTACAAAAAGCTTATCTTTCAACTACAATGGGTCCAGGCCTTGCAGTTGATGTAAATACATTAACTTCTACTAACTAATTTTTTAAAGATTCTTTGGATAGCTGCAAGCGCAGCTATCGTCAAAGACTGCAGGTGTGCTTTTAAATAGTACTTAATTTCCTGCATAGATGGTAGGTCAGCTTCAGTTATCTGAAATGGCTATACCAAGAAGGTCCGTTTAAATACGGTTTTTAAGGGTAAATGCAATCTCACTTAAGGAGTGTTGAATGGCATTAAATTTAACCAGTAAACAAGCTGTTGTAGCAGAAGTGCATGAAGTTGCTTCAAACGCTTTAGCGTTAGTTGCTGTTGAATATCATGGATTAACTGTTACTCAGATGACGGCTTTACATGCCGCTGCACGAGAAACTGGCGTGTATTTACGTGTGGTTAAAAATACCCTAGCGCGTCGTGCATTAGCTGATACAGAATTTTCTGGTTTAGAAGATAAACTAGTTGGTCCGTTAGTTTTGGCGTTTTCTCAAGAAGATCCAGGTTCAGCAGCACGTTTATGGCGTGATTTCTTCAAAGCAAATGATAAAGTAGATAAAGGAATTGTAAAATTCTTAAGCATTTCAGGTGAAACTTTACCTGGTAATGAGTTAGATCGTTTAGCTAAAATGCCAACAAAAGAAGAAGCATTGTCTCTTCTTATGGCTTGTATGCGTGCACCTGTTGAAAAATTGGCTCGTACGATTAATGAAGTCCCAGGTAAGTTGGTTCGTACAGTTGAAGCAATCCGTCAAAGCAAAGAAGCTGCGTAATTCAGCTTTTGGTATTTTTGACTTAATTTTATTTAAATATTTTTGGAGTTTATATGGCCATTTCTAAAGACGAAATTCTAGAAGCAATCGCTTCAATGTCTGTTATGGATGTTGTTGATTTAATTTCAGCAATGGAAGAAAAATTTGGTGTTTCAGCTGCTGCTGCTGTAGCTGCTGCTCCTGTAGCTGCTGCTGATGCAGGTGCTGCTGCGGAAGAGAAAACTGAATTCGATGTTGTTCTAACTGATGCTGGCGCTAACAAAGTTGCTGTTATCAAAGTTGTTCGTGCAGTAACTGGCTTAGGCTTGAAAGAAGCAAAAGAAGCCGTTGATAGCGCTCCTTCTACTTTGAAAGAAGGTGCTAGCAAAGAAGAAGCTGAAAAAATCAAAAAAGAACTTGAAGAAGCCGGTGCAAAAGCTGAGCTTAAATAAGCTTAGTTTCGGCTATTTGAAAGTACTGGCGTTTCGGCGTCAGTACTTTTTGCTGTCTTTATAAATGAGTATTCTTCTGCCGGTTATGCGCCGTTATAAGAATGCTAATTTTATTTTTCTTTCCCGCGCATTGCGCACATTCGACGCCGAGGTTCACGCATCATGACCTATTCGTTCACTGAAAAAAAACGTATCCGTAAAAACTTCAGCAAACGTCCTACTGTTTTAGAAACACCTTATTTACTTGAAATGCAGTTGGAGTCTTATAATGACTTTCTCCAGCAGCATACAGCTTCTGATAAGCGCGAAGATAAGGGACTTCAAGAAGCTTTTAAATCTATTTTTCCAATAAAAAGCCATAATGAAATGGTGGAATTGCAATTCGTTGGCTATGATTTAGGTAAGCCTGAGTTCGATGTCCGTGAGTGTCAGTTAAGAGGCGTTACTTATGCTAGCCCTCTTAGAGCGAGAATGCGGTTAGCTATTTATGATAAAAATAGTACAAAGAAAAAACTTAAGCAGGTCATTGAATCTGAGTCTGTTTATATGGGTGAAATGCCATTAATGACAGACAATGGTACCTTTGTTATAAATGGAACTGAACGTGTTGTTGTTTCACAGCTTCATCGTTCTCCTGGTGTATTTTTTGGTGATGATAATGGACAAGGACATAGCTCAGGTAAACTATTATTTAATGCAAGAATTATCCCTTATCGTGGTTCTTGGTTAGATTTAGAATTTGATGCGAAGGATTTGATTTATTGCCGAATTGATCGTCGCCGTAAGTTGTTGGTTACGGTTCTATTACGTGCTTTAGGTTATGATAACCAGCAAATGTTGGATATGTTCTTTGAGTCACAAACATTCTATATTACAAAAAGCGGTAAATTAGAAATGGAATTTGAGCCAGAACAATTTCGTGGAGAAGTGGCTCAGTTTGATATTGTGAATGGTGATGATGTTATTGTTCCGGCAGGTAAGAAAATTTCTTCTCGCTATATCCGTCAATTAGAGAATGCTGATGTTAAAAAGCAAGTTGTCCCAATGGATTTTATTATTGGTAAAATTCTTGCTAAGGACTTAATTGATAAAGAAACCGGCGAGTTGATTTTAGCGGCAAATACAGAATTAACAGAAGAAGGTTTAATTCGTTTAGCTGAAATGGGGGTTAGAACCTTCCATACATTATTTATTAATGAGCATGGTCGTGGTGGATATTTAGCAGATACGTTGCGTTTAGATGAAACAACTACAGAGCAGGAAGCGCGTGCAGAAATTTATCGAATGATGCGTCCAGGTGAACCACCAATTAAAGATGCTGCTGATACACTTTTTGAAAGCTTATTCTTCGATGAAACTCGATACGATTTATCTCGAGTCGGTCGTATGAAATTTAATAGAGGTTTAGGAAGAGAAGAAGTTGAGGGTTCTGGAACATTATCTCGTGAAGATATTGTTGATGTCGTCAAAAAATTAATTGCTATCAAAGATGGTTTTGGTAAGACAGATGATATTGACCACTTAGGTAATCGTCGTATTCGTTGTGTTGGAGAAATGGCAGAAAATGCCTTTAGAGTTGGTTTGGTTCGTTTAGAGCGCTCAGTAAAAGAGCGTCTAAATCAAGCTGAATCAGAAGGTTGGACGCCTAAAGATTTAATCAATGCTAAACCAGTTGCCGCAGCAATTAAAGAATTCTTTGGTTCTTCACAGTTATCTCAATTTATGGATCAAAATAATCCACTGTCTGAGGTAACTCATAAGCGCCGAATTTCAGCGCTAGGTCCGGGTGGCTTAACTAGAGAGCGTGCAGGATTTGAAGTGCGTGACGTGCATCCAACGCATTATGGTCGTCTTTGCCCGATTGAAACACCAGAAGGTCCGAACATTGGTTTGATCAATTCGTTAGCAGTTTATGCTAAAACAAATGATTATGGTTTCTTAGAAACGCCTTATCGAAAAGTGATAGATGGTAAGGTAACCGAAGAAATTGAATATTTATCAGCAATTGATGAATCTAAATTTGTTATTGCACAGGCTAATGCGCATCTGAATGAACAAGGTGAGTTCGTTGATGAATTAATTTCAACGCGTTTTGAAAATGAATTTACTTTGATGCCGCCTGATCGTGTGCAGTATATGGATGTTTCACCTAAGCAAATTGTTTCGGTAGCTGCATCATTAATTCCATTTTTAGAGCATGACGATGCAAACCGTGCTTTGATGGGATCAAACATGCAACGTCAAGCAGTACCAACTTTACGAGCAGATAAGCCATTAGTTGGAACTGGAATGGAGCGTGTTGTTGCTAATGACTCAGGTGTAATGGTCCGTGCAAATCGTGGAGGAGTTATTGATTCTGTAGATTCTTCAAGAATTGTTGTGAAAGTCAATGATGATGAAGTGCAACCAGGTGGGTTAGGTGTAGATATTTATAATTTAACAAAATATACTCGCTCAAACCAAAATACTTGTATCAATCAAAAACCATTGGTTCATCCAGGTGATGTAGTTGCAAGAGGAGACGTGTTAGCAGATGGACCATCTACGGATATGGGAGAGTTGGCATTAGGACAAAATGTTCTAGTTGCTTTTATGCCGTGGAATGGTTATAACTACGAAGATTCTATTTTGATTTCTGAGCGTGTATCTCAAGAAGATCGCTTTACAACTATCCATATAGAAGAATTAACTTGTGTTGCTCGAGATACAAAACTTGGGCCTGAAGAAATTTCAGCCGATATTCCGAATGTTAAAGAAAGCGCTTTGGCAAAATTGGATGCAACTGGTATTGTCCATATTGGCGCAGAAGTACGTGCAGGCGATATTCTAGTTGGTAAAGTGACTCCTAAAGGTGAGCGTTCTCAGTCTCCAGAAGAAAAATTGTTACGCGCAATTTTTGGCGAGAAAGCTTCTGATGTAAAAGATAGTTCTTTGCGTGTACCAACAGGCATGGATGGTACAGTAGTTGACGTTCGCGTTTATACGCGTGATGGCGTGGAAAAAGATGAGCGTGCAAAAGAAATTGAGCAGATGGAAATTGAATCCATCGCAAAAGATGTAAAAGATCAGTTGCGTGTGTTTGCTAGTGATATTCATGATCGTGTTGCTCGCTTAGTCATAGGGCAAGAATTGAAAAAAGCTCCTCAACGTAAAGCTGGTGATAAAGTTGATCAAGATTTGCTGTCTTCTCTTAAGCCAGAGCAGTGGTTCGATCTTCGTATGAAAGATGCTGCATTAAATGAGCAATTAGATGCAATGCATCAGTTATTAAAAGATAAAGAAAAAGAATTACAAGATTACTACGAAGAGAAAAAAGCCAAATTTGCACAGGGGGATGATATGGTACCCGGTGTATTAAAAATGGTAAAAGTTTATCTTGCTGTGAAGCGACGTTTACAGCCGGGAGATAAAATGGCAGGTCGTCATGGAAACAAAGGGGTTGTTTCTCTTGTGGTTCCTGTAGAAGATATGCCTTACATGGAAGACGGTACGCCAGTAGATATTGTGCTAAATCCTTTGGGTGTTCCGTCACGAATGAATATCGGTCAGGTTTTAGAGCTACATTTAGGATGGGCTGCGCGCGGTTTAGGGCGTCGTCTTAGTAATATGATGGATGAAGGTAAATCTGTCAAAGAGTTGAGAGAGTACTTAAATGCTGTTTATAACCATAATCCAGAGTGTACTAAAGAAAATCTTGATGAACTTAATGATGAAGACTTCTTAGCATTATGTGAAAACTTACGTGCTGGTATTCCGATGGCGACCCCAGTTTTTGATGGAGCTGAGGAGCATGCAGACTTGCAGAAAATGTTAGAGTTAGCCAATTTACCCGCAACTGGGCAGACTCGTTTGTATGATGGACGTACAGGTGAAGCTTTTGATCGAGATGTGTCGGTAGGCTATATGTATATGTTGAAACTTCACCACTTAGTGGATGACAAAATGCATGCTCGTTCAACAGGACCATATAGCTTGGTGACTCAGCAACCATTGGGTGGTAGAGCACAATTTGGTGGTCAGCGTTTTGGAGAAATGGAAGTGTGGGCATTAGAAGCGTATGGTGCTGCTTATACGTTGCAAGAAATGCTAACCGTTAAATCTGACGATGTCGAAGGTCGTACCAAAATGTATAAAAATATCGTAGATGGTGATCTACGAATTGATCCTGGTCTACCAGAATCCTTTAATGTATTGACGAAAGAAATTCGTGCGTTAGGGATTGACATCGGACTTGCTCAAGACTAATAGAAACAGGTAATAGAAATGAAAGCTTTAATTGATATGTTCAAACCGCAAGATGTTGCGGAAGATTTCGATAAAATTCGGATTGGTTTAGCTTCTCCCGATGTTATCCGTTCTTGGTCTTATGGAGAAGTTAAAAAGCCAGAAACCATCAATTATCGTACGTTTAAACCGGAACGTGATGGACTTTTTTGCGCTAAGATTTTTGGACCAATGAAAGACTATGAATGTCTTTGTGGAAAATATAAGCGCTTGAAACATAGAGGTGTTGTTTGTGAGCGTTGTGGTGTTGAAGTCACTAAAGCATCAGTACGTCGTGAACGTATGGGACATATTGATCTCGCGACGCCCGTTGCTCATATTTGGTTTTTAAAGTCTTTACCATCGCGTATTGGATTGTTGCTTGATTTAACATTGCGTGAAATTGAGCGTGTATTGTATTTTGAGTCTTTTATCGTTTTAGATCCCGGTATGACACCGCTTGAGAAAAATGAGCTTTTAACAGAAGAAGCTTATATTCAAGCGCTAGAAGAGTATGGTCATGAATTTAAAGCAATGATGGGTGCAGAAGCCATTCAATATATTTTAAAAAATATGGATTTACCTTCTGAGATTCAAAATATTCGTGAGCAGTTAGAGGCAACAAACTCTGAAACAAAAAGCAAGCGTTTATTGAAACGTTTGAAATTAATGGATAGTTTATTACAGTCTGGGAATAAACCAGAATGGATGATTTTAGAGGTGCTTCCCGTATTGCCACCAGATTTGCGTCCATTAGTTCCTTTGGATTCTGGAAGATTTGCAACATCTGATTTAAATGATTTATATCGTCGAGTCATTAATCGTAATAATCGTCTGAAACGTTTATTAGAACTCTTTGCACCAGATATCATCGTGCGCAATGAAAAACGTATGTTACAAGAAGCTGTTGACTCTTTATTAGATAATGGAAGAAGAGGGCGTACGGTTACTGGTACGAATAAACGTCCACTAAAATCTTTGGCAGATATGATCAAAGGTAAGCAAGGACGATTCCGTCAGAATTTATTAGGAAAACGGGTAGATTACTCTGGACGTTCGGTTATTGTGGTTGGGCCCACACTTCGTTTACATCAGTGTGGCTTACCTAAACGAATGGCATTAGAGTTATTTAAGCCATTTATTTTCCAACAATTGATTCTTAATGGGCATGCACCAACCATAAAAGCCGCTAAATTAATGGTTGAGCGTGATGCACCTGAAGTTTGGGATGCGTTAGAGTATGTTATCCGCGAGCATCCAGTAATGCTTAACAGAGCACCAACGCTTCACCGATTAGGTATTCAGGCATTTGAACCTGTCTTGATTGAAGGTAAAGCAATTCAGCTCCACCCTCTAGCATGTGCGGCATTTAATGCGGACTTTGATGGAGACCAAATGGCGGTGCATGTTCCTTTATCTTTAGAGGCACAATTAGAAGCACGAGCGCTAATGATGAGTTCAAATAATATTCTTTCACCGGCAAATGGTGAGCCTATTATTGTGCCTTCTCAAGATATGGTGCTTGGCTTGTATTACATGACTCGTGAACGGATAAATGCAAAAGGCGAAGGAATGCGTTTTGCAGATGTCGAAGAGGTTGAACGAGCGTATCAATCTGGTCTTGTAGATTTGCAAGCAATTGTAGAAGTTCGTTTAAGAATCCATTCAGGTCCTGAAGACCGAAATCCAGAATTGAAGCGAGTTAAAACAACTGTCGGAAGAGCGTTGTTGTATCAAATTTTGCCTAAAGGCTTAGCTTTTGATTACATTGATCAGCCAATGAAGAAAAAAGCGATTTCAGCTTTAATTAACCAATGCTATCGTCAATTAGGATTGAAAGATACGGTAATTTTGGCAGACCAATTAATGTATACCGGCTATCGATATGCTACACGTTCTGGCTCATCAATTGGTATTGTTGATATGGTAGTACCTAAGGCTAAAGCAGAAATTTTGAGCCAAGCGGAAGAAGAAGTGAAAGAAATCGAAGCACAGTATGCTTCAGGCTTGGTTACTTCTGGTGAAAAATATAATAAAGTCATTGATATTTGGTCGAGAACAAACGATCAAGTTGCTAAAAAAATGATGGAGCAGCTCGGTAAAACAAAAGTTAAAACGCGGGATGGTCAAGAAGTTGAACAAGATTCGTTTAACTCGGTCTTTATGATGGCGGATTCAGGCGCAAGGGGTTCTGCTGCACAAATTCGACAGTTAGCAGGAATGCGTGGATTGATGGCGAAGCCAGATGGCTCTATCATTGAAACGCCAATTACAGCAAACTTCCGTGAAGGATTAAACGTTCTTCAATACTTTATATCTACCCATGGTGCGCGTAAAGGGCTTGCAGATACGGCGTTAAAAA